>JBATMK010000206.1:0-3912 GCA_049289815.1 Flavobacteriales bacterium
TCGGTGATGATCAGCAGGTTCGTGCAAGCTTCAGCGAGCGCCTCATCGCGCAATGAGAGGAAGCCGCCCATGTTCACCAGCGCGTCCTTCTTCGCGCTCATCACCGCACCATCGGCCAGGGAGAACATGCGCTGCGCGATCTGGCGGTAGGTCAGCGATGACAAGTCTCCTTCGCGGTGCTTCACGAACCAGCTGTTCTCAGCGATCCGGCAGCAGTCGAGCAGGAAGAGCACGCCGTGGCGCTTGCAGATCGCGGACACACCTTCAGCATTGGCCATGCTCACCGGCTGGCCGCCACCGCTGTTATTGGTGACCGTGAGGATCACCGCGCCGACATGGCCTTTGTGCTCCTTCAGCAGGCGGTCCAGTTCGGCCACGTCCATGTTGCCCTTGAAGGGATGCTGGAGCGCCGGATCCTTCCCTTCGGCGATGGGGATGTCGATCGCCGTGGCCTTAGTGAACTCGATGTTGGCGCGCGTGGTGTCGAAATGCGTGTTGCTGATGAAGACCTTGCCCTCACCGCCGAGATGCCCGTAGATGATGCGCTCCGCTGCACGACCCTGGTGGGTGGGCAGGACGTGGTCCATTCCCGTAAGTTCTTGCACGGCCCGCTCCATACGCTCCCATGATCGGGAACCTGCATATGCCTCGTCCCCTTCCATCACACCGGCCCACTGGTGCGCGCTCATGGCACTGGTGCCGCTGTCGGTCATCAGGTCGATGATCACATTGCGCGATCGCAGGAGGAAGGGGTTGTAATGTGCGGTCTTCAGCTGTTCCACACGCTCGGCCTCGGTGCTGATGCCGATGGGCTCAACGCTCTTGATCCGGAACGGTTCAATGATGGTACGATGCTTCACGCGTCGCAATGAACCGCGATCGACCGTGTTCCCACATGACATCGGTCAAGAAGGAGCCATCACCCGCACTTGCTCGCCCCGCAGCTCTTGCACTTCAGGCAGCCCTCCTCGTAGTAGAGACCGTCGGCGTTGAGGCACTCGGGGCGCGGGACGCTCTGGCGGGGTACAAGTGAGCGCCAAAACTCTCGGTCGTCCACTTCCACCATTCATGACGACCATCAGGAATGGGATACGATACATGTGTGGATACGACAACGGAGCGCCTTAGCGCTCCGTTGCTGCCATCATCGCTTTGACCGGGGGAGCCGATGTCAGGCGATCCGGACTTCCTTGCCGTTCTTCTCCGGTAAGGCTTTCGTTTTCGGGATGGACAGCTTGAGGATGCCATCCACGAAGTTGGCCTTCACATTGTCAGCGTCGGTGTTCGCTGGCAATTGGAACGAGCGCTGGAAGGACGAGTAGCTGAACTCGCGACGGGTGTAGCCGTTCTTGTCTTCTTCGCTCTCTTTCTTCTTCTCGGAAGAAATGGTGAGCACATCGCCGTCCACCTTCACCCTCAGGTCTTCCTTCTTGAAGCCCGGCACCGCCAGTTCGAGGTCGAAGCTCTTGGTGTTGTCCTTGATGTTCACCGCTGGCACCGCTGTGTTCCGGAAGAAGGGTGTGTTGAATGCCCTTGAAGGCAGTGACCAAACGTCGGAATCCATCAAGCGCGATGGCAGGTTGAAGTTGTCATCGTCGAAGAACGATGGGAACAGGTTGCGGGGTGCGAGCAGCGTGGACATGGCCGTTGGTTTTGGTTTTGTTGATATCTCTATCCACCATCGGTTGACAATGCGAAGCAATCGCACTCAGCAGGCCTCGTCGCTGATCATCGTCAATCGGTACAATGAGCTTTGCCGGTCGGGAAGGAACCAGGCCGGAACCCCGGACCCGAGCATTGTAGAGAATGATGCCCGATCTGATGAGAGGCCTACCGGGATCCATGCTCCGCAATTGTCGTACGTACCGGAGTGGACAGGTTATGCGGCTTTGGCATGAAGGATGGGTGAGCACGGGCAAAACCCGATACCATGAGCAGCACCACCGACAAGATCAAAGGCAACTGGAACGAGCTGAAAGGAAAGCTCAAGCAGGAATACGCCGACCTCACCGACAACGACTTGTTGTATGTGGAGGGGAAAGAAGATGAACTGCGCGGGCGCTTGCAGCAGAAGCTCGGCAAGACGAAGGATGAAGTGAGCGCGCTCTTCGAGCGCCTCACTTCCACCGACCGCTCCAAGGCGTAATTCCGAGCGCGGATCGCACGGCTGGCGCGACGGTGCTTCGGCTGTGCGATCCAGTGTGCGGTGACGTTCGTCAGGTCGACCTCCGCCACCGACCGTTATCTTTTCACACCCCCATGGAACCAGCCAAAACCCCAAGCGCGTTGCGGAAGGTCCTGTTGGAGGTCGGGGAGGTATCTTACTTCACCGGGCACTTCTTCCGCGAAGCGTTCCGTCCGCGTTTCGAGTGGCGCGAGCTGATCCGGCAATCATTCCTCAACGGCTACCTCTCGTTGCCCCTCGTTGCGGTCACCGCATTCATCATGGGCCTTGTGCTCACCATCCAGAGCCGGCCCACGTTGGAGAGCTTCGGGGCGCAGACGATGCTTCCGGCGATGGTGTCCATCAGCATCGTACGCGAGATCGGCCCGGTGATCACGGCGTTGATCTGCGCTGGCCGCATCGGTTCCAGCATGGGTGCCGAACTGGGCAGCATGAAGGTGACCGAGCAGATCGACGCGATGGAGGTGAGCGGCACCAATCCGTTCAAGTACCTGGTGGTAACGCGCGTGTGGAGCACCATTCTGATGCTGCCGCTGCTGGTGATCATCGCGGACGCCATTTCCATTTTCGCGTGCTACATCGGCGTGAACATCAAAGGCGCCGTGAGCTGGGACCTCTTCCAGCAACAGGTGTTCGATGCGCTCGTCTTCAGTGATGTGTTCCCGGCCCTCATCAAATCGGTCTTCTTCGGGTTGGCCATCGGAATAGTGGGCTGCTACAAGGGATTCACAACGGAGAAGGGAACGGAAGGTGTAGGGCGTGCTGCGCACTCCGCCGTTGTGCTCGCCTCGTTGCTCATCTTCATCCTCGATCTGGTGGCCGTGCAGGTAACCGAGATCATGGGACTCAACTGATGGAACAGGGAACCACATCTTCGATCGGAGCACCGCCCAATGTGGGCGCGGATGCCGAGGTGGTGATCGCCATCAAGGACCTGCACAAGTCGTTCGGCAAGAAGAAGGTGTTGCAGGGCTTCGACCTCACCGTGCGCCGGGGCGAGAGCGTGATGGTGCTGGGCAAGTCAGGCTCGGGGAAGTCGGTGCTGATCAAGTGCATCGTGGGTCTGCTCAAGCCGGACAAGGGCAGCATCTCGGTGCTCGGCAAGGACATGCTTGCATTGGATCACGACGAGCTCGATCGCATCCGGGTGAAGATCGGCTTCCTCTTCCAGAGCAGTGCCCTGTATGATTCCATGACCGTGCGCGAGAACCTTGAGTTCCCGCTGCGTCGGCACTGGATCGCACAGGAAGGGAACGATCGCGACGCGCTGGTGAAAGAAGCCCTCGGGAACGTGGGGCTGGAGAACACCGCTGACATGTACCCCAGTGAGCTCTCGGGCGGCATGCGGCGACGCATCGGCCTTGCGCGCACGCTGATCCTGAAACCGGAGATCGTATTGTACGATGAACCCACCACGGGCTTGGACCCGATCACGGGCAAGGAGATCGTGGAACTGATCCTGCAATTGCAGAAGAAGTACGGCACCTCATCCGTCATCATCTCCCATGATCTCAACGTGGCGAAGCTCGCCGCCAACCGCATCGCCGTGCTCATTGAAGGCCGCAACCATGCGGAAGCAGGCTACGACGAACTGTACGCCTCGGAAGATCCGCAGGTGAAACCATTCTTCATCTTCATGTGATGGCGAACGAACGAACGAACACTTTCAAACTCGGGGTCTTCGTGCTGACGGGCGTTACCCTGCTCGTTCTGGGCCTGTACCTGCT
>JBATMK010000207.1:0-2516 GCA_049289815.1 Flavobacteriales bacterium
GTTGGGGTCGCGACCGGTCGCGACCGGTGCCGAAGTGTGGACGTCCGTTCCCATTTTTGGGCAACGTCCTTTGCGACCTCCCCGTCAGGCAAACGCCTGACATCGACCACCATGACCATGCTCCGTCCCACTCTCCTCGTTTGCGCCACACTTCCTGCGGTGGTTCTCTTCGCCAACGGCCCTTCCGCACCGATCGATCACGACGGCCATGTGCATGGCCCAGCCACCGTGCAGTTCGTGAAGAACGAGGGTCAATGGCAGGCGCCTTTTCTCTACCGCGCCGATGCCAACGGAGCAACAGCCTTCATGGAAAGGGATGGTGTTACCTGGGTGAAGCTCCAGGAGGATGCTTTCAGCGTGATGCACGATGCCGGACAGTTGACCCTTGAACAACAGGCGGCCATTCGTTTCAACGGCCACGCGTGGCGCATGCATTTCGACGCAGCAGCACCTGCCGTGCAGGTTGAAGAGCATGACCGGGCATCGTTCTACCACAACTATTTCCTCGGCAACGACCCCGCTCTTTGGCGCGGACATGTGCCCGTGTTCGGCGAACTAGGCTATGAGCAGGTGTGGCCAGGGGTCGATGTTGTGTTCCATGCGGCGGAGGGGAACCTGAAGTACGATGTGCTGTTGGCGCCCGGTGCCGACCCGGCAAGCATCGGCCTTGTTTTCTCGGGACTGGATGGCCTGCATGTGAACGGTGAAGGCAATTTGGTGATGACCACTTCGGTAGGTGAAGTGACCGAATTGGCACCAGTGGCTTTTTACACCGATGGCGCTCACGAAGCCATCCGCTGTTCGTTCCGTTTGGCAGGTGATCGACTCGGGTTCAAGTTAAATGGCACATACGATGCTTCGCGCCCCGTAACGATCGATCCCATATTGATCGCCAGTACACTGAGCGGATGCAGTGGCTCGAGCAACTACGGCCATTGCGCCACCTATGACGATCTGGGCAACATGTACACCGGCGCCCGGAACTTCGGTCCCACCTACCCGGCAACGTTGGGCGCGTTCCAGACATCCTTCGGTGGTGGTGGTACGGATATGAGTCATAGCAAGTACAACCCCGATGGCAGCAACCTGATCTGGGCGAGTTACCTCGGTGGCAACGCAGGCGAGAACCCACACAGTATGATCGTGAACAGCCAGGGCCAGCTGTGTGTGATGGGATCCACGGCCAGCATCAACTTCCCAACAACGACGGGCGCGTACGACGGCACGCACAACGGTGGTGGTAACGACATGATCATCACCGTGTTCGCTGCGGATGGCAGCGCATTGGTGGGCAGCACTTTCGTTGGAGGAAGCGGCGATGACGGCACCAACAGCATGTGGGGCAACTACGGCGAAGCGTACCGCGGGGAGATCTATCTGGACCCGAACGACAACGTATTGGTGGCGGGTTTCAGTTCCAGTGCGAATTTCCCGACCACCGCCGGGGCGATCCAAACAACCTTCGGTGGCGGGCAGGACGGTGTGGTATTGTCAGTGAACAGCAACTGCAGCAGCTTGCTCTGGAGCACCTTCATGGGTGGTACGGGCGATGATGGCGCATTCGGTCTGCGTTTGAGCAACGGCAGCCTTTTCGTTTGCGGCAGCACGGAGAGCGCCAATTTCACAACAACCCCGGGGGCTTTCCAGACCACGCTCATCGGCGGGCGCGACGGATGGGTGGCCAAGATGAACACCACCGGCTCCGCTCTTCTTGCGTCCACCTTTTACGGTACAACCGATGATGATCGTCCTTACTTCCTGGATACCGACAACCAAGGCGATATCTGGATCTACGGCCAGAGCGACGGTGCGATCCCGATCCAACCTGCCGGCACATACGGCAATGCCGGCGGCAGCATTTTCGTCGCCAAGTTCATCAGCGATCTTGCAACGGTGCCGGTGAGTACCATGATGGGCGGCAACACCGCACCCGTGGCTTTCCTGGTGGATCATTGCGATCACGTGTACCTGAGCGGCTTCAACAGCAATGGTCTTCCAACTACGCCCGATATGCTGTACGGCAGTGGATCGTTCTGGTTGGCCGCGTTCGATGTGGACATGGTGGGTATCCTCTTCGGTACGTACTACGGCGGCAGCCACGTGGATGGTGGCACCAGCCGCTTCGATAAGAACGGGATCATCTACCAGGGCGTTTGCAGCGGCATGGGCAGCTTGCAGACCACGGCATGGGCATGGGCCCAAACGCAGTCGGTGGGTTGGGACATCGGTGTGTTCAAGATCGATTTCCAAGCCGCCGGTGTGAATGCCGCAGGAGCGAGCAGCTTGAACCAGGGCTGTGCGCCCATCGTCATTGATTTCTCGAACACCAGCACCGGAACGAACTGGGTCTGGGATTTCGGCGACGGTAGTGCGCTCGATACAACGTATGCGCCCAGCCACCTGTATACCACAGCAGGTGTGTACACCGTGATGCTTGTCGCTTTTGACAGCTTGAGCTGCAACCTGGCCGATACGATCACTTTCCCGATAACCATCGGCCAATCGCAAGTGCTCAC
>JBATMK010000208.1:0-3154 GCA_049289815.1 Flavobacteriales bacterium
CAAGGGACCATTGCATAGTGCCTCGGTGGGTCGATGGCTATGCCGAAGATGAGGTCGTGTTCATCCCCCTTCTTTGTGCCGGTCGGGATGGATCCTTCAGGAAAGTAGAACGAATCGGGCCCTTGCCCATCGATGAACAGTTCTGCACGTCCAACTCCGTCTGGAGGAAGGACCACTCCGATGTACAAGAGATGATCTTCTCCGGGCAGCACTGTTGTTCTCAGCGATGTAGGTCCGCTTGGACGTGTGATCAAAAAGGCTTCCGATCCTTTGATCCCGAAATTGAGGACGTCCTGCGCTGTGTCCGGGCTGATCTCGTCCGGGAACAGGAAAACGCTGGGGTGCTTAGCGGAGTCTGGCAGCATCACGATAGGGTCGCCGGGAAAGTCCATGGCCAACTCGGCCGGAACGGTCGTGTAGTTCATGACGTGTACCCTGTAGATCCAGTACCCAAGCGCTCTTCCATTTGCATCGGTATAGCCACCGCCTCGCGGTCCCTCGGTCAATAGTGTAATGCCGCCGGGTGTGTTC
This sequence comes from Flavobacteriales bacterium, assembly GCA_049289815.1. Taxonomy (GTDB): domain Bacteria; phylum Bacteroidota; class Bacteroidia; order Flavobacteriales_F; family PHOS-HE28; genus PHOS-HE28. The sequence goes on from JBATMK010000208.1 coordinate 532, forward strand.
GAATGGGATGCCTTGTCGGTCCAGGAGCAACTGACCGCAACAACGAACAGGAGTGTGATCCAATGTGCTCTCATCGATCCACGGGAGTTGTTTACCAAGCCATGGAAGATCCTAAGGAAGTGATCGGTGGTGTTGTTCCACCTGCGGATCACTTGTTCGAATGCATCGCCATCTGGTTGCCCTCGGTGTCCACGAAGAAGGCCATGAAGCCATTAGGGCCGATGCCGGTCTTGGGCATGGTCACTTTACCGCCTGCCTTTTCCACACGGCCTAGGGCATCGCTCAGGTCGGGATCCGCGTTCAGGTAGATCACACAACCGGTCATGCTGGGCGTGTGCATGGGGCTCTGGCTGATGCAGCCATTGGCTTTGCCGCTGCCATCTTCCATGGGGAACATGGCCGCCTTCATCGGCCCCATTTCCATGTCCTCCATGGATATGTTGAACACGGTCTCGTAGAACTTCTTGGCGCGCTTGATGTCCGTGGCCGGGATCTCGAACCAGTTGAGGCTGTTGGTATTGCTGTTCATGGTAAGCTGGGTTTGTGTGGAAGTCAGGGGTTGTGTTACGCGGGAACGGTCGCAGTTCGGTTGCGGTGGATAAAGCCCAGAAGAACGCCGAACAGGGTGAACTGCAGGAACGCTGCGATGCCCTCCACGGCCACCCATTGCCCGATCGAAGGCACGGTGTACTTCGATGGTTCAACGATCACGATGTAGCCGCCGAGGATGACGAAGATGGACATCGCAAAGAGCCAACCGCTGAACAGTGGCCGCGCCGGATCGTGGAAGCGCGGGTAGAGCCAGCCCATCACCAGGCCTTGCAGGATCATCGTAACGAAGCCCATGGCCACGATGGGTTCAGGTCGTATGAAGGAAATGCCGGCGTAGAAGTCCTTGTTGATTGCGAAGTGCGACGTGCCTTCAATGGCGAAAGTGGCCACGATGAAGGCCAGGGTGGTGAGCAGGATGCGCTTCATGATCGGTCGGTGAAGCAAATGTGATCAATTACTTCGGATATGAAAGTATATCGCTCCAACGGTCTACTTTCGTGCGGTGCAAGGAGCTGGCGGAATGCGCAACAACAGGAACAAGCGCCGGAGGGCTCTTCGTTGAATGGAGCACGGGACTCATTGCCCCATCGCCTTCGGGCTGAACCACTTCGGCGACCGTTGGACCTTGCTGATCATTCGTGACCTGCTCTTCAAGGGCAAGCGGCAGTACCGCGAGTTCCTCGACGGTGGTGAAGGCATCGCGACAGCCGTGCTGGCGGATCGCTTGAAGAAGTTGGAAGCCACGGGCATCATCAAAGCCACCGCTGGTGAGGGCCGCGGCAATCCATGGTACTATTCGCTCACGCCGCGCGGCAAGGACCTCTTGCCAGTGATGCTGGAGATGATCTTGTGGAGCGCGAAGCACGACCCAAGGACGGCAGCACCATCCTCGTTCGTGAACAAGGCGCGCAAAGCGATGACGAGCCAGGAGCGGAAGGCCTACTTCGCTGAACTGCTGAAGGACCTGCCTTAGGTGCTTGGGGGGGGGGGAGCTACCTCTTCACCTCATACCGCATCGCCACTGCCCCCGAGCCGAACTCCTCCCGGCCCACGAGTTTCAGGTCCACCATCTTGGAAAGTCCAGCGAACAAGGTCGGTCCACGACCGATGATCCGCGGATGCACTACGATCTGGTACTCATCGATGAGGCCCAGCTCAGTCAATGCCATGGCGAGCTGCACACCCCCTACGCCGATGCCCTTGCCCGGCTGCTGCTTGAGCTGCAGAACGAAAGCCGCGAGGTCCCCGCGCACGAGCTCCGAATTCCAATCGACCTCCTTCAGCGTGTTGCTCACCACGTACTTCTTCGCTGCGTCGATGGTCTGCGCGAAGGGCAGCATCCACCCGGGCATCGGCCACGACACCGGCAAGCGCCACGCGGCCAGCATCATCTCGTAGGTCACCCGGCCGAACAGCAGGGCATCGCATTGGGCGATGTACTCCATGGCGTTGCGGTGCAGGTCCTCGTCCGCGATCCCCACCGTGTGATCGTAGCAGCCGTCCAGGGTGACGTTGATGGAGAAGCGGAGAGGGCGCATGACACAAACGTACCGTTGGCCCAAGACACGCCGTGTACACGGTCAGGAGGAAGCGAACGATCAGCGGACTTGATCTTGCTACGGTTCATGGCAGATCGCCATCCGTCTCGCAGCCTCGCGCTCATTTGTGGTTCGCCGCGTGATCGGCGACCAGCGCGGCGAGGAGTTCTTTGAACGGTGCTTCGACCGCTTCGTCGCTTACGTTCGTCACGATCAACACTGCAAAGTCCTTGCGTATGGCAAGGGAGGCCTCGGCCAACCAGAAGTTATTGCTGCCGATATGCCGCAGGAGTTTGCCTCCGGCCCATTCTTGCTCGGTCACAACCCACCCGGGTGAGTATCCCCAATCGATGCCGCCAGGTGTATGCAGTCGCTGCCAAGTCGTGGGCTTGAGGTAATCCTGGTCACCGTGTTCTCCGCGCAGGTGGGCCGCGACGAAGCGTGCCCAGTCAGCCAGAGTGGTGTGGATCGTTCCTGCAGGTCCGGTGGCCGCTGGATTGTCGGCGTGAGGTCCGAGCGCGATCGGCTCCCAC
>JBATMK010000209.1:0-18402 GCA_049289815.1 Flavobacteriales bacterium
CTCGGGCGGCATGCGGCGACGCATCGGCCTTGCGCGCACGCTGATCCTGAAACCGGAGATCGTATTGTACGATGAACCCACCACGGGCTTGGACCCGATCACGGGCAAAGAGATCGTGGAACTGATCCTGCAATTGCAGAAGAAGTATGGCACCTCATCCGTCATCATCTCCCATGACCTCAACGTGGCGAAGCTCGCCGCTAACCGTATCGCGGTGCTGATCGAAGGGCGCAACCATGCGGAAGCGGGTTACGACGAACTCTACGCCTCGGAGGATCCGCTAGTGAAACCATTCTTCATCTTCATGTGATGGCGAACGAACGAACGAACATTTTCAAACTCGGGGTCTTCGTCCTGACGGGCGTCACCTTGCTCGTTCTGGGCCTGTACCTGCTCGGTGCCAAGCGCGATCTTTTCAGCCGCACGCTGGATGTCACTGCCGAATTCAAGGAGGTGAACGGCTTACGTGCCGGCAGCAACGTCCGCTACGCGGGGATCAACGTGGGCACGGTGGTGGACATCACCATCGCAAGCGATACGGTCGTGTTGGTGGAGATGATGATCCGCCGGAAGGATGCAGCCTTCGTCCGAACAGATGCGATAGCGGAGATCGCCTCCGATGGCCTCATGGGCAACAAGCTGGTGAACATCATTCCCGGCGATGGCAGCGGTGGGCCCTTGGCGGATGGTGATGTGCTGAAGTCTTCGCCGGGGCTTGATACCGACGCAATGCTGCGCACACTGGGAACATCGAACGAGAACCTCGTTGCCATCACCGGCGATCTGCGCGCGCTGGCCCAACGGTTGAACTCAGAGAACGGATTGTTGACGCTGCTCACCGACACGGCACTGGTGGTGGACGTGCACGGGATGTTCGCCGATGTACGTGGCGCAGCTGCGAATGCGCGCGAGATCACACAACGTGCGAACGAAGTGGTGCGCAGCCTCCAGGCTGGCGAGGGCGCCTTGGGCATGCTCGTGAGCGATCCAGCGGCCGAGCAACAGGTGCGGCAGGTGCTCGGGAACCTGCAACATGTTTCCGATTCGATGGCAGTGGTCGCGCATGAACTGAGCCGTTTCGCAGCAGGATTGAACAAGCAAGGGGGCCTGGGCCACACCCTTACACGCGATACCGCAGTGGTGGTCGATGTGAAACGTGTGATCGCCAACCTGGATACCAGTTCGGCAACGCTCACTGAAGACCTTCGCGCCTTGCAGCGCAATTGGTTTTTCCGCAAGTACTTCAAGGAGAAAGGGAAGGAAGGGAAGTAGTCGCGGACAGGGAAGAGAGCCAGAACCTAGAGCACGTGCGGCACCTTGTCGCGCCGTCGTTCATAGGAGGCGAGCGCGGTGATGGCCACGCCCAGCATTGCGTAGAACGCTTGCAACCAGGAGAGGTGTTCGATCATCACGATCTGCGCGAGTATCCAGATCACCTGTCCGGAGCCGATCAGCATCGCCAATGTTGTTCCGGCGACCAGTCGGCGCCCAACAGCTACCGCCGCGACCGCGCTTCCGATCCCGAACACGATGAACAGGATGAGACCCGGCCAGAGGAAGTCGGCGAAAAATGTGGTCGCGAAGTCGCCCGGCGACATGCCCATGAGGCTGCCGTCCGGACGGACCATCAATAACGCACCGCCGCCCAACGCGGTGAACGAGAGCAAAGCCAAGAGTGCGATCAACACCCTTCTGCTCCAGCGTCCGACCGAGAGTGAGTGATTCATGCGGACCGGTGTGTTTTGTGCCGAGCTGACCACGCAACGGCGAGTGTAACGAAAGCCACCACGGTGACCGAACTCAGCGGCATCAGGATCGCCGCTATCAACGGGGTCAGGTGGCCGCTCACCGCGAAGGACACGCCGGTGACGTTGTAACACAACGAGATGAACAAACTCGCAACGACGATCCGCCTTGCGCGCCGGGCCATGTGCAGGAAATGCGGCAACTGTTCCAGGGAACCCGCATCCATGATCGCATCGCTCGCGGGTGTCAGCGCGGCGCTCGTTTCCGTCACGGTGATGCCCACATCGCTCTGCGCCAACGCACCGGCATCGTTGAGGCCATCGCCCACCATCAGCACCCGGTGCCCTTCCACCTGTTCCTCGAGGATCGCGTGCGACTTGTCCCCCGGTGAGCAACCGGTCCGCACCGTGGAACCGCGGAACGCTTCCTGCAGTTCGGTATCCACCTGTGCGTCGCCCGTGAGCAGTGCCACGCGCATGGGTCCGCGCAAGCGCAACACGGCCGCGGCAATGCCGCGGCGTGCGCGCTTGCGGATGGTGAAATGACCACGGTGCGATCCGCTGATGGTGACGTGCACATGCGCCTCCCCGTTCTTCCGCGGTTGTTCATCGCCGCCGCAGAACGGCGCCGAACCAAGGCGAAGGATCACGCCCTGCACCGTGCCCATGATACCCCGGCCTGCCACCTCCTCCACATCGCTCACGTCGAGAAGCTTGCCCTTGATCTCCTGGGCGAGCACCGCGCTCAGCGGGTGCGTGCTGTTACGTGCGAGCGAGCGCACCAATGCGCTGTTGCGTTCGGAAAGCACTGGGCCCTGCCACTCCATCTCGTGCGCATCGCGCGCGGTGAGCGTGCCCGTCTTGTCGAACACCACCGTGTCGATGCGCGCCATGCGTTCCACCACTTCAGCGTCGCGCAGGAAGAGGCCACGCTTGCCCATGAGACGGATCGTATGGCCGTATGCGAACGGCATGCTCAACGCCAGGGCGCACGGGCAGGCCACGATGAGCACGGCCGTTACCACGGGCCACACCTGCGTGCTGTCCTTGCCCCACCAGTACAACGCCGCACCGAGCGAGATCAGTAGCACGGCAATGGTGAACCGTCGCGCCACGTTGTCGATCATCCGCGGCATGGCGGGCCGGTCGTGTCTTCTCTCCTGCTCCGCCCACAGCCGCTTCAAGCGGCTTTCGGCGAAGGAACGCAGCACCTCCAGTTCGATCACCGCGCCACGTTGGCGGCCCCCGGCTTTGATCGCGTCGCCGGCCTTCTTCCGTGTGGGCAAGGGTTCGCCGGTGATGAAGCTGTTGTCGATGTAGCCCGTTCCGGAGCACAGCGTGGCATCCACGGGTATGAGCTCTTGATCACGGATGACGATGCGGTCACCGGGTTCCAGGTCCGCGACCCTCACCGGCTCCTCGCCCATTGCGGTTCTGCGCAGCACCACCAGCGGCAGGAAATCCTCAAGGGCCCGATCGAAACGCAAGGCGCGGTAGGTATATGCTTGGTACCACCGGCCGATCAGCAGGAAGAACAACAGCCCGGCAAGCGAATCGAAGTAACCCGGGCCGATACCACTGAACACCTCCCACAAACTCCGCGTCCACAAGGCCACGATGCCCAGCGCGATCGGTTGGTCGATGTTCACTTGCCGGGCACGGATGCCCGCCAATGCGCTCTTGAAGAACCCGGTGCTGAGGAAGAACACGACGGGCAAGGAGAACAGGATGGCAAGCCATTGGAACCCGCTCTTCAATCCGGCTTCACTGCCCGCGCCCAAGTACTCCGGGAAACTGAACAGCATGGTGTTACCGAATATGAAACCGGCCACACCCAGTCGGATGTACATGATGCGCGGTACGGTGTCCGTCCGCTCCTTCCCGTTGGCTGCGGTGATCTGTGGTCCGTAGCCGATGCGCCGCAACAGCTTCACCAAGCGCGGTAGGCCGAAACCCGTTTCGCGGAATGTGATGGTGAGTTCCTTGGAAGAGAAATCGACACGCGACCGCAGCACGGCCGGCTCCAAGCGGTTCAGGTTCTCCAGCAACCAGATGCACGAACTGCAATGCATTTGTGGCACATGGAAACGTACCCGGGTGACCCCCTCCTCGCTGAACTCCACCACGCGCTGCCGCATCTCGGGCAGATCGAACAGCTCGGTGCGTTGCTCATCCACAGTGCTGCGCTGCTTCACGCCTGGCTGCTTTTCCATTGCGTAGTAGTTGCACAGCCCGCTTTCGTTCAGCAGGTCGTACACCACCTCGCAACCTTGGCAACAGAAGTCCTTGCCTTCGTGAACACGGTGTTCTTCGGCACACGGATCACCGCAGTGATAGCAGGTGACGGAAGTCAGCACATGGGGATCCACGGTGCAAAGACAGGGCACCCCCTTCGGTCGCGAACTGATGGATGTCAGGTTGCAGCGCCCGTGGTCGGGGAGCTGGGCGAGCTACTGGAGCACCACGGGTGAAAATCCGATGAAGGGACGGCCGGGTGCACTTGCGCAAGGATCGCGCAACGGGATCAGCTGCCAGGTCCGCTGATCACAGGTCCGTGGCATCCAAGCGAGCACGTTCCTTGGATCACATCCTCCTCTCAAGAGGCAGAGGAGCCCCTTCGTTGATCACCAATGGCACCTGTTCGATCACCGTAAGGTTCGGATCGAGGCCGAAGGCTTCACGGTCGCCCAACGAAAGCTGTTTCAGCGCGTAATAGGCATCCAGGATCGCATCCTTCCGGAAGTTGAATTCATTCTCCACGGAGAGGATGCGCTCCGTGAGCACGTAGCAGATGTCGGTGTGGAAGTCGCCCTTCTTGATGCTCTCGTATTTGCTGCTGAAGGTCAGCTCCTCATTCGCATAGAGTTCCTCGATCACACGCCGGAAAAGCATGTTCACGCGCGGTTGCACCCGGAATCCGAGATCGAAGTCCACGCGGATCACCTTGTCGTCGATGAGTTCTTTCACACGGTATTCGAGCGTGTACGGCGCATCGGTGTAATTCACGTGTACGAACCAGTAGATGTCGGCCCGCTTCACTTTGCGGGCCAGGATGCTGTCGATGATGTGCTTCTCGACGTTGCGCGGACTATCGGCCTTCGTCAGGTACACCAGGTGGGTGGCATACTTGGGGATCTCCTTGTCAGTGCTCAGGTCCCGGAGCGCCTGGGCATGATCGGCCAGTTTCACGAAGTCCAGGAACCGGTTGGTGATCTTGCGGCCGCGGAACCACACGAGCATCACGCCCACCAAGGAAAGCACGCTCAGCACGAACCATGGCCGCTGAATGATCTTCACCGCGTTGGCCACGAAATAGGCGAACTCCACCGTGAGGAACAGACCCATGATGGGCAACACCAGCCACAGTGCCCACCGGAGCACCAGGTGCAGGTAGCCGTACATCAAGGTGGTGGTCATGAGCATGGCAATAACGATGAAGAAGCCGTATGCGGCCTCCATGTTCGCGCTCTCGCGCAGGTAGAGCATCACAGCCACACAACCGCACCAGAGGATCCAGTTCACGCTGGGGATATAGATCTGGCCCCGCACATCCGTGGGATACTTCACCCGCACGCGTGGCCAGAAGTTCAGTTGTATGGCTTCGCTGATGAGCGTGAACGAACCGCTGATCAACGCCTGGCTGGCGATGATGGCCGCACAGGTGGCGATCACCACACCGATCACCAGGAACCATGGCGGCATCAGTTCATAGAACGGGTTCGCACCGTTGAGGTGCGTGCCGCCTTGCGTGAGCAACCAAGCGCCCTGTCCCATGTAATTGATCACGAGCGCGGTCTTCACGAAGATCCAACTCGTTTGGATGTTGCGCCGACCACAATGGCCGAGGTCGCTGTACAAAGCCTCTGCACCAGTGGTACAAAGGAACACGGCACCGAGGATCCAAAAACCGCCCGGATACTCCACCAATAGTTCATAGGCGTAGTACGGATTGAGGCATTGCAGCACATGCGGGAAGGCCGACACCTGCACCAGCCCGAGGATCAGCAGCATGCTGAACCACACGAACATGATGGGACCGAACGCGAAGCCGACCACCTTGGTACCGAAGCGCTGGAAGAAGAACAGCAACGAGATGATGCCGATCACGATACCCACCGTGAAGTTGTTGCCCGGAACGATGATGCCTTCAAAAGCCATCACGCCACCCAGACCTTCGATCGCCGACGACACGGAGATCGGTGGTGTGATGATGCCATCGGCCATGAGCGTTGCTGCACCGAGGATCGTCGGTAGGTAGATCCACTTCGCGTAGCGGCGCACCAACGCGTACAGCGAGAAGATGCCACCCTCACCGCGGTTGTCGGCGCGCAGCGTCAGGAGGATGTACTTGAATGTCGTCTGCAGCGTCAGCGTCCACACCACACAGCTGATGCCGCCGAAGACCAGGTTCTCGGTGATCGCGCGTTCGCCGATGATGGCCTTGAAGACATACAGCGGACTGGTGCCGATGTCACCATAGATGATGCCGAGGGTAACGAGAAGGCCCGCAGCCGATAGCGGATGCAGTGGCTTATGTGAAGCGGGCATGTGCGGTCATCGAGCGGCCGCGAAGGTGAGAATGAATGATGTTCCGCCGGTAGCGGTCCCGTCGAAACGGATATCGCCCCCCATGGCCACCATGAATTCCTTGGCGATGGAAAGCCCCAAACCGGTGCTGTTGTGGGTGGAAGTGCCCCGCGCAAAGCGCTCGAACAGGTGTTCCTGTTCAGCGGGAGGTATGCCAGGACCTTGGTCAATGATGCTCAGCACCATTTGGCCGTGGGCAGTGGACGTCCCGATCGTCACCTTCCCGCCCTGGGGCGAATGACGCACGGCATTGCTCAACAGGTTCACCAGTACCCAAACGGCCTTGTCGGCATCGGCGCGCACCAAGGTGTCGTTGGCATTCACTGCGAAGAGGATGTTCTTTTGCCGCGCGCTGACTTTGACAGCGGCCAACGCCTCCTGTACCACGCGATCAAGTGATAGCTCGGTCAACTGCACCCGTATGTTGCCGCTTTCCGCCTGCGCCAGGTCCAATAGCTCGCTCACGATACGAACCAATCGTTGATGATCCTTGCGCAGGTCTGATACAATGGCGCCTTGATCCGCCGTGAGGGTGGTGGCGCTTTGGCGTTCGAGCAAGGTCAGCCCGATATCCGTGCTCGCCAGCGGTGTCTTCAATTCATGGCTGATGGTGGCCAGGAAATTCGTTTTGGCAAGATCGCGCTCTTTGAAGGGGGTGATGTCCCGGATCGTGAAGAGCGTGCCAATGACCCCGTTCGGACCTTGGATCGGCGTTGACCCGCTCACGAAATAGTTCTCCTTGCCATTCACTACCGCCTTGAACGGTGCCGATGATTTGTCATTGAGAACGTGCCGCAGAAAATCGTTCCCCTTCGCCACTTCCGTAGCTGGTTTGCCGGTGGTATTGATCTCGTGCAAGCCAAGCAGGTCCAATGCCTCCTGGTTGATGAACAGTATCCTCTCATGGTCGTCCAATCCAATGCTCGCATCCTGCAGGGATTGGATCACAGCCTCGGCGCGGGTCTTCTCCTCCATGATGCGCGACAGATTGCTGCTCTCCCACTTTTCGAGTTCACTGGCCATCGCGTTGAAGCGCTCGGCCATGTGCCCGAATTCGTCCTTCCGGTCCAGAAAGATGCGTTCGCGGTAGTTGCCCTGTGCGACACGGTCGATACCAGCGGTCAGCGCGCGGATCGGAGCGCTCAGGAACTCGGCCATGCCGAACAACATGGACAGGGCGATCAGCGCGCACAACGTGCCCGAGAGAGTGATCCAGACCACGGCCTTGTCCCCACGTTCCCCGGTCTGCGCGGCCTTACGCACGATAGCATCCCGGTTCAGTTCTAGAATACTGCGTATCCGAGCGGTCAGTGTCCTTGTCAACAAGCTGTCCTGGCCGGAAGTTTCCCAAGCTGCAAAGGCGGCGGCCAGGGCTGCGGTGGCTTCCTGTTCGCCGATCTCCGTGATGTTGGCTTGTTGGAGCGTCAGTTGCTCCTTGGCTCGCGGTATGCCGGTTTCAGGTGCCTCTTCCAGCGCTGCTAGCATGTCCTCCATGTAGGCGAGGCTCATGTAGTTGGCTCGGAGCACTTGACCGCCTTCTCCGCGAAGCTGGTTGATGGAGGCGATGCCCACACCCGCCAGTACGAAGACCAAGAAGGTCAAGGCCCCTAGCGAGAGGAGCAGTCGGGTCTTGGTTTTCATGACAGGATCACGAGATCCACATCGCTCTCCGACAACGCGGTGAGCAAGCGGTTGAAGGTGTTCGTGCGCAGGATCACCTGCCAGATGCTGATGTGCGGCTTGCCGATGCACATGGTGGTGATGCGTCTCTCCTTCACCACCTGCAGGATGGCCTCGGTGATATCGGCGCGCTCCAAGTTGAGGATCTTCGCTGGAAGGAAGCCGATCCCGGGTTTCGTTCCACCAGCCTGTGCTTGGATCACCTCGGCACCCAACTCCGTGGCCAGTTGGAAGTTGTTGATCAAGTGGCGCTGCTTGTCCAGCGGGATTTTGTCCAGTGCTTCGTCCGGCGTTTGCACATACAACACGCTCCAATCGCTGTGGTAGTAGTTGGCCAGGCGGGCGGTCTTGCGGATGATCTTGCGTGCCACGTCGGCATTCGTGCTGATCAAGGCCAGGAAATGCTCGTGGCGCAACTGTTTCGGCCGTTCCACCTCCTGCTCCACCTTCCGCTCCACCTGTCCCGCCACTTCTTTCAACGCCAGTTCGCGCAGTTGAAGGATCTTCTCCGGCTGAAAGAAGTTCCGCAAAGCCGTCTCGACCTTGGCCTTGTCGTAGATCTTGCCCTCTTTCAGTCGCGCGATCAGGTCGCCAGCGGTAAGGTCGATGTTCACCACCTCGTCGGCTTTCTGCAGGAAGCTGTCCGGTACGCGCTCGGTGACTTGCACGCCGGTGATGCGCTGCACCTCATCGTTGATGCTTTCGATGTGCTGGATGTTCACCGCAGTGATCACGTTGATCCCGTTGTCGAGGAGTTCGAGCACATCCTGGTAGCGCTTTTGATGCTTGCTGCCCGGCACGTTGGTGTGCGCGAGCTCATCCACCACCACCCATTCCGGATGCAGCAGTAGTGTGGCGTTGAGGTCGAACTCCTCCAGCCGTTTGCCTTTGTAGAAGACCTCACGGCGGGGAATGACCGGCAGACCCTCGAGCAGGGCATGCGTTTCCTCTCGTTGATGGGTCTCCACGAAACCTATCTGCACGTTCACGCCATCTTCCAGCATACCGCGCACTTCCTCCAGCATGCGATAGGTCTTGCCCACACCAGCGCTCATGCCGATATAGACCTTCAGCCGGCCCCGTTGGGAGGTCGGCCGAAGCAGGGGATCGGTGCCGTCCGAGGCGATCACGGTAGTGCGATGGCGAGACTGGTCGTGAAAAAGGTATTGGATCCGGTCGCCTTGCCGTCCGCGTCCGCGAAGATCTTATCCTCGCTCTGCAGCATTCGGCCTTCGATCCGCCACAGCACGTTCGGCGCGATCCAACGGTCGAAATTCAGTGAATAACCCATGGTGTTGAAGCCATTGGGTGTGCCCGTTGCGATGATCACACCGTTCTCGTCCTGGTAAAGCTCCCAGCGCGCCGCGATAAAAGTCTTGTCGTTGATCTTGAATCGGGGGATCGCAACCGGGGAGATGAACATGTTCGTGCTGTCGCCGCTTGCGGCATCCTCCATACCAATGTCACAGCCCAGGATCAGGCCCAACCGATCGGTCAATTGGAACTGCGCGTACAGGTTGTTGAAGATGCGCATCTGGCTCAGGGTGTCGGGTTTGTCGTTGCCCACGAAGGTGCTCCAGTTGATCACGGTGTTCCCGTTCGGCTTGAACGTGAGCTGCGTACCGAATGCCGGTGTGTTGTTGCCGTCGACCCGGGCGATGCGCTGCCAACCGTTCAAGAACAGTCCGCTCGCGTACCACTTGCCGCTGGGACTGGTGTAACTGAGGCGTGCGCCGGCTTCATAGTAGGGTGTGTTCTCAGCAAGCAAGCTGCGCGTGAGGTTCCAGCAGTCCTTGCCGATGGCGCTCTCGAAGCCGATGTGGCTGGGCATGATGCCTGCATCAAGCCAGAGTTCCTTCTTCTTGCTCAGCTTCACCCCCGCGTTCGCTTCGAACACGCTGCGCAGCAGCTCGGGTTCAGCGGCAAGGTTGTAGTGCGGATAAGTCCCGGCCATCAGTGCGATGTTCCCGCGGACGTTGTTCTTGGCATAGGCCAGCTTGATCATACCGAGGTTCAGGTTCACCTCGTTATGGCGATTGAAGCTGTAGAAGAAGCCCGGCCGCAGATGGTTGTCCGGCTGGGCCATGTCGAAGCTGTAGTATGCCTCTGCATAGGCGCTGAGGGTGATGGCACTGTCGAGCTTTTGTGCGGTGACGGTAAGCGCGATGCCCGCGAGGGGCAGAAAGAGCAAGCGTTTCATTTTGTTGTGGCGTCGAGCGCCAGGTTGAGTTCAAGTGTGTTGATGGTGGAAGTCCCGAACATGCCCATTAATGGGCCATCGATCTGTTCTTCGATGAGCTTCAGCAGGTCGGTTTCGGACATGCCACGAGCAGCAGCGATGCGTTTCGCCTGCACGCGTGCAGCCTCCACGCTGAGGTGCGGATCGAGCCCACTGCCACTAGCGGTGACCAGTTCGCCAGGGATATCGCTCTTCGCAACTCCGGGGTTGTGCACCAGGAAGCTATCGATGCGTGCCTGCACAGTAGCGAGGTAGTCCGGATTGCTGGGTCCCTTGTTGCTGCCGCTGCTACCCGATGCGTTGTAGTCGATCGCGCTGGGACGGCCCTGGAAATAACTGTCGCTGGTGAAGAGCTGGCCGACGAGTGCGGCGCCAACGGGCTTCCCATCGCGTTCGATCAGCTCGGCTTCACCGCTTTGAGGACCGGCGATCCCGGCGAAGCCCCATACGATCAAGGTGTAGATGCCGCAGCACAGGACCAGCATCACGGCGGTCATGCGGAGGGCGGGGATCAGATTCTGTTTCATTGTTGGTGATCGTTGTGTGGATCTGTAGCGTCGACCCATTGGATCGACGACACGTTGTCGTTTCAGAAGAATGGAGCGATGGCAAGGTCGATGAGCTTGATGCCGATGAAGGGAACGATGACGCCGCCGAGGCCGTAGATCAGCAGGTTGCGGCGCAGGATGGCGCTGGCCCCGATCGGGCGGTAGGCGACACCACGTAGCGCCAGGGGGATCAGCAGCGGGATGATGATCGCGTTGAAGATCACAGCACTGAGGATCGCGCTCTCGGCACTGTACAGGTTCATGATGTTCAGCGCGCCGAGGGCGGGCATGCTCACCATGAAGAGCGCAGGTACGATGGCGAAGTACTTCGCGACGTCGTTGGCGATACTGAAGGTGGTGAGCGTACCGCGCGTCATCAGCAATTGCTTGCCGATCTCCACGATCTCGATGAGCTTGGTAGGGTCGTTGTCCAGGTCCACCATGTTGCCGGCTTCCTTGGCGGCCTGGGTGCCGCTGTTCATGGCCACGCCGACATCAGCTTGTGCAAGTGCGGGCGCATCGTTCGTGCCGTCACCCATCATGGCCACCAGTCGCCCGGTCTGCTGTTCCTTCTTGATGTAGGCCATCTTGTCCTCGGGCGTGGCCTCGGCGATGAAGTCGTCAACGCCTGCTTTCTCAGCGATGAACTTCGCGGTGAGCGGATTGTCGCCGGTGACCATCACGGTCTTCACACCCATTTTCCGCAGGCGCTGGAAGCGCTCGTTGATACCGGGCTTGATGATATCCTGGAGTTCGATGCACCCGATGACACGGTCGTTCTCGGTCACCGCCAGCGGTGTTCCGCCGTTGGCCGCGATGCGCTTCACTTCGGCGTCGACCTCGGCGGGAATGGTGTTGCCCGCCCGCTCCGCCAGCTTGCGCATGGCGTCCTGCGCGCCCTTGCGGATGCGCTGGCCGTTGGGCAGGTCCACGCCACTGCTCCTGGTCTCAGCGGTGAACTTGATCAGTTCCGCTCCGTCCAGGGATAAACCCTTGGTCGCATCGGCCCCGGCGAGTTCCAGGATGCTCTTGCCCTCCGGCGTTTCATCGGCCAGCGAACTGAGCACACACGCCCTGATGAACGCGCTCTTCTCGATGCCGGGCGCTGGATGGAACGCCGTGGCCTTGCGGTTGCCGATGGTGATGGTGCCGGTCTTGTCCAGCAACAGCACGTCCACATCGCCAGCGGTTTCCACCGCGCGGCCGCTCTTGGTGATCACGTTGGCTTGCAATGCGCGGTCCATGCCGGCGATGCCGATGGCGCTCAACAATCCGCCGATCGTTGTTGGGATCAGGCAGACGAACAAGCTGATGAACGAGGCGATGGTGATGGTGGTGTTCGCATAGTCCGCGAACGGCTTCAACGTGACGCAAACGATGAGGAACACCAATGTGAAACCAGCGAGCAGGATGGTGAGCGCGATCTCGTTCGGTGTCTTCTGGCGGCTGGCACCTTCCACCAGCGCGATCATGCGGTCCAGGAAGCTGGTGCCGGGTTCGCCGGTCACCTTCACGGTAATGCGATCGCTCAACACGCGCGTTCCGCCGGTCACGCTGCTACGGTCGCCGCCCGCTTCGCGGATCACGGGTGCGCTCTCACCGGTGATCGCGCTCTCGTCGATGCTCGCGAGCCCTTGCACGATCTCCCCGTCCGTGGGGATCGCGTCGCCCGCTTCGCAGAAGAACGTATCGCCCTTGCGCAGTTCACTGCTGCGGATGGTCTTGAGACTTCCGTCGGCGAGTTTGAGCCTGGCGGGTGTATCGGCGCGGAGCTTCCGCAGCGATGCCGCCTGCGCCTTGCCGCGCGCCTCGGCGATGGCCTCGGCGAAATTCGCGAAGAGCAGCGTAACGAACAGGACCAGGAAGACGGCCAGGTTATAGCCGAAGCTGCCCTGGGAGCCGTCGCTCCTGAACGCTGTGTACAGCGTTACGAGCAGCATGATGAGCGTGCCGATCTCCACGGTGAACATCACCGGGTTGCGCAGCATCGTGCGCGGGGCAAGCTTCACGAAGCTCTGCGTGAACGCTTCACGCACCAGTTCGCGGGGGAATAGGGATGTGGTCTTTGTGCTCATGGTAGTTCGGGATCAATGGGCCATGCCGAAGTATTCCGCCAATGGGCCCAAGGCCAGTGCGGGGAAGAAGCTGAGGGCCGCCAGGATGAGGATGAGCGCGAACGTCAGCCCACCGAAGGTGCCCGTATCCGTGCGCAGGGTGCCACCGCCGGCGGGGATCACCTTCTTGGCGGCCAACAGTCCGACGATGGCCAGCGGGCCGATGATCGGCAGGTAACGTCCGAGGATCAGCACAAGGCCGGTGACGAAGTTCCAGAAGAAGTTGTTGTCGCCCAGCCCTTCGAAGCCACTACCGTTGTTCGCTGCGGAGCTGGTGTTTTCATACAGCATCTCGCTGAAGCCGTGCGGGCCAGGGTTGTTCAACCAGTTCGCTGGCTGAACGGTCCAGGCGGCATCACCATGGTGCGTGTTCGTGTAACTGGCGATGGCCGTGGCCACCAGAATGATGAAGGGGTGCAACAGGGCGATCAATGTGGCGATCTTCACCTCACGGGCTTCCACCTTGCGTCCCAGGAACTCCGGTGTGCGGCCCACCATCAACCCGGCGATGAATACACCGATGATGATGAAGATGAAGTAGTTGAGGAAGCCTACGCCCACGCCGCCGTAGAAGGAGTTGATCATCATATCCAGCATCTGCAGGCCGCCGCTCAGGGGCGTCATGCTGTCGTGCATGGCGTTCACGCTGCCGTTGCTGGTCACCGTGGTGCTAATGCCCCACATCGCTGAGGCATCGGCACCCAGGCGGATCTCCTTGCCTTCCATGCTGCCCATGGATTGACTGATCCCCATGGCCGCGATCTCCGTATTGCCATGGCGTTCCGCCGCGATCGATCCCACCACGAAGAGGATGAAGCCCGTGGTCATCACACCGAACACGGTCAGCGCCAGCTTGCGGTTCTTCAAGTAGAAGCCCAAGGCGAAGACCAGCGCGATGGGGATCAGCAGGATGCTGATGTTCTCCACCATGTTGGTGAGATAGTCCGGGTTCTCCAGCGGATGCGCGCTGTTCACGCCGAAGAAGCCGCCGCCGTTGGTGCCCAGCTGCTTGATGGCGATCATGCCCGCTGCGGGACCCTGCGTGATCTGCTGTTCAGCGCCTTCGAGCGTTGTCACCGTGCTGCGGCCGTCGAAGGTCATCGGTGTGCCGCGCATCACCAGAATGAAGGCGACCAGGAGAGAAAGCGGGATCAGGATGCGCGTGATGCTGCGCGTGAAGAACATCCAGAAGTTGCCGAGCGTTTGTGTTGTGCGCTCGCGGAGCCCGACGAACAGGGCGGCCAGTGCGGCCATGCCGGTGGCGGCGCTCACGAACTGGAAGAACATCACCACGAAGAGCTGCGTGAAATAGGTGAGGCCGCTCTCCCCGCTGTAGTGCTGCAGGTTGCAGTTCACGATAAAGCTGATCACCGTGTTGAAGGCCAGGTCCGGTGTCTGTCCCGCGTTGCCGTCGGGGTTCAGCGGCAGCTTGTCCTGGAAGAGCAGGGCGAAGAAGCCGTAAACGAACCAGACCAGGTTGATGGTGAGCAGCGCTTTGAGGTGCTGCTTCCAGGTCATTTCCTTGGTGGCGTCCACACCGGATAGGCGGTAGATGGCGCGTTCCACGGGAAGGAAGAAGTCGCTCCAGTGCTTTTCACCCTTGTACACGCGGGCGATGTAGCGCCCCAAGGGGATGGCGATCACGAGCGTGAGCGCGTACATGGCGATGACGCCGAGCAGTTCAGTGTTCATGGCTCAGTATTTCTCGGGTTTCACCAGCACGTGCAGCAGGTAGCCGAACACGGCGATGCAGATGATGAGTAGGGCGGTGAACATGGCGTCAGATGTTTTCGAACCAGTTGGTGCAACGGTAGAAGAGCCAGAAACAGAGCAGGCCGACGGCCAGCAGGAAGAGGATCGTGGTGATGTCCATCAGTGTTCGGTGTTGGGTTCCTGGTTTTCTATGACCGGTGTCATTCGCGACGTGAAGAAGGGTCGATCTCCGGGGGGGGGCGTGACATTCGTCAGTTCCTGCGTTGAGCTTTTTGCATTCCGCCCCATGTACAGTGCTCGTCGTTCAACAGGTTCCGGATCGGCCGCGCCCTTGGCGAACGGGGTGCCGGAGAAAGGAGAGAACGATGAGAATGCAGGATGGACGCGGGTCAGGCGCGATCAGGCTTGGACCGGCAGTGTCCGGCTACCCTGCCGAAATTGAAGGGCGGGATGCAGGAATAGAAAGGTCAACGTGCAGGATTAACAGTGCCACTTGGCAAGAAAGCGCTGCTGATGCCCGGCTGGCGTGGGCAATGGCAGCCGAGAGCGTATTTGGCATGTCTTCTGGTGAACGGGGCCAGCAAATTCAAATGCCATGAGAACCCGAAAAGCACTGGCCATCGCAATGGTCCTTACGAGCGGTGCGTTCGCCAGCATGCACCTCTTTTCTCCGAAGAGCCGTCCGACCCAAACGGTCAAGACCTTCAAAGTGGAAGAGACGGAAGACCCTTTCGCCGACATGATCGAGGAGGGCGATGGGTTCCTGGCGCAGCGCAAAGCCGAGGTCGCCGAGGCCGACCTTAGGAGGAAGTATGCATAACACACCGTTGGCGCCATGTGGCCAACCCACAGCGGTTCTTCAGCGTTACAGTTGCTTCCGCTTGTGGATGAAACCGAAATAGAAGGACACCAGGAACAGCGCGAAGTGGATGAAGCCGCGCACGAAGAGGAACTCCGGTGTCATCGAGGTACCGAGGAACGGCACACTGATATGGTAGCCCGCCAAATACCAGCTTGCGCCGGCGGTTACGAAGAACGCACCCGAGAGGAACTTGAGTGACTCCTTCCAAAAACCGGGTTTCATGTGCACTTGGGCGAAGATGACATGGCCCGGGCCTCATTCATCCAACCCGCAGGATGGCCAGCCTACTTTCGGGGCGCAAAGCGGAACGCGATGTTGGTGGTGCATACAAGGAGGGGGACGCACATGGTGCGGGAGGAAGGGCTCCCGGCCTTGGAGTCCGCCGAGCGGAAAGAGGTTGTGTGGCTTGACCTGATGGCCCCGACACAGGAAGAGCTGGGATCCGTGGAAGCGTACATCGGCAGCGAGCTGATGACACCGAAGGATGCCGCCGAGATCGAAAGCTCCTCGCGCTACTACGAGGACCAGAACGAGATCCAGCTGAACGCCAACTTCCTGCAACCTGCAGAGAAGGGATGGAAACCCGAGGCCGTGACTTTCGTACTGCGCGACGATATCCTGGTGACGCGGCGCGGAGGTGTGCTGCGCAGTTTCGTGGAACTGGATCGTCGCCGGAGGGCCAACGCCACCGGCACCTGGACTTCCTACGAGACGTTCATGTCCATCTTCGACGTGCGCATCGACATGGACGCGGACATCGTGGAACAGGTGGGCCGCGACATCACACAGCTGAACAAGGACCTCAATCTCAACAGCGCCGTGGGCAAGGACATGCTGCTGCGCATCGATGAGATGCTCGACGAAGCCATGCTGCTGCGGGCGAACATCGTGGACAAGCAGCGCACGCTCGCGGCCGTGCTCAAGAGCGAACGTTTTCCCAGCAGCCACCGCCCCGGTATCCGCACGCTGCTGCGCGATGTCGCCTCCCTGTTGGAGCACATCGCTTTCGGTTTCGAGCGGCTGGAATTCCTCCAGAACACCGCCTTGGGTCTGGTGAACATCGACCAGAACAAGGTGATCAAGATCTTCACCGTGGCCACCGTCGCTTTCATGCCACCCACCCTCATCGCGAGCATCTACGGCATGAATTTCCACCACATGCCCGAGCTGGAACCACGATGGGGATATCCCTTCGCACTGGCCTTGATGGGCGTGAGCTCAGGTGGCACGCTGCTCTACTTCAAACGCAAGGGATGGCTGTGAGCAAGTGCATGTCGGCCATCTTACGGCTTGCCGGTCGCCGAGCGCATCGTGGATACCAACTGCGGACGATCGCCTGGACCATTGTCCGGTGATCGGCTCAACCTCAACCCGCGCCATGCTGCACATGCATCGCCTCCTTCTGGCTTCGCTGATCGTTCCTTCGACCCTGACCACCTTCGCCTGGGGCCCCACCGGACACCGGGCCATCGGCGCCATCGCTGAGCAGCATTTGACCAAGAAGGCGCGCAAGGCCGTGCATCTCTTGCTCGGTACTGAGAGCATTGCGCTCGCTGGCAATTGGATGGACGACATACGATCCGATAGCGCCTACGACGACACGCACGACTGGCATTGGGTCACTATTCCCGATGGCGGCACGTATGCCGCGAGCGAGAAGAATGCGAAAGGTGATGTGGTCGAAGCCATCGAACGGATGAAAGCGATGCTGCGGAGCGATACGGTTCCATTGGATCGCAAACGCGTAGCACTGCGCATGTTGATCCACTTGGTGGAGGACCTGCACCAGCCCCTGCACGTGGGCCGCGGCACCGATAAGGGCGGCAATGACTTCCAGGTGCAATGGTTCAAGAAAGGCAGCAACCTGCACCGCGTTTGGGACAGTGAGATGATCGAGCGCAAAGAGTTGAGCTTCACCGAACTCGCTGCCAGCATCGATCACGCCACACCTGTCGAGATCGCCGCATGGCAAGGTGGCGGCACGGCGCTATGGGCGGAGGAGGCCATGCAATTCCGCGGGCGCATATATCCGAAGGAGACCGGTGCCGACCTGGGCTATGAATACCTGTACCGTAACTGGCCCCTGGTGCAACAACAGTTGGTCAAAGGCGGGATCAGGCTGGCCGGCGTACTCAATGATCTGTTCCGCTAGGTCAACGCCTGGCTCCGTGTTCGAGGGCCGGCAGACGCACAGCCCTGCCAACACACTCTAGAAACTTCATGATCGCGGGCGCCTGCGCTCCACAAGCACTTCATGCTTCCAAGCTGCGCCAGATCAGGGGCGCCGGGAATGAGCGTCCGCAGGTACACGATCGGTCATTGTCGTGCACGAAAGGGACCGGACCGGGATGGTCGCCACAAAAGCCGATCAACATCGACGTATGGCTCGATGGTACTCCGGATCCACTTTGGGATCAGCGCTTCTCGTAGCGTCCTGTTTTATCGTACAGGTCAAGACGGAAGGTTATCGGAACCGCTCCCTTACGATCATGGCCACGTTCGCTATGGATCAGACCAGAGGTCGTGGTGGTCATAAGGGGAGCCAGTCGTTGTTCCAGGAAGTCCGTGGCATCACGCGCATCAGCACCCTCCAATTCCACGAAGGTGGCTTTGGCGATCACGCTCTGCCAATGGGCCATGTCCTGCATGCAGTAGACCTCCACGCATACTTGCGGGTTCTTCCTCATCATGCGCGTTTTCGTGCCATCAGCGGAATGGCAGAAGAAGGAAGAACCATCATAGGCATACGTCAAAGGCACCACGTATGTCTCCCCATCGGCGTGGCAACCGAGATGGCAAACGCACTCGCTGCGGAGCACCGTATCCATCTGTTCGTTGTTCAGTTCTGCGATCATGTTGGCTTGTGTTTGTCGTGGACGGCATGATACCAACGGACAGCGGAGCGCCGTAGCGC
>JBATMK010000210.1:0-40464 GCA_049289815.1 Flavobacteriales bacterium
GGGCTCACCATGACAAAAGACTCACCGCGCCGCTTGCGCGGTCGGGGCAGGCGGAGCGTTCTCCGTGCGCAGCCGCATCGGGTCCATCTCCTTGACAACTCCTCCGCTCATGGCGCAGTTGCCGGTGAAGACCGCCCCGGGCTCGATCGCCAGCTTCTTGGTATTGATGTCGCCTTGCAGTTTGGCTGTCGCCTTCAGGCTCAAAAGGTCCTGGCAGTTGATCTTGCCGATCACAGTGCCTTCCACATCGCTGCTCTGGCAGATGATCTCGCCCTCAATGGTACCGGTCTGGCCCACGATCACACGACCGCGTGCGTTCACGGTGCCTTTCACGCGGCCATCCACGCGGATGTTACTGTCGCTGCGGATCTCGCCTTCAATGGAGGTACCCTCCATGATGCTGTTGATCTTGCCGGCGTTCACCGGCTCGGTGGCCTTGTTCATGGGCTCGCTGGGTTTTTCCGATCGGAACATCGGGAGTGGGTGTTGGGGCCGATGATCCCCGGCCCGTACAGTTGGATGCGGCGAATATAGCCGTGTGAAAGGCCCAAGATCCTCGACCGGCCCACCGGACCCTGCGGGCCAGGCGGGTGATCACTCCAGGTAGTTGGTCGCGAAGAAGGCGGAATACGCCACTACGTCCTTGGTTTTGTACAACTCGGAGTAGTTATCCGGGCTTATGGCGAATGCCGGGTAATGCTTGTCGTTGATGCCGGCCAGCACCCGCTTATCGCTCAAGTAGAGCTCATAAAAGGCCATCGCTTCCTCCTTGCTATCGAACAACGTGAGCTGAACCACTTGGTGGTCCGCATCGAGGAAACTGGCTTGCACCTGTACGGTTTTTCCGGGGAAGTACTGGGTGTTGAAGTCGGTGAGTTTGGCCTTCACCGTGTTCACGTCCACCTGGCCATTGGGCACCACCATCGCGAAGTAATGCTTGCCGTCTTCAAAGCGGAAGGCCGGACCGCTGGGCTCTTGTTGCTGAGGAGCTTGGGACTGCTGTTGCAGATTGTCAAGGATCTGCTGGGCCCCCTTCGCTTCATCGGTGCCGGGGTACCGGTCCTTCACCTCGGTTAGTGTGGCGATGAAACTGTCGCGCATGTGCAGGTTGCCGATGCACATGGCCTTGAGCAAGTGGTGCTTGGCGTACAGGTGGTTGTCCGGTTCGTTCACCAGTACACTGTCGCACGCGCTGATCACGGACAGGTAATCGCCGCGTTTGAAATGCTCGTACTGGCTGCGGTAGTTCTCCGTTTCCAAAAGCTTGCGTTCCTCATCGCTCGCCAACACATTGGGGTCGCGGACCAATCGTGCGAACTCGCTGTTGGGCCAGCGTTCCAGGATGATGTCCGCATAGTGCTTGGAACTCGCCTTTTCATCACCCCCGAAGAAATTGCCCGACTTCTCCTTGGCCAGGTAGATCCGGTACAATTGGTAGTGGCTCTCCGGCGTGTAGCGGCAATTGTCGAATCGCGTGTTGAGGATCTCGAAACTCTCCACGCCGTTGTCGTCATCGTGCAGCTTCTCCTTGTAGATCATGCCGCTCTTGTAAAGGGCTTCGCAGATCCGTTCGTTGCTCGCGCTGATGTCCGCGCTGTCCTTGGGCAGATCCCTGAGGTATGTCTCCTCCTTCTTCCATGATGGCTCCTCGCCATCTTCTTCCTTGCCTCCGTTCTCCTCCTCTTGGTCCTCGGCGGTGTTCTGTGTTGCACTGCCGGCCTTGTCCTTGCGGCGCCAATCATCCTCGTTCACCCGCGGGCCCCATTTCTTCTTGAATTCGGCCATGCCCCGGCTGAGTGATTGCGGATTGTAGAAATACCAACCGCCACCAGCACCGCCACCGCCACCTACCGGCTTGCCCTGCACCACCCCGGCATCCGCCACCTCCCGTGCGCGTGCTTCCTCCTCCTTCCGTGCTTCTTCCTGGTGCTCGCGTTCGAGGATCTTGTCGCGGATCAACTTCTCGCGCTCCTCATCCGACATCCCGGCCACGCGTTGCAGACTGTCCTCGCGGTTGATGATGTCCAATTGCTCGACAAGTTCCGTCAGCACCTCGGCTTTGTTGGCCACTTCCTCATACCGCTTGTGGTCCTCGGGCAGCACGGTGCGCGTGCTATCGTAGTACTTCTGGGCCTCGACATAGATGCGATCCTCGAAATACACGTCGGCCAGCTTGAGAAAGGTCTTGGCCTTCTGCTTGGTGTCGGTGGTGTTGACCCGGGCGCTCGTCTTCAATCGCACGATCGCACTGCTGTCATTCCCTTCCTTGATGTCGAGGTCGGCCAAGGCATAGTGGATCATGTCGAAGTGATCCCTGTGCTTGTCATCGCGTAGCATACGGTTGAGTTTCTGACGCAGGCTCTTGCTGCTGCCGGCATCGAAGGCCAATGCCTGGTAGATCCGCGCGTGGAAGTCCATCTCGTACGGCGGGTTCATCTGCGTCACCTTCCTGAACTGGGCGATGGCTTCGGTGCCGCGCCCTTTATGATCGTACAACTGGGCGAGGATGAAGGCCCAGCGAACACGGTCGTTCTTCTTGTCCGCCAGTTCAACGGCGCGCTGCAGGCCGATGATGGCATCGTCCACCTTGCCGCGCTGCAGGTCCAGGTCGGCCTGCACGGCGGCCAACTGGTCATTGGGGAAATGCTTCGGCAGGTCGGTCGCCTGTTTCACCTCATCCAACAGGCTCTGCGCTTTGGCGAACTGCTCCATCCGGATGGCGCAACGCGCGCCCCAGAGCTTGGCTTCATAGAACAGCTCGTGCCCCTTGAACTTGCGGCCCATGAAGCTGAACCGGCGTTCGGCCTCACTGTATGCCTGTTTCGCGTAGTGGCACTTGCCAATGACGAAGTAGGCGTCGGGGATCCACTTGTTCTTCTGCTTCCCCTCGAACTCCATCGAGTGGCGCTTGATCACCGTGTTGCACTTCTCGATGCACTTCTCGATCTCGGGTACCGCCGCTTTCGCCTGCTCCGGTGTGCCATGCACGAATACCGGCAGCACTTCATCGAAGTCGTACACGTACACCTTCTCAATGCCGTCGTTGATCTCGTTGAGCTTCAGGTTGGCATTGAACCATGCATTGTCGCGCGCCAGCAACCGGTGCCATGCCCGGCTCATGACATTGTTCTTGCGCGTGCTGCACGCGGCCAGGATCACCAACGCGCACAGCGTTAGCCCAAGCTTGAAGCCGAATGTGTTGGTCGTTCTCACGCGCACGCTGTACAACTGAAGGGGGCCGAAGATATTTCACCAACCCCTTGCCAGCGGCACGACTTCCGGACCGCCAATGGCCCCCCGGCCCATCTTTGCCACCCCGGGGCATCTCGCTTGGCAAAAGCTTCGTGAAGGCGCGGCCGGGATGAGGACACATGCCCCAAGCTGTTGAACGCAAGGAGAAACGCAAGCGTGCCATCCGCAAGCTGTGGAGCAAGTACCGTCTGCTGCTCATCAACGACAACACGTTCAAGGAGAGCTTCAGCATCCGCCTCACACCGGTGAACGTTGTGCTGCTGTTGCTCGGCCTGCTCGGTTTCACGGTGGCCATCACCGTGCTGTTGGTGGTCTTCACCCCGTTCAAACGCTACATCCCGGGTTACGCCGATACCGATGTGCGCGTGAACAGCTATCACGCCGCGACCTTGGCCGATTCATTGCAACGGGAAGTGGCCATCCATACCGCCTACACCGAGAACCTGCGCCGCATATTCAGCGGTGAACTGTCCGCCGATAGCGTGAAGCGCAGTCCTCGGATCACCGAGCCACCCAGCCCTGAAGAACTGGCTGCGAGCCCAACGGACAGTGCCTTCAGGCAGCGCATGGTGAAGGATGACCAGTACAGCCTGAGCGAGAATGCCGGCGATCGCGTGCGGAAAGACCTTGCCGGTCGCATCTTCTTCACCCCATTGCGCGGGGTGGTCACCCAGCAGTTCGCACTACGGGATGGCCATGTGGGGATCGATGTGGCCACGAAAGCCGATGAGCCCGTGAAAGCCTGTCTGGAAGGCACGGTGGTGTTGGCCTCGTGGACGGCTGATGGCGGCTATGTGCTTACCGTACAGCATCCGGGCGACCTGGTGAGCGTGTACAAACACAACGCGGTGCTGCTGAAGAAGACCGGCGACAGGGTGAAGGCCGGCGAGGCGATCGCCATCGTGGGTAATAGTGGTGAATTGAGCGATGGACCCCACTTGCATTTCGAGCTGTGGTTGTCCGGTGGACCATTGGACCCGCAGCAGTACATGGTGTTCCAATGAGTTGGAAGTCGCTTATCAGCCAGCCCATCGCCAGGATGGTGACGCGCTCGGTGATGCGCCGGGCCATGGATCCCGTGGGAACCCAACGCAGTATTCTCGCGCAGTTGGTTGAGTTCGGCGGCAGCACAGCCTTCGGTCGTGATCATCGCTTGCACCAAGTGCGGGATCACGCTTCCCTGGTGCAAGCCATCCCCCTGCGCGACTATGAGGGATTACGCCCGTACATCGATCGTGTGATAGGCGGTGAGGCCGATGTGCTCTGGCCGGGGCGACCGCTTTACTTGAGCAAGACCAGTGGCACAACGAGCGGTGCGAAGTACATCCCCATCACCCGGAGCAGCTTGCCGAACCATATCGGCAGTGCACGGCGGGCACTGTTGGCCTACGTGTACAGGACCGGCGATGCCTCGTTCGTGGATGGGAAGATGATCTTCCTTCAAGGCAGCCCGGCTCTGGATACAACAGGCGCCATACCCGTGGGCAGGCTCAGCGGCATCGTCGCCAATCACGTCCCAAAGTACCTGTTGAAGAACCGCCTGCCGAGCTACGCCGTGAACACGATCAGCGATTGGGAAACGAAGGTGGATGCCATCGTGGACGAAACGCTGCGCGAAGACATGCGCTTGATCAGCGGCATACCGGCGTGGGTGCAGATGTATTTCGAACGGCTCTTGGCGAAGAGCGGCAAGAGCACCGTGAAGCAGGTCTTCCCGAACTTCTCGCTCTTTGTGTATGGCGGCGTCAATTACGGACCCTATCGGGCCAGGATGGAAGCCCTGATCGGCGCTAGCGTGCCGAGCGTGGAACTCTTCCCCGCGAGCGAGGGCTTCATCGCATACCAGGACCGCAGCAGCGAAGAAGGATTGCTGCTCGTGATCGATAACGGCATCTACTACGAGTTCATTCCGCAAGCGGGAGCAGGCGTAGGGGCAGGAGCGCGTAGACTGTCTTTGGCCGATGTGGAGCTCGGGGTGAACTACGCGCTGGTGCTTCACACCAATGCCGGCCTGTGGGGCTATGAGATCGGCGACACGGTGCGCTTTGTTTCCCTGTCACCGCCGCGCATCGTCATCACCGGGCGGACGAAGCACTACACCAGTGCGTTCGGCGAGCATGTCATCGGCGAAGAAGTGGAAGGTGCGCTGAAGTACGCCATCGGGCAAGTGCCCTGCGAAGTGACAGAGTTCACCATGGCGCCGCAACTCGCACCGAACACCGGGCTGCCCTACCACGAGTGGTTCATCGAGTTCGCTGCGCCACCAGCTGACATGTCGGGGTTCTCAGCAGCCATCGACGGGGCCTTGCAGAAACGCAATCCCTACTACCGGGACCTCATTACCGGAAGCGTGCTGCGGCCGTTGGTGATCACCTTGGTGGAACGTGGCGGCTTTGCAGCATGGATGAAAGCGCGCGGCATGAACGATGCCCAGAGCAAAATGCCGCGATTGGCGAACGACCGGAGATTCGTGGAGGGACTCGGATAGCTCTTCAAAAGCTGTACTGGATCGAGGTGCCATTGAACTGTAGCTGCTCCCAAAGCTTGCTGCGAGTCTTCTTCCAATGGCGTGCGTGCACTGAGTAGTTGACCACATCATACACCAGCAGGAAGCCGCCTTGGAGCATGAGGGAGTTCCCGAAGCCGCTCAACACTTCGCCGCGCTTGCCATCGAGGTCGTTCCCGCGTTCGTGCATCCATAGGCCGGTACCGGTGTAGGCCACATCGAGCGCCACATTGATCAGGTAGACATTCTCCACGCTGCGTTGCTTGTCGAAGGTTTGCGGGATCGTCAACGACGCGTCCCGATGCTTGCGCGCGCCGATATATGCGGGTACCGCGATGCCCAGGTTCACCACGTTCCAGTAGATGTTCATCTGGTGGAAGTAGTTGGCCTCAGTACCCGTAGGAGTGGTCAGGGCACCGGCCGCGCCCACTGCCATGTTGCCGATGGCCCAGCCACCAAGGACCAACATGCTGTTGGCAGTGATGTGCTCACGCTCGGAATTGTATGTGTTGTAAAGGGCCGGATCCTGCGCGCTGACGATGAAGCTGAAGAAAAGACCGGCGGCGAGGAGGATGGATCGCTTCAGGGTGCGGTAATGCTCCATCGCACCAACATATCGAATACTACCCGCCCTCGTCAGGAACATCCACATCCTCCTTGCCCCTTCCTCGCTGGCGCGCATCGTGGTGGTGGCTCCGCGAACGCATGCCCCTGAACGCCGACTGTGCCGCGTCCTGTTCCGCGATCTTCTTGCTGTGGCCCCGACCTGTCCCGCGCACCGTACCGTCGATCCGCACTTCGGCCACATAAAGTTTTCCGCGACCGCCTTTGCCGCGCTCCTCGCTCAGGTGGAACTCCACTTTCTTCCTGCGCTTCTGGCCCCATTCCAACAACCGGCTCTTGCCATCGCGGTCTTCCTTTTCCAGCTCCTTCAGGTCGAAGTATTTCTCGATGAGCATGAGCACCAGCACTTGGGTCTTCTTGAAGCCCTTGTCCAGGAAGATGGCGCCGATCAATGCCTCCAGCGCGTTGCCCGGCACGCTGGTCTCATGGCCGCGGGCCACTTTCGTTTCCACCACCTTCTCGATATTGATGTGCTTGGCCAGCACGTTCAACTGCGCGCGGCTAACCAATTTGCTCCGCATACGCGTGAGAAAGCCCTCGCTTTTGTCGGGATATGTGCGGAAGAGCAGTGTGCCGACGATAGCATCAAGGATCGCATCGCCCAGGAATTCCAATCGCTCGTTGTTCGGCAGATCAGGACGATCCTCCGGGACCGCACTGCTATGGCGGAGTGCTTGTCGGTAAAGAGCAAGATCGCCCGGTGTGATGCCCAGGGTGCTGCGGCTCCACGCCCGGATGAGGCGTTCCTCTGGATTGGCGGGCCGGCTGAAGAGGGCGCTGAGCAAGCGTTAGCTGTACTTGCGGAAAACGACCGAGGTATTGTGGCCGCCGAAACCGAACGTGTTGCTGATCGCCACGTTCACCGTGCGTTTCTGCGCCGTGTTGAATGTGAGGTTCAGCTTCGGGTCGATCTCCGGGTCGTCGGTGAAGTGATTGATCGTGGGCGGCACGATATCGTGCAGCACCGAGAGGATCGTGGCAACGCCTTCCACCGCACCCGCACCACCCAATAGGTGACCGGTCATGCTCTTGGTGGCGTTGATGTTCATCTTGTATGCCTGCTCGCCGAAGAGTTTTTGGATCGCCTTCAGCTCCTGCGGATCGCCGATGGGCGTACTGGTGCCGTGCGTGTTGATCAGGTCCACATCAGTGAGTGCGATGTTCGCATCGGCCACCGCGTTCTTCATGCACAGGTGCACCCCGATCCCCTCCGGATGCGGTGCGGTGATGTGGTAGGCATCGCTGCTCATACCGGCACCGATGACTTCGCAATAGATGCGCGCGCCGCGTGCTTTGGCGTGCTCCAGATCCTCCAGGATGATCGCGGCTCCGCCATCGCCCAGCACGAAACCATCACGGTCCTTGTCGTACGGACGGCTGGCCGTTGCCGGATCATCGTTGCGGGTGCTCATGGCGTGCAGGGCGTTGAAACCGCCAACGCCCGCCTCATAGATCGCCGCTTCGCTACCGCCGGTGACCATGGCGGTACACATGCCCAGCCGGATCACGTTGAAGGCGTCGATCATGCTGTTGTTCCCGCTGGCACAGGCGCTTACCGTAACGTAGCTCGGGCCGCGCAGTCCATGACGCATGCTCACCAAGCCAGCTGCGCTGTCGGCGATCATCTTCGGTATGAAGAACGGGTTGAAGCGCGGCGTGCCGTCTCCCCTCCCGAATGCGA
The DNA here is from genome assembly GCA_049289815.1 of Flavobacteriales bacterium. Taxonomy (GTDB): domain Bacteria; phylum Bacteroidota; class Bacteroidia; order Flavobacteriales_F; family PHOS-HE28; genus PHOS-HE28. The sequence goes on from JBATMK010000210.1 coordinate 8,064, forward strand.
TGCATTCCTCCTGGAAGGTCTTCAGCCCGCCGATGCCGCTCCCCCAGATCACCCCGATCCGGTCCTTGTCCACCGTGGACATGTCCAGACCGGAATCCTTGATCGCCTCATCGCTGGTCACCACCGCATACTGCGCGAACGGGTCCATCTTCCGCGCCTCCTTACGGTCCATGAACTGCTCCGGGTCGAAGCCTTTCACTTCACAAGCGAAGCGGGTTTTGAACTTGCTCGCGTCGAAGCGCGTGATGGGTGCCGCTCCGCTACGCCCCGCAACGAGGCCGTCCCAGTAGTCCTTTGCGGTGTTCCCCAAAGGCGTCAGAGCCCCGATACCGGTAACGACAACGCGTCTGAGCTGCATAGTGGATCCCGACATGTATTCAACCCCGACCTGTCGGTGGTCGGGACCGATCACTTCGCGTTCTTCTCCACGTAGTCCACAGCCTGGCCTACGGTCTGGATCTTCTCGGCCTGATCGTCAGGGATGGCGATGTTGAATTCCTTCTCGAACTCCATGATGAGTTCGACGGTATCGAGGCTGTCAGCGCCAAGGTCGTTGGTGAAGCTCGCTTCGGGCGTCACTTCGTTCTGGTCAACGCCCAGTTTGTCCACAATGATCGCGATGACCCTTGACTTGATGTCCGACATGGTAGTCCTGTTGTTGGTTGGAAAAACAGGGTGCAAAGAAAGGGTTTTCCGTTTCCCCGGCACCGGTCTTCCTACGGGCACGCAAGTACCCGTCCTTCAGGTGCTTCACATACGGGGCTGCTGTCCAATGCCGACTTTCGCCCCGTGACCCGCTTAGCAGTTCTGGCCTCCGGCTCAGGCACCAATGCCCAGCGCATGGCGGAGCATTTCAAGGGCCACGGGACCGTCCAAGTGGCCTTGTTCTGCACCGACAACCCCAAAGCCGGGGTGATCCAGCGGGCTTGGGACCTGGGCGTGCCACTGCTCCTGTTCGACAAGGCCCTTCTCCGCAATGGTGAGTTGCAACAGGAACTGTTGGCCCAGCGCATCGACATGATCGTGCTTGCGGGTTTCATGCAACTGATACCGGTCGAACTGGTGCGCGCCTTCCCGAAGCGCATCGTGAACATCCACCCGGCTTTGTTGCCCAAATACGGCGGCAAGGGCATGTATGGCGATCGCGTTCATGCCGCCGTGATCGCCGCCCGTGAGAAGGAGAGCGGGATCACCATCCACTACGTGAACGAGCACTACGACGAAGGGGAGCACATCGCGCAGTTCCGTTGCCCTGTGATGAAGGACGATACTGCGGCCTCGCTCGCCCAGCGCGTGCATGGGTTGGAACATGAGCACTATCCGGTCGTGGTTGAAACGATCGCAGCAGTTCAACGGATGAAGGGGTGACAAGGCTCTCGCACCCTCTCACTCTCCCACCCATCTTCGCCCCATGGATTTCACCGAGATCGGCAAGGCCTTCCTGATCCTCTTCGCGGTGATCGATGTGATCGGGGGCATTCCGCTGATCCTGCAAGTGCGGGAAAAGGCCGGGGTCATCTACCCGTTGCGGGCGACCCTCGTGAGCCTCGGCATCATGATCGTGTTCCTCTTCGTGGGGGAGAAGATCCTGGGGCTGGTGGGTGTGGACGTGAACTCGTTCGCTGTCGCCGGGGCCTTCGTGCTCTTCTTCATCGCCTTGGAAATGATCCTGGGCGTGAAGCTCTTCAAGGAGGACCACAGTGCGCCTGGCCTGCCCAGCAGTGATCCGAAGGTTTACAGCATCGTACCGCTGGCGTTCCCAGTGATCGCCGGTGCTGGCACCATCACCACCATACTCTCGCTGCGCGCGGAATTCCAACAAGTGAACATCGCGATCGCCATCGTGCTCAACATGATCCCGGTTCTATTGGTGCTCTTTCTCACCAACAGCATCGAGCGCTTGCTTGGCCGCGTGGGCCTGATAGTCCTGCGGAAGGCCTTCGGGATCATCCTGCTGGCGATCAGCATCAAGCTTTTTGCCGGGAACATCACGTACTTGTTCCCTCACTCGGCACAATGAAGGTGACCGCATACACCGACGGCGCAGCCAGCGGCAACCCAGGCCCCGGCGGTTATGGCGTGGTGCTGGAAGCTGGTAAGCACCGCAAGGAATTGTGGGGCGGCTTCCGACGCACCACCAACAACCGCATGGAGCTGCTGGCCACCATCGTGGCGTTGGAGAGCCTGAAGAGCCCCGGCACCGAGGTCACCATCGTCAGTGATAGCAAGTACGTAGTGGACAGCGTGGAGAAAGGCTGGGTGTTCGATTGGGAGAAGAAGGGCTTCGCGAAGAAGAAGAACCCCGACCTGTGGAAGCGGTTCCTGGTGATCTACCGCCAGCACAAGGTGCGTTTCCAATGGATCCGCGGTCACAACGGACACCCCCAGAACGAACTCTGCGATCAACTGGCCGTTGCCGCCCGCGAACAACCCGACTTGCCCGCGGATGAGGTGTATGAACGGATCGGGGATGAAGGACTTTTCTGAGGGTCTACATTCGCCCAATGGCCAAACTCTACGCAACCGTCAACGCTGGGAAGGAGCCCTTGGTCCTTGAACGCGCCACAGCTAACAACCCATGGTCGTTGCCAAAAGGCGGCAAGGCCGATCTGGTGAAGACCGGTCCCGGCAGCTACAGCTTGGTGGTGGATGACCGCAGCTTCAATGTGCTGGTGCTGAAGGAGGACAAGGAGAACAAGACCGTGCGTTTGCGCATCGGCGCGAAGACTTTCACGGTGGCCCTGGAAGACGAGCAGCAACATTTGATGCATACGCTCGGCTTGGACAAGGCCATGCAGACAGTGGCCAAGGATCTGAAGGCACCCATGCCCGGCCTCGTGCTGAAAGTGTTGGTGAAGCCCGGAGATGCTGTGAAAAGGAACGATGCCGTGTTGATCCTGGAGGCGATGAAGATGGAGAACGTGATCAAGGCCCCCGGCGATGCGACCGTGGGTGCCGTCCACGCCAAAGAACGCACGGCGGTCGAGAAGGGCCAATTGCTGCTCACCTTCGCATAGGCCGCTCGATACCCGATCGCGGCACGAAGGTTTCAGCGCTCGCGCAAAACGACATCGCCATGGAACGCATCGACCGCAAGCAGTTCATCATTCGTACCGCACAAGCCACCGCCGGCACATTGCTCGCAGGTCCGTTGCTGGCCAGAACGCTGGGGCAGGAAACGCCATCCGGGCCGTTCACCTTCGCACAGATATCGCTGCCCTATGCGAATGATGCGTTGGAACCTTCGATCGATACGCTGACGATGGAGATCCATTATGGCAAGCACCACGCGGCGTACATCAAGAACGTGAACGAGGCGATCGCCGCCGATGGCATCGATGCAGCTGACGCGAACGACTTCTTCAAACGCGCTTCCACGCTGAGCGCGAAGGCCCGCAACAATGGTGGAGGTGCATGGAACCACAATTTCTTCTGGGAGAGCATGGCGCCGGGCGCAGTGGTGCCAGCGGGCAAGGTCCTGGAGGCGATCAACGCCGGCTTCGGCGATCTGGAGAAATTCAAGGCGGCCTTCACCGACGCGGCCATGAAACGCTTCGGGAGTGGTTGGGCTTGGCTGGTGGAGCAAGACGGCAAACTCGCCATCGGCTCAACGCCCAACCAGGACAACCCGCTCATGGATGTGGGCGACCTCCACGGCAAACCCTTGTTGGCGCTCGACGTGTGGGAGCACGCCTACTACCTCAAATACCAGAACAAGCGCAACGAGTACGTGGCCAACTGGTGGAACGTGGTGAACTGGGGCGCGGTGGCCGAACGATTGGGTTGATCCGGAGATCAGTCCTCCACGAGTTCTATGTCGAAGTCCACCAGATCCACGAACTGGCGGATGCGTTCGTCGATCTCATCGCGTGTGAGCGTGAGCAGGCGCTCGGTACCGAACTTCTCGCAAGCGAAAGACGCCAGTGCTGAACCCGTGATGATCGCGCGCTTCAAGTTGTCGAAGCTGTGATCCTGCGTGTGTGCCAGGTAGCCGATGAAGCCTCCCGCGAAGGTGTCGCCAGCGCCTGTGGGATCGATGATGTCCTCAAGCGGCAGCGCCGGTGCGAAGAACACGCGGTCCTCGCCGAAGAGCAGCGCACCATGCTCGCCCTTCTTCACCACGAGATACTTGGGACCCATCGCCAACACCTTGTTGGCTGCCTTCACCAAGCTGTGCTCGCCACTGAGCTGTCGCGCTTCCGCATCGTTGATCGTCAGGATGTCCACGCGGGAGATCGTTTCACGGAGCGCGTCCATGGCACTGTCCATCCAGAAGTTCATCGTATCCATCACCACCAATGCTGGCTGCACCTCCATCTGGTCCAGCACGCGCAACTGCACCTTGGGGTCCAGGTTGCCAAGCATCACGTAAGGCGCGTTGCGATAGGCTTCCGGCAGCTTGGGGTCCAGCTCCAGCAACACGTTCAAGCGCGTCTCCAATGTGTCGCGCGTGTTCATGTCGTAGTGGTACTTGCCGCGCCAGTAGAAGCTCTCCTTGCCCTTCAGCACTTGCAAGCCTTCGGTGTCCACACCACGCTTCCGCAGTTCATCGAGCATGCTCTTGGGGAAGTCGTCGCCGACAACGCTCACCAAGCCCATCTTCTTCACGTAGTGCGAAGCTGCAAGACTGATGAAGGTGGCTGCACCGCCCACGATGCGGTCCGCTTTTCCGAAGGGGGTTTCGATGCTGTCGAAGGCAACTGTGCCGACGGTGATGAGCTGCATGGTGGCTGGGGTTCTTTGCTGACCAAAGTTCGATCAGCGCTTTGACCCTCTCCTTCGGAGAGGGCAGGGTGAGGTCAGAACAACGAAGGCCGCGCTAGCGGCCCCCTTGCTCCCCGGGCTGGACTTGAACCAGCGACCCCATGATTAACAGTCATGTGCTCTAACCAGCTGAGCTACCAGGGAAGGTCCCGTAAAAGGGACGGCAAATGTAGCCGCACGTTGCAATGGCGCAAGCGCCGATAACGAACGGTTCCGGTGCTGCAGTGGTCACGAACGAAAAAGGGGGCCGCAGCCCCCTTTCCGTGTGAATGTTCATCGCTTAAGCTGCGATCGCGCTTTCGGGTTGTTTGCTCTTGCCCAGAAGTTGGAAGTCGCTCATGATCACTTCGGTCACGTAGCGCTTCAAGCCATCCTTGCCCTCGAAGCTGCGGTGTACGAGCTTCCCTTCCAAGGCGACCGGTGTGCCTTTGCGCAGCAACCGACCGACCTGGTCCGCAGTGCGACCCCATGCCACCACCGTGTGCCACTGGGTATCCTTCACCCACTCGCCGGCGGCGTTCTTGTAGCTGTCCGTGGTGGCAACGGAGATGCGGGCCACCTTCTTTCCACCTTGGATCTCGCGCACTTCAGGGTCGAAACCGAGGTTGCCGATCAGGCTCACTTTGTTCTTCAGCGTGTTCATGGTACTGGGTGTTTGGGTGTTGGTTGTTTGTTCTGGTAACGGTTTCGTCGTTGACCGGGGCAAACGTCCGGCGGCCCAATTCCGGGTGTCGGATGATCAACGTTTACAAGCGTTCATAACCATGGCCAACCGGTTGCTTTACGGAAACAGAGTGTGTCTCCAAAGCGCTACAACCCATATCCAATGAGAGATGGCGCTACTTTCACCGGGAACGCCGGAAGCGGGCAGCGCCGACCCCCATGGTCAACGTCTTGGACCTGTAAGGCCTTACGATTTGCGGGAACTGACCGACCAGGAACTGGTACAAGGCTGTTTGCGCGAGGACAAGAAATGCCAGGAGGCATTGTACTCGCGCTATGCACGCCGCATGTACGCCGTGTGCCTGCGCTATGCACGCCATGCGCTCGAAGCGCAGGATGTGTTGCAGGACGGCTGGGTGCGCGTGTTCGACAAGCTCCACATGTTCCGTGGAGAGGGTTCGCTGGAAGGTTGGATACGCCGCACCATGGTACACACTGCCATCAGCAACTACCGCAAGAAGAGCTTCCAGCAGGAACGCTTCGGGCTGGAGCATTTGCCGGAAACACCGGTAGCTGCAACGGCCCTCGATGGCTTGGGGCACGCCGAACTGCTGAAGCTGGTGGACCAATTGCCCGAAGGGTACAAGATGGTCTTCAACCTCTTCGCCATCGAGGGCTTCGATCATGCTGAGATAGCGACCATGATCGGCTGTGGCGAAAGCACCAGCCGCAGCCAACTGGCCAAAGCGCGCCGCTTCCTGCAGCAGCGCATCAACGAACGACACGTCAAGATCCATGAAGGAGAGACATCCGATAGATGACCTGTTCCGCGAGGGACTGTACAACAGCGAGGTGACGCCACCCGCTGAGGTATGGCAACGCGTGGTGGCCCAGCGCAGCTGGGCGCATCGCCTGCTTGCAGGTTTGCAACGCCGCTGGGCATTGGGCCTGGTGATCGCCACCCTGGTGGGCACCCCCCTTGCCTGGTACGCAACACAGGCCTCCTCATCCGGACTCGCGGGGCACCTCGATGCATCCCCCGCGAGCAGTACCTCCTTGGGAGGTACCTCGCCCTCAGCAGAAGTAGCACCAGTTCACGGAAATGCGCCTGTTGGTGCAACACAGTATGACGTTGATGTCCAGACGGAGCGCACCGTGCGAACATCCATGGATCCCGCGCTGAACATGCCTCACTCCTCCGATGGATCAGCGGCGGGAAGTGATGGAACAACAATGGGCAACAACCCGGTGTCCGAGGCCAGTGCATCAACCGCTGACGCTACAAGTGGGGACATCGTTGGATCAACTGGTCGTCCTTCCCGATCGATCACTGCACATGACGCTGGACCCTTGGGGTCACCTTCCTCCCCAATGGGTTCTCCTTCCACGCAAGCATCAACTACCGAGCTGCCGAACACGAACGCAGCGAACACAACTTCTGAAAAAGGAGTCGCGACCAACCCAACCATCTTAGGCGATGGACAGGCGAGCGAGCCCGTACCCCCGTTATTACCATCTGCGATGGCCACGACCGAGGATTACGTGGACGAAGAGTTCCTCCGCGCGCGTCCGCGTGACATCCTGTTCGCCCGCACGACGGATAGCGCATTTGCGAGCGATCGTCCTGTGGAGGCGCCGTACGTCCTGCCGAACGGGGCATGGTGGTTCGGTGTGCAGTTCGGTTGGAGCCAATGGAACGGCGGCTGGACCGGAAATTCACCCTTGGTGGAGGAAATGCACAGAGCGGAGACCTGGCAGAACGGCTGGCAGGCCGGGATTGTTGGCGGTCGTACGTGGAAGAGCGGATTGAGCATGTCGATCGGTGCCGAAGTGGCCGGTCTGAAGAGCCGGTTCCTCTTCACTGAACATGTTGAGGGTGATAGTGGCGGGTTCACAACGATGCTCGACACCACGTGGCAGGTGAACGCTATTGCACCCGATTCGAGTTATGTCGTGTACACCTACAGCATCGATATGGTTGAAGTGCCCATCGCTGGCGAACGCGATGTGCGCTACACCGCAACGAACCGCTACACGCTGTTGAACGTTCCCTTGGAACTGGCCTGGCAGAAGAACTTGAGGCGCTTCACCTTCGCTCCACGAATAGGGGTGAACGCGAACTTCTTCATGAGCCGCACCGGCAGCACGCTGATCCCGAATACCAGCGATGGACGCGCTACGAGCGTGGCCGCGAATGATGTACGCACCGATGATCGGTTCGGCATGTTGCTCTGCGGAAGTGCCGGGTTGGATGTGGGCTACGCGTTGAACGAACGCGTGCAGCTCTTCGCAGGGCCCGGTTATTCCACCGTTCTTACAGGCCTCGGGGGCGATGCTCTGCGCCCCGCCATCAGTGGTGTGAGCATACGTGGTCGCTTGGTTTATGAGTTCGGAATGAAGCAGCGGAAGGCGAAGCCATAGTGTCATGGAAATGATGAAGTCACGAAAACGGGGTCCCAAGAGGGGGTGCACGCTGCGGTCGATCGCCCTTGGGGGAGCGCTCTTACCGGCGATCGTTGCCGTTGCCCAGCCGCCTTGCGCAGGCTTGATCCGCCCGGCGTTCTCGTATGTTGAATATGGTCAGCAGGTCTTCTTCCAGGATTCGTCCATTACCCATGGCATTGCTGTGGTGCGCTCGTGGGACATGGGCTATGCAGGCGGGACAGTAGGTGACTCCACGGATTTCATCCACTATTTCCCCGACACCCTCCCGCGCAACGTCTGTCTCACCATCACCGACACCGCCGCCGGGGAATATTGCCAGACCACGTTCTGCCGCATGGTGCGTACGGACCTGCTGGGTGATTGCACCGGGCTCGTGCAACCATCGTTCAGTGAGAGCGATGCTACAGCGAACACGTTGGACTTTTTCAATACCTCCACTACGGTAGGGGCGTCCGAGGTGTTGTGGGAGTTCGGCGACAACACCTCCGATACCTCGGACTATCCGGATCACACCTATCTGTGGCCGGGCCGCTACTACGTTGCGTTGAACCACATCGTGTTCGATCAGCAGAACCAGCAGTACTGCCGGGCCAGCGCCGAGCGCTGGGTGGCCGTGGATGGCAACGGCGCCACGTGCAACAACGACCTCTTCGCCAACTTCGGTTCTTCCAGCAATGGACAGGGCCTTTGGACCTTCAACGCGGAAACCATCACCCTCTTTGCGCAGGTGGGCACGGAAGTCTGGTCGTTCGGCGATGAGTCCGTGGGTTTCGGGCCGTTCACCATGCACCTGTATAACGATCCATCGATGCCGCATCAAGTATGCATGCTCACCGCTGGAGTGGACAGCCTGCAGGACACATGCTACGCCTATGTATGCCATACCATACAAGAAGCCATGACGGGACTGATGGAGCTTGCCCCAGGCGATGACCTTCACATTTGGCCCACGCCGTTCATCGATCGCTTGTTCGTGCCGCTGCGCCCCAATGGCGGAAGTGCCGACCTGTTGCTGATCGATGCGCTGGGCCGTACCGTTCGGCAAGCTCACGTGCCCCCTGCCGACATGGTGGAGTGGCCCATCGGACCCGTTCCTTCCGGGGTTTACGTTGTGCGCGTAGCCCAGAACGGGGCCGCCCGAACGGCGCTTACCGCCCACCAATAGTGTTGCTGGGCGGGATCGGGGATGCCATCGCGCCGCGGCCACCCTCCCCCTTTCGCTGCGTTACGCCGATCCTATCTTTAGCCGCCCCCGAAAGTCGGGGAACCCCCACACATCAACGAAAGACATGAGTGCGAAGACGAAGCGGATCCTTGTGCCTACCGACTTCACCAAGGTGGCCGATTGTGCGATCAACCATGCGATGAAACTGGCCGAGCGGATCGGTGCCGAAGTGCGCTTGCTGCATGTGGTGCCCAAGCAGGCCGAAGTGGACGAAGCACGGAAGAAGCTGGCGATCGAAAGCGAGCGCGCCATTCAGTTGAACCCGTCCGTGAACGTGGAGGGCATCGTGCGCATCGGCAGCATTTTCGATGATATCGGTGATGCGGCGGCGGAGATCGGTGCCGTCCTCATCATCATGGGTACACACGGTTTGCGTGGCATGCAGTTCATCACCGGCAGCCGCGCGCTCCGGGTCATCACCAACAGCACGGTACCCTTCATCGTTGTGCAGGAGCGCATGATCAAGAGCGACGGCTACCGCGATATCGTGGTGCCTCTCGACCTGGAAAAGGAGACCCGCCAGAAGCTATCGCTGGTGGCCGACATGGCCAAATACTTCAGCAGCAAGGTGCACTTGATCGTGCCCAAGGACGATGACGAGTTCCTGCATAACCAGTTGGGCCGCAATATCCAGTTCGCCAAGCAGTACCTGGGCGAACGAGGCATTGAACACGACGCGGTGATCGCACAGGAGGACAGCTCCGATTTCGTGAAAGCCGTGATCAAGCATGCCGTGAAGGTGGATGCCGACCTGATCGCCATCATGAACCTGGCGCAGGAGAACATCTTCGGCGTGCTGGGCGTGCCCAACGAACAGGAGGTGATCACCAACGAGCCCATGATCCCGGTGATGTGCATCAACCCGGTGAGCACCACCGTGACCGGCTTGCCTGTGATGTTCCAGTAAGATCAGGTGGATAGGTGCAGGTGCTGGTGGCTATGCCGCGTGCAGTTGCTCCTGCGCCTGCATCCATTCTTCCGTTAAGCCGCGCGCACGCCGATCACCAGGATGTCGTCCACTTGCTCGTGGGCCCCTTTCCACTCGTTGAGGGCCTCGATCAACAATCCCTTCTGGCGTTCCATAGGCCGGTCGCTGATGCTGAGCAACAGTTCCCGGAACCGGCGGTACAGGAATTTCTTCCCCTTGGGGCCACCGAACTGGTCGGGGTAGCCATCACTGAAAATGTACAGGACATCGCCGCGTTGCAGGCGTATGCGGTGGTCGGTGAAGGACCTTCCATCGAGCTCGAAGCCACCGATGGGGATCTTGTCCGGTGAATACTCGAGCAACTCTCCATTGCGCACGATGTACAGCGGACAGTTCGCACCGGCGTATTCCAGCACCATGCGCGCAGGGTCGAAGGCACATAGCGCCATGTCCATGCCGTCGCGCACCAGCGATTGCTCACGGTCCTTGTGCAAGGAGTCGTACGCGATGCGGTTGAGGTCCTTGAGCACTTCGCTCGGGCGAACGTTGCCGTGTTCCTTTATCGCCTGGTTCAACCCGTTGTGTCCTACCAGGCTCATGAACGCGCCGGGGACCCCATGCCCGGTGCAATCCACTGCGGCGAACACCACTTTCTCGTCCACTTTTTCGAACCAGTAGAAATCACCGCTCACGATATCCTTCGGCCGGTAGAGCACGAAGCTCTCCGGCACCAGGTCGCGGATGCGTTTATCAGGTGGGAGGATCGATTCCTGCAAGCGCTTGGCGTACCGGATGCTGTCGGTAACGTTCTTGTAGAGCTCCACCACTTTACGGCTCTGGCGTTCCACCTCTTCCTTCTGGCGCACCACTTCCTCGGTGCGTTCCTTCACCTTGTGCTCGAGCGTTCGTTCCCGTTGGCCCAGTTCGTCGCGCATCTTCAGCAGGGCATGGCCCAGCACATCGTCCTCGCTCAACGGCTTATACTCCGCACCGAAGTTGCCGGCGGCAACCGCGTGGCTGAAATCAGTGGTGCGTTTCAACCCGTCGATCAGGCCCATGAGCGCATGCGTCATTTCACCGATCTCGTCATTGCGGGGCTGCATGCGCGCACGCGGGAAGACGCCCCGGCCCAAGGCCAGCAACACTGCCCGGAGCTTCAACACGGGTCGCACAATGCCACGCACGATGAAGAACGCCACGAATGTGCCGATGCACACCAGGCCCATGCCGAGGTACAGCACAAAGAATTTCAGATCGTCGAAACTGCGCAACATGCCGCTGCTCAGTTCAAGGCGTTGCGACTCCTGCCGCGCGAGCAGATCATCCAGGTGGCTCTGCACCGCGTCGAACTGCTCGTCCAATGGCCCGCCTTCCTCAGCCAGGTCGTTGCGTTCCAGGAAGACCAGCGCGTCCTTGTAGCTCTCCATATCAGGCAGCATCTCCTTGATCCTGTCGTGGATGGCGAAGAGCTTGTCCATCTCGGCGGTGGTGGCATTGAACAGCGCCACTTCGTCGCTGCCCCAATTGGCGCTGAGGGTATCGATGCGGTCCAGCAAAGCCGGCAACTCCTGGCTCGTAAGGGTGATGAGGGCCGTTTTCTCAGGTGCCTCGGCCTTGCTTTCCACCAAGGCCCAGTGCTTCACCAGCATGTGGGCGTTCACCAGCACGTTGCGCAAATGAACCAGTGCATCCACTGAGGGGGAATACACCCGTTCGATGGTTTCGTTGATCGTGCGGCTGCGGTCCAGCGCGCGGTTGGTGATGATCACCACCACCAAGGCGAAGAAGATGAACAGGCCGAAGCCCATGCCGATCCTCTTTCCGATGGTGAGCCTTGGCCTGCGCATGGCTCAGTCCTGCGGCGCGTCTTGCTTGATGCGCTCGTAGAGCATGCGGTAGTGCTCCGCTTTCTCCAGATCCTGCAGGCTGTAGTGGATCCCTTCCAGGCCCTGCAGCGTTTCGGGCCGGTCGCCACGCATCTGGTGGGCCTTCAACATGTAGGGCAGCGCAAGCTGGAAGAACTCCTTGCTCACCTCCTGGATCCGCTGGATATCCGGGATGGTGTTCTCGGGACTGATCTGCATGATGCGGTACACGCCGCGGTTGTAGTACAGCGTGGCCAGGTTGTAGGTGGCCCCGTAGTTGGTGGAGTCGACCGCAAGGACCTGCTCGTAGGTGTCGATCGCCTTCTCGTACCACACGGTACTGTCGCGGGACTGGTTATAACGCTTCGTGTACAACGTGCCCAGGGCGTTCATGAACTCCACATCACGCGCGTTCATGTCGTGCTTCAACCCCATGCGCGCCACGGCTGTTTTGTACAGCCCGTAACGCTCCACGGCCGCGTCCGCATCCATGGTGTTCAATGCGCGCACCGCATCGTTGTAGATGGTCTTGGTCAGGTAATCGTAAGCCTGGGTGGCATTCTCGCGGTACAGGCCGGCGGTGTCGAGGCGCGAGCACTCGAACAGGCTGTTGAGCGCTGTTTCCCTCAAGGTGGGGGCATCCGCAGCATCGGCGGCGCCTTTGTACATGTCCTTGTATACGAACCCGCGGAGCAGCCATGCCTCGGGATCGCGCAGGAAACCATCCTGCTGCACCACATCGTCGATGATGGCGCGGGCCTTGGCCAGATCACCCTCCTGGTAAATGCGCAGGGCTTCGGCAAAACGATCGGCTCCCTGCGCCCACCCGGACAAGGGCAGCAACAGCGCACAGACCACTATGGACAGGAGGCGCATCATTCCTTGACCGTATGAGCGAGTTGCTGCAATGTGGCGCCCACCTCCAACCGGTGCTTCTTGGCCTGGGCCAGCCCCAATTCGAATTTCAGCGTGTTGTTCACCACGATGAAGTTCACCACGGAACCATCTTCCAACGCATCGGGGTATTCGGTGATGAGCAGCACCGGCTTCCCTTCCAGCCGCTTGTAGATCGACGGTAGTATCGTGAGGTTGTCCTTGCCCACGAACAGGATGTGGCAGTTGGCATCGCTCATGTCGAGCAGTTTCCGCACTTCCACCTGTTGCTTGCCGATGGTCTTGGTGGCGTACTTCTTGATCAGCTCCTGGTACAGGTTGGCACCACCGATCACCCCGATGATGAAATTGCCTGTGCGCATGTTGGCGTCCTTCCACTCCACCAACTTGGCGATGTTGTAGATGTAGCTGGCCTGCACGATGGCGGTGGTGTCTTTCTCCGGTTCGCGTTGCAGGCCATTGGAGCACAAGAGCAACGGCAGTAGCAACAATGCTGCGCGCAGCGAACGGGAACCAACGACGCCTCGGCGCACGCTACATTCGGGCCGAGGGCCTTGTTCCCTCGTGTTCACCCCGCGCTCGCTGGTCCACATGTACACACGGCAAAGTACCCGCGCGCGGATCCTTGGGATGCTCGCCGTGCTGTGCATCTATCCACACGCTGGTGTTGATGTTTGCGCGCAGCAGTCCGCCTTCGTTGCCATAGACCGCGAAGCGCGGTCCGGTGCCAAGGGCTACGATTGGTTGTATTGGAGCACCGAGCATATCGGCCATCGCCTCACCGGCACTTCGCACGGCACCAAGGCGGAACGCGCGGCCGACAGCCTCTTCCGCGTCGGTGGCATCGAGCGCGTTTCGTTCTTCCCGTTCACCGCGCAGGCATGGCAGCGCCGAACGGTGGACCTTACCCTTTCCACGGGTGATAGTCTTTGGCCGGTGCAGGCCGTAGCACTGGCGCACACCCCTGACTCGTCACGCGTGACGGCCACGCTGTTGGACGCAGGCAATGGCCTCGCCGAGGACTTCACACGCCTTGGTGATCGCGTGCGCGGTGCTGGCGTGTTGATGAACCTTGGTCTTGTGGATGCCCCTGAAGGCAAGCACAACCTTCACCGGAGCGAGAAGACCGCACTCGCGATAGCGGCTGGGGCTGCTTCGATCCTGTTCATCAACAATGTGGAAGGCCACGTGCTGCTCACTGGTACGGCCTCCGTGGATGGATATCCCATTGCCATCCCGGTAGCCTGCATCAGCAGTGAGGATGGCGCTGATCTCCGTTCAAACCTCGTTGGCGGTGGCGTGGTGCGCGCCGATCTGAGCATGACCAATTCCAACGGCGCCGTGACCGCACGAAATGTGATCGCCGAGATCCGGGGGACGACCAAGCCCGACGAAGTGATCGTCGTAGGTGGCCACCTTGATTGCTGGGACCTGGCCAGCGGAGCCACGGACAATGGCTTGGGTTCGTTCTCGATCCTCGATCTGGCGCGCTGCTTCAGCGCATTAGCACTGAAGCCGGCGCGCACCATCCGTTTCGTGCTGTTCATGGGTGAAGAGCAGGGCTTGCTGGGTTCTTCGGCACTGGTGGAAACCTGGCGCAAGAGCGGCGAACTGGACAAGGTGAAGTGCATGATCAACCTCGATATGACCGGCGGTCCCTTCGGGTTCAATGTGGTAGGGCCTGCTGGATGGGGCGACGTGGTGAAGAACATCGGCAAGGAGATCGCAGCTCTGGACACCACCTTCCATAACGACCTCAACGAGCACGCTGGGCTGCATAGCGATCATCAACCCTTCATGTTGCGGGGCGTGCCCGTGATAGCCCCCTTGAGCGACCTGGGCGCCCATGTGTATGGGTGCTACCACAGCAGTTGCGACGACATCAATTTGGTGGATCCCCGCCGCATGGTGGACAATGTCCGCTTCACCGGCATGCTGCTGCTTGGCCTGTCGAATGCCGCCAACCTGCCCGATCACTTCACCGATGAAGCGCTGCGCGATCGGCTACGTGCCGAAGGGCTTGAGGACAAGCTGAGGTTGCAGAAAGACTGGCGCTGGTAGGGTTCGCTCAGCCCTGTTGCACGCCCACCTTGATCCGCTTTCCCGGGTGCAGCGACTTGCTGTTGAGCCCGCGGTTCAGGCGCTTGATATCATCCACGGTGGTGCCGGGATACCGGCGGGCGATGTCCCACAGCGTATCGCCCTGTTGCACCACATGGTAGATGTACTCGACGCTCTTGCCCGTAGGGGCAGCAACGTCCTTGACAGGAACGGACTTCGCCTCAGCTGTAGGCTCCGCGTTCACGCTGGTGTGTACCGCAAGGCGTTGGCCGGGCCGGATGGTGTTGCCGCGCAGGTTGTTCCAGTCGCGCAGTTGCGATACGCTCACGCGGTGCTTCTTGGCAATGCTGCCCAGTGATTCACCACGGCGCACGGTATGCCATTTCTTGCTCTGGGCAAGTTGTTCCTGGACTGGAACGATCAGGGGTTGCTTGGCTGGCACGAACGCGTAGCACAGCTGCTCCTCGTTGGCGATGTACGCGCCCACCTTGTCCTTGGGCAGGTAGATCGTTGCCGCTTGTTGCGGGTCGGGGATCACACCGCGTTTGTACACAGGGTTCAGCGTGAGCAGATCCTCCTCGTTCATGCCGATCACCGTGCCCAGCATTTTCAGGTCCAAGGGGTAGCACACCTGCACCGTGTCCAGTTCGTAGGCGCAGTAGTTCGGTGCAAGCGGGTACAGATTGTGCTCCGCGGCATGGTTGAAGATGTAGTTCACCGCTATGAAGGCCGGAACATAACCGCGCGTTTCACGCGGCAGATGCTCGTACACCGCCCAATAATCCTTGGTACCACCGGCACGGCGGATCGCCTTGTTCACGTTGCCCGGGCCACAGTTGTATGCGGCCAGCGCCAATTCCCAATCGCCGAAAATGCCATACAGGTCCTTGAGGTAGCGGCAGGCGGCATCGGTGCTCTCGTATACGTCGCAGCGTTCATCGGTGTAGCTGTCCACGCGCAGGCCGTACATCTTTCCGGTGGGCTGCATGAACTGCCAAAGGCCTACTGCCGCAGCGCGCGACTTGGCCCCGGGGAACAATGCGCTTTCCACCACGGCCAGGTACTTCAGTTCCATGGGCATGTCGTGGCGGTCCAGTGCTTCCTCGAACACCGGGAAATACTGTTGGGCCAGACCGAGCATGCGTTCGGTCTGCTCGCGTTTGCGCACGGCGTACAACTCGATGTAGCTCTTCACCACCGGGCGGTACGTGAGGCTGAAGGGCGTGTTCGCATCCAATACGGCGATGCGGTTGCGGTAGGCGTCATCGCTGTAGCGGGGCGTATCGGTTTCCGCAAAGCGGTGCACGTTCAGCAAGGCTTGGTCCGTGGTGAAGGGGTCGTTCTTCATCCATGGGAGCATGGCCAGGCGGTCCAATTGCTCCATCACCGGATCGTCCGGAGCGATGGCGAAGGGCACGGCATCGGATTGCGCCATGGCCGCAGAACCCGCGAGCAGGGCGACAAAGAGAAGGGGGTGTCCTTTCATGGGGGGCGAAAAGTAACCTTAGTACGTGCGGTTCTCCGGTATGTTGTACCGGCGGTGCTCAACACCGGTGTGTGGAGTGGTGACTCGACTTCGATCGACATGACAGCATTCGTGGCCGGAGCCCCACAAAACGGGGAACGGCGAAGGAAAAGCCTCAAACCGCGGCGAGGGGACGCTCCAACTTCCAAGCCATCCCTAAGAAGGCGACCAGCACCATGCTGCGGATGGCATACGCCAATACCATGGGGGGGGCAAGGAGGCTGATCAATTGCGAGTTCGCCCACCAAAGAACCACGGCACCTGCCATGTACAACAGCACCCGCGTGACGTTGTACGGCACCGGCCAGTGCTTTTGACCCCACACGTAGCTGATCGCTGCCATGCTAGCATAACACGCCAATGTTGCCCATGCCGCGCCCATGTACCCGAACACAGGGATCAACGTGAAGAGCAGCACCAATGTGATCGCCGCGCCGATTAGCGCAATGGTGCTTCCGGCTTTCGTTCGATCGCCCAGCTTGTACCACACGCTCTGGTTGTAGTAAATGCCCAGGAACACATTGGCGAGCATGAGGATCGGCACCACGCGCAGGCCTTCCCAATACGCTTCGTTCGGGATGAACCACTTGAACACGTCGAGGAAGAGCATCACACAGAGGAAGGCGCTCATGCAAACCGCCACAAAGATGTTCATGATGCGCGCGAACGTTTGCTTGCTGTTCGGCTCCTTGGCGTGGCTGAAGAAGAAGGGCTCCGCACCCATGCGGAAGGCCTGGATGAAGAGCGTGATGAGGATCGCCAGCTTGTAACACGCGCCATAGATCCCGATCTGCGCATCGGCGGTTTCTGCTGGCAGCAGGTACTTGAGCACCGTACGGTCCGCCGTCTCGTTGACCATGCCGGCGAGGCCCGCGACGGCCAATGGCCCTGCGAATACGAGCATCGGTTTCAGCAACGCGCGATCGAACTGTTTCAATGAAGGCCATTGCGGAACCAGCATCAGGAACTTCACGCCGCTGGCGATAAGGTTGATGAGGAAGACATAGCCCACACCGAAAGCGGGGTCATACACGGCATCGATGAGTGCGTTGGTTTCACCGGCCTTCACCATCGGCATCGCGTAAGCGAAATAGAAAAGGCTGAGCACCATCGTCACCGCTATGCTCGACACGTTCGCCGCCACAAAGCGCCACGGCCGGCCTTCCTTGCGCAAGCGCGCCAAAGGCAGTGCGGTCATTGCATCGAGGCCGAGCGCAATGGCCAACATCAGCACCAACTTGCTCTGCTCCGGATAGCGGATACCGCTTGCGATCGCTCCTGGAAAGAGCGCGCACACAAGTACGAAGAAGAGCGACAGGCCAGCAACGCTGAAGAAGGCGGTCGCATAAGCACCGACCTCACCCCCGGCCCCTCTCCCAAGGAGAGGGGAGGATCCGCTCCCCCTCTCCTTGGGAGAGGGGGTTGGGGGGTGAGGTGCATTCGCGAACCGGAAGAAGGTTGTCTCCATCCCGAAGGTGAGCACCACGGTAATAAAGGCCGCCCATGCATAAAGCGAAGTGATGACACCGAACTCTTCCGGAGGGAAGACACCCTTGCTCGTGTACAAAGGCGTGAGCAGAAAATTCAGGAAGCGCGCAACGATGCTGCTCAGCCCATAGATGGCTGTCTGACCGGCGAGTTTGCGGAGGGTGCTCATCGCCCGACCTGTTCACGAATGCCAGCATTCAGCAAGGCTCTGTGGAGGTCCCGGATCGGCCTAAGATTTCCCTCCGACAATCTGATCACACGACCAGAATAGAGATGCACCTCGATCGCGATGAACACCGCACGTCCACCGTGCCAATAAGTAGTTTTCCGAAGGCTTCTGATGCTGGTGATGTTGGTCGCTGAACCCGTCAATATTGTCCGGGTAAAGAGTTCATTGCTACCTGCATCGAATCGAGCCCGAACAGGCCAGGTCAAGAACCCGCGTAACGCAGGAAATACCACAAGCCCAAGCATTAGTAGTACACAGGCGATAAGCCACAACCCATCCTTTTCGTGGGCACCTATGGCCGCCTTGAGCAAAAGGAGCGATATGGTGCCGAACAGACCGATGACCATAGCGCGGAAGAGGAGCGTGTATCGGTTAGGTCCGATGTCCACGGAAGTGTTCAAGCTCCTTTGAAGTTCGCTGCCCGCTTTTCCATGAACGCACTCGTCCCTTCCTTGAAGTCCGCGGTGCTGAAACACTTGCCGAACTCTTCGATCTCGAACTTCATTCCATCGGTGCCGGGCTGGTAGCCCGCGTTCACGGCACGTATCGCAGCGGCCAATGCCGTGGGTGAGTTCTTCATGATCGCCGCAGCCAGTTCGTTGCACTTCGCCAACAGACCGTCCTGTGCTACAACGTAGTTCACCAATCCCCATTGCAGGGCTTCGTCCGCTTTGATCATGCCTGCGGTGAAGATCATTTCCATTGCCTTGCCCTTCCCGACAAGTCGCGCCAATCGTTGTGTTCCGCCGTAGCCGGGGATCACACCGAGCGAGACTTCCGGCAGGCCCATGCGGGCATTGTCGCTGGCCACGCGGATGTGGCAGCTCATCGCCAATTCCAACCCGCCGCCGAGCGCGAAACCGTTCACCGCGGCGATCATGGGTTTGCTCATGTTCTCCACATGATCGAAGAGCTTCTTCTGACCATCGGCGCTCAGGGCTTTGCCTTCTTCCACGGAGAAGTGCGCGAACTCTTTGATATCGGCGCCAGCGACGAAGGCCTTCGGCCCGCTGCCGGTGAGGATGACCACCCGTACGCTCTTGTCCAAGTCAGCGGCGCTCAGCGCATGGTCCAGCTCATTGATCGTATCGCGGTTCAGCGCGTTGAGCTTGTCAGGGCGGTTGATCGTGATGGTGCGGACGCCGTTCGCGTCTTCGACAAGGAGGTTGTTGAATGCCATGTGCCGTGGTACTCGGCAAATGTATCCGGCTACTTCCGCAGCGGCAGCGAGACGATGAAAGCGGTTCCCACGCCCACCTGTGTGGCAAAGCGCACCGTCCCTCCGGCCTGTTCCACCATCCGCTGTACCATGGCAAGCCCCAAGCCCATCCCGTGTGTCTTCGTCGTGAAGCTCGGTGTGAATATCCGTTCACGGGCTTCTTCGGGAATGCCGGTCCCGTTGTCGCGCACCTCCGCGATCGCGTGATCACCATCCGCACGCAACAACACTTCGATCTTCCCACGACGTCCTTCCGGGATCGACTGCAGCGCATTCTTGATCAGGTTGTTGAACACGCGCAACACGTGCTCACGATCGGCCTTCACCAGCAGGGCGGATGAAGCGGTCAGTGTGATCTCCGCATGCGGATCGCCTTGGAAAAGTTCCACTGCGTTCTTCGCAACATCGTTCAGGTCGAGGACGGTCTCATTGGCTGCGCCCATCTGCGCGAACTGCGAGAAGTCGTTGGCCACGCGGCTCAGCGCATCGATCTGTTCCACCATGCTGGCACTGAAGCGATCGAGCTTTTGCTGCGCATCGGGCGCGCCTGCATCCCAGGAACGTTGGAAGTGTTGGATGCCGAGTTTCATCGGCGTAAGCGGGTTCTTGATCTCATGCGCGACCTGTCTGGCCATTTCCTTCCATGCGCTTTCGCGCTCGCTGCGCGCCAATTTCTCGGCGCTATCCCTCAGCTCCTGCACCTTCCTATTGTAGACCGTGACCAGCTCGCCGATCTCGTCGCGACCGTTGTATTGGATGGGTTCGTTGGCACCCTGCAAGGCAACGCCGGCCAGCCGCTTGCGCAGCAGTTCCAGCGGCCGTGTGGTCCAGTTGCTGATGAGCACACCCGCCAAGAGTGACAACGCCAACAACAGCACGAAGAGGTTCACGATGGCCGTGAGCAATCCGCTGCGCTCTTGCTCCAATTCACCTTGCCGCGCGAACGAGGGCAGGTTGACATAAGCGAGCAGGTTGCCCTGACCGTCGCGCAACGGCAGGTATGCGCTGCGGAAGTGCGCCGTGCCGATATGCTCCACTTCCACCGCACCGCTCTGTTCCTCACCCGCCAAGCGATCGTAGGCGTTAGGATGCATACGCGTTCCTAGCAGTCCGGCCCCGAAGACCTGCGGCCGGCTCGTGCTGAGCAACTGCCCGTTGGGCGCATACAGGTTGATGTCCGTGAAGAAGACGTTGCTGAACTTTCCGAGCAATCGGTTCAGGTATGCGGAGCGATCCGGGCCGATGGTGGTTTCCCCATCGAGTTTGTGGCTCAGTTCCACCACCACGCTTCTCGTCTTTTCGAGCAGGGCCTCATCGTTGCGCTCGGTGTACAGACCCGTGAGCAACCGCTGCGACCCAACACTGAAGAAGAACAGCCCCACAGCTGCAAAGACCAACAGCGCCACGCGCACCTTGGCCCCGATCGAGAGCGTGGGTATGCCCTCGTTCCGCCACGCCGCGCGAAGTATGAAAGCACAGACCAAGAGCGCGCTGAAAAAGGCGAACAACCAACTGAACGTCGTGGCTTTGTCCATGAACGAAGGCACAGGAAGGGCCAATACGATGAGTGATCCCGCTGGATCGCCGTAGACCAGCTCGCGTACACCATCGCGCTCTGACCAGGTCTCGTTGTTGCCCACTTGCTCCTGTGCGATCGCTGGTCCCGTCAGGTCCCGACCTTTCCCTGTCCGCGACTTCCACCGTGTTGGGAATTCGCCACCGCTGTGATCCATAAGCACCCCTTGTTCATAGCGGGCGATATCGTATGCCGTGCTGCGAAGACCCGCACCCCGCTCATCGTTGAGCAGCAGTTCGGGATAGCCTTGTCCTTCCGGCGCGATCCGCGGATGCAGTTCTATGAGCAATTGTACCGGTGGCGTTGTGTCGGACTTCATCACCGCCACTTGAGCATGATAAAAAGTGCCCTGCCCGGGGCCAGTATGGAAGTGCAGCTCCGGCATATCGGCAACCGGCAAGGCGTGTGTGAACGCCGTACCCACCTGATCCAATGACAGCGGTGCTTCGGTGGATGTCGCGCAGCGCAATGCGCCATCCCTTCCGAACGCGAACAAGTGGACAGCGTAACGTTCCCAATAGCCGGTGAAATACTCCTGCCGCACCCGCACTTCGAGGTCGCTCGCGGTACAGGGCACCGTATCGGCAAGCAGTGCGTAAACACTGCTATCGTGGCGCAAACGCGGAGCCGTTTCACGGAACAGCAGCTCCACCACCGGATCATCGTCGGTGACCATCCGCTCGGCCAAGAGCACCCGCTCGCGTTGCTCGCGGTTCTGCGCGTACTTGATAAGGAGGTGGGCATTCAGGAACGACAGCGCCACCAATGCGCACAGGGCGTGAACGAAGCGATAACGATCTCGGCGGCCAAGGATCACGATCACCAGCAACGGCACCGGCCACAGCACAAGGATCATGTCCACGATGCTGGCACGATGGTGGAGGACAATGGAGACCATCGTGCACATCGCGATCACCGGGAATGCATGCCGCAACCGCGTAGTGCCCACGAAAAAGCGGGCGGCTGCATCGGCAAGGAGCAGCCATGCGGTGAACAGCAGGGCGATGCAACCGATCGCGACAACGCTGTACGCGTTCAGCCGTTCCAAGTGATAGAGATCAAGGTCCACGCTGCTGTCATCGACAAGTCCGGTGACCACCGTGGTGATCCATGCCGCGATCGCGAGCAGCACCGATGTCACCGTAATGCCCACGATCACATGGCGTGTTCCGGCTCGCGCCACCCGCCCGCGCAACGAAATGTGAACGAAGCGCGCGAGAATGACCAGGACGATACCAGTGATGAGGAGATCACCCAGCGACGGCAGGAGCAAGGAAGTGGCATACAGCTGCGGACCGAACAACGGCAGGCGATCGAACGGGGTGATCGGGTACCACTGCATGCTGAGGTAGCGCAAGGCACCGAGCACGGCAACGAACACAAGGACCCCGATCCACGACGCGGATCGCCGCGAGACATCCATGCAAACCAGCCAGCAAGCACAGAGCAACAGGATCGTTGCCGAAACGCGCAACAAGAGTTTCAGCCAGTCCCAGCCGTTGAACGGCAGATCCTCCGTGCCCCATGCCAAACGGAACAGGACGTGCCCATCGGCATCGCGGATCACTGGCCCTATGCCAGCGCTGGTCTCGGCCAGGATGCCGGCCGGAACATCGAGGGATGGATGGAAACCCGGTGATAAAAAGCGATTGCGTACCGGTGGCGCGTTCCAGACTTCCGCAAGCCCATGCCACTTGTTGTCCTGCCCGGCATAGGCGTGCAGGGCTATGCCGTTCGCCGTGCGGAATTGGGCTGAGGTGCAATGCAACAAACTGTCCTCGTCCAGTGCCAGATCACTGCTCCACAATGCCAGCGCGCCCTTTTCCCACGCCCAGAACGCAAGGCCATCCTGATCGCGCTCAGCATCCATGCGCCCAACGAACAACGAACGCGTGTTCCCGATCCCCTCGCTCTCCGCGGTTCGGCTCCACTCCTTCAGCCTTGCGGCCAAGAGGCGCGACTTGTCGTCGATCAACGCTTGCAACTTCACGGCCTCGCGCTGCAACCGTTCATCGGCATCGGGCCCGTCGCACAGGAAGGAGAGCCCGGAGAGCGCAACGCTCAGCAACAACAGGAGGTGGGATCGTTGCATGACCGGCCGCGCGCCGCACAAGGGTTGAGCCAAAGTAACGGTGGTGCGTGGTGAACAGGGCGGATAGCCGCCACGGCCCGCGCCTACATTTGGCCGCTCGATCCGCACTCGTCGCCATCATGGCCAAGCTGAAGCTCGACATAGCGCCCGACCCCGAGCTGACCATCATCGGCATCAGTAGCCACGAAAAAGACTACCGTTTGTGCTGGGCGTTGAACAAGGAATTGAACATCGAACTGGGCCGGACGGACACGGACGTGATCTTGAACGAAGAGGGCCACAGCACTTCGTTCCCGGTCTTCGAGCATGTGGATGAGGAAGAGAACCTGCATGTGACCTTGGTGCACAACCGCAGCGCGGGTGGCCTGTTGCTGAAGGAACAAAAGCTGGCCGACTATTTCCTGATGCTGAACAACGATGCGCCCTTCGAGACGGATGATCTGCTGGCGCGCGTGCGCGCCACGCCCTTCGTGCTCACCGCATTCCCGCTGGACTACCACAGCCTGCGCGAAGGCCACAAACTGTTGAACCGAGGAGAATGAGCGACCCGAAGACGAAGATCGTAGCCACCATCGGCCCTGCCAGCAACAGCCCAGAAGTGCTGCGCGAATTATTGGTGCAAGGCGTGGATGTATGCCGCATCAACTTCAGCCATGGCGATCATGCGACCATCGCACGCACCATCGCCACGGTGCGCGAACTGGACAAGGAGCTGGTGCGCCACACCAGCATTTTGGCGGATCTGCAAGGCCCAAAATTGCGCGTGGGCGAAATGGCCCACGGACCGATCGAACTCAAGGACGGCTCCGAACTCGTGATCGCCACCGACGGCAGCAAAGGCGTGCCCGGGCGGGTGAGCACCACCTACGCGTTGTTCCCGAAAG
The DNA here is from genome assembly GCA_049289815.1 of Flavobacteriales bacterium. GTDB lineage: Bacteria > Bacteroidota > Bacteroidia > Flavobacteriales_F > PHOS-HE28 > PHOS-HE28. Next base: position 31,922 of record JBATMK010000210.1, read on the forward strand.
ATGTGAAGCCGGGTGAACGCGTGCTGCTCGATGACGGAAAGCTGCATTTGGAAGTGATCGCCACCGATGGCAAGGGCGAAGTGCGCACGCGTGTGATCAATGGTGGTATCCTCAGCGCCAACAAGGGCATCAACCTGCCCAACACCAAGGTGTCGCTGCCCAGCCTCACGGAGAAGGACCTGCACGACCTGGACTTCGCGTTGGAACAGGACGTTGATTGGATCGGTCTCAGTTTCGTTCGCTCAGCAAAGGACATCCGCGACCTCAAGGACCGCATCAAGGCCGCTGGCAAGCGTGCGCGCGTGGTGGCCAAGATCGAGAAGCCCGAAGCGTTGAAGGAGATCGATGCGATCATCGCTGAAAGCGATGCCTTGATGGTGGCACGGGGTGACCTGGGCGTGGAGATCCCCATGGAAAAAGTGCCGTTGATCCAGAAGGACCTGATCAAGCGTTGCCTTCGCCAGCAACGCCCGGTGATCGTGGCCACCCAGATGATGGAAAGCATGATCACCAGCAGCACCCCCACACGTGCCGAGGTGAACGACGTGGCCAACGCCGTGCTCGATCATGCCGATGCCGTGATGCTGAGCGCCGAGACCAGCGTGGGCAAGTTCCCTGTGGAAACGGTGAAGGCCATGAACCGCATCCTGCGGGAAATGGAGACCAGCGAGGACATGTACAATGTGGAGTTCCCGATCCTGCAGCACGATGACCGCATGATCACCGACGCCATCTGCATGGCCAGCGTTGGGCTTGCGGCCAGTACCGAAGTGCGGGCCATCGTTACGATGACGCACAGCGGTTACACTGCGTTCAAGATCAGCAGCATGCGGCCCAAGGCCAATATCCACGCCTTCACCAGCAACCCCGACATCCTTTGCATGCTCAATCTGGTCTGGGGTGTGCGCGCACACTTCTACGACAAGAGCGTGAGCACTGATCACACCATTGCCGATATCAAGCTGCTCCTACGCCGCAAGAACCTGGTGAACGAAGGCGATCTGGTAGTGAACATCGCCAGTATGCCCATTGCCGAGAAGGGCATGAGCAACATGTTGAAGCTGAGCCCGGCGTAGGCGTCCCTGGTTCGTTACGCTGTGGACAACGGTTGATCGTGCACCGGTTGACCGGAAACGTGCGCGGCGATCTTGCACGCCATGAACGAACAGGACTGGGATCGTGTAGCCAAGCGCTTCGAGCAGGAGATCTTCAACGTGCCGGCCAACGACCGCAAGGGGTTGATCGCAGCTGCTGTGAAGCAGTACGCGCGCAACAACGGCGTGGCGTTCGATATCGGCTGTGGCACAGGGCGCACTATCGCGTTGCTCGCGCAGCACTTCGGTACGGTGCTCGGCTTCGACGTGTCGCGTGAGTGCCTTGCCATTGCTGCGCACAAGAACCGGATGTTCCGTAACGCCACGTTCCACTATGCCGACCTGGTGAAGACGGCTCTGCCGAAACCCGCTGCGGACTTCGCATTGTGCATCAATACACTGCTGCTGGCCGATCATCGCAGGCGGGGTCGCATGATATCGAATGTCTGTGATGCCGTGCGCAAGGGCGGCCATCTGGCTTTGGTGGTACCAAGCATCGAGAGCGTTCTTCTTACCCATGCGCGGCATGCCGAGTGGCAGGAACGCAACGTTGGTCGACGGCGCGTACCAACACCGGAAAGCGGGAACCCGACGGGCGCGGACGTGTTGCGCGGGATCGTCCGCATCGACAATGCGCCGACCAAGCACTACTCTGCCGACGAACTACGCAGCGTGCTTGCCATGCACGGCATGAAGGTGCAGAACGTGGAGAAGATCGATTACCCGTGGAGCACGGAGTTCGAACGGCCACCCCGGTGGATCGGCGCCCCTTATCCGTGGGATTGGCTCTTCCTTGCGCAGCGCGTCAGCTGACAGGCGCCGGTTTGCGCCCCAGTAAAAGATCCAGGTAAAAGCGCGGGCTCTTCAAGCGCTCGCGCATGTCAAGGTCGTTGAACATGCTGCTGATGGTCTCCGCGAGCGCCGGGTTGTTCACCGCCTTGTTCACCACGAAGTTGAAAAGCCAGGGGCGGTTGGCCAGTTGTTGCAAGCGCGTGCTGATCGCGATCTCCTTGCCCAGGCGACCCCAAACGCGTTGATCGTATTCGCGCAAAGTCGCGGTCATTGTGCTCGTCATCCCCCTACCCTCCACCGTGCGGTATAGAGACAGCGCCCGCGCGGCAACATCGGCAGCGTGCACACCGCTGATCATGGCATGGCTGATCCCTTCGCCGGTGAAGGGATCGATGAGATGCGCGGCATCGCCGATCAACATGTATCCATCGCCGCTGATGGGCCAGCGTTTGCTCGCCAGCGGAAGTCCCATGCCTTGGATCGGCCCTTCCATCGATGCGTTCGCGAAACGCCCTTTCAGTTGCGGGTGCTCAACGATCAACTTCATCATGAGCGCCTTCAGGTCCACGCGGCGTTTCCGCACCACATCACTGCGCAATCCCAGGCCCACGTTCGCACGGCCATTGGGCAGAGGGAAGATCCACAAGTAACCGGGCAACAGGTCCTTCAGGAAGATGAGTTCGATGAAGCCTTGTGGATCAAGGTCGGTGACGCCACTGTAGTAGGCGCGTACACCCGCACAGTGATGGCGCGGCTCCATTGGAAGCTTGGCCACTTGCCGTGCAAAATGTGAGTTGGTGCCGGAGGCGTCCAGGATCAACTGACAGCTACGGTCGGTAGTCTGCTGATCGGCACCAACGAACCCCACCGTCCATCCATCACCTGAACGCTCGAAATGCTTCGCCATTACCCCTTCGATCACGCGCACACGTCCGTCGCGCTTCACGGCATCGAGCAGGAAGTTGTCGAACTGCATGCGGGGCAGGATCGCGCCGGGCGCATCACCGGTTCCCGTGTTGCGCGAAAAGGGGACGCGCAACGACCTTCCGCTCGGTGCAACGAATGTGACGCCCCAGCTCGGCAGCAGTTCACTTCGCTTCCGGAGCCCATCAGCCAACGCCGGATCCAGGCGTTCCAGCGCGCGCACCACCTTCCCGCTCAGCGCATCGCCACAGACCTTGTCACGCGGAAAGTGCGACTTGTCCACCAGCAGCGCATCCACCCCGAGTTGCGCCAGCTTCAGCGCTGCCGAACAGCCACCGGGGCCTGCGCCAATGATCAGGACATCGGTGCGGAAGGGGTTGCTTGATCCCATGCGCGTGCAACCTCTTCGGCGGATGGGTCAGGCCCTGAACGCTCCGTCGTTGAACTGCTCCAGGAAGCGGACATCGTTCTCCCAATAGAGCCGAAGATCGGGCACACGGTAGAGCAATTGGGCGATGCGCTCCACGCCCATGCCGAACGCGAAACCGCTGTACACCTCAGGGTCGATGCCACAGTTGGTGAGTACCGCGGGATCCACCATGCCACAACCCATGATCTCCACCCAGCCGCTATATTTGCACACGTTGCAACCACTTCCGCCGCAGATGCTGCAGCTCATGTCCACTTCGGCGCTCGGTTCGGTGAAGGGGAAATAACTCGGACGGAGACGGATCTTGACATCCGCGCCGAAGATGGCTTTGGCGAAGTAATCCAGCGTGCCCTTCAACTCGGCGAAGCTCACACCCTTGTCCACGTACAATCCTTCCACCTGGTGGAACATGCAATGTGCTCGCGCGCTGATCGCTTCATTCCGGTAGACACGCCCGGGTGAAATGGTGCGGATCGGCGGCTTGGCGCTTTCCATCACGCGCACCTGCACACTGCTGGTATGTGTGCGCAATGCCATGTCCACGCCGAGGTCCACGAAGAAGGTATCCTGCATGTCGCGCGCTGGGTGATCGGGCGGGAAGTTCAGCGCGCTGAAGTTGTGATGGTCGTCCTCGATCTCCGGACCCTGGCTCACGGTGTACCCGATGCGGCCGAACACATCAATGATGCGTTGGCGAACGATGCTGATCGGGTGAAGACTACCGATCGGTTCGGTGAGCGCAGGGCGCGTCCTATCGCCTCCTTCTTCCGCATCACCGGCCGAGGGCGCGGAAGCGTGCTTCAGCTCTTCAATACGCGTTTGAGCGGCCACCTTCAGGCGGTTCATCACCTGCCCCAGATCGCGCTTCTCCTCCGGGGTCACCTGTTTGAACTCATCGAACAAGGCGGTGACCACACCGTTGCGGCCCAGCCATTTCACCCGCAGCTGTTCCGCCTCTTCGCCGGTTTTGGCCACCAGCGAACGGAGTTCATCCTCCAAGGCCGCAATACGTTCCTTCAGGCTCATCGCTTCAGGACTCTCATCCACATGTGCACATCCACCATCGGCCGGTCGCGGTTGTCGCACGCCAACGCCGCGATCTTGTCCAGCACCTCCAGCCCCTCCACCACTTCCCCGAACACGGTGTAGTCGCCATCGAGGTGCGGAGCGCCACCCATGCTGGCGTACGCCGCAATTTGCTCAGGGGTACAGCTGTACTTCGGCGGTGTCGATCCGCGGTTCTTCCGGTCGAGGAGCATTTGCAATTCCTTGGGCTGCCAGCTTTTGCCTTGCACCAAGTAGAATTGGCTGCCGCTGCTGGCCCTCTCCGGATTCACTTCGTCGCTGGTGCGCGCTGCGCACAACGCGCCCTTCTTGTTGATGAAAGCCGCATTGATCTCCGCCGGGACCGTATATCCCGGGCCTCCATTGCCAAGCACTTGGCCGGCCGGTGCGTTCTTGCTATCGGGATCCCCGCCTTGGATCATGAAATCGGGGATCACCCTGTGCCACAAAAGGCTATCGTACAGGCCCTCGTTCACGAGCTTCAGGAAATTGTCCCGGTGCAGGGGGGTTTCGTTGTAAAGCTCAACCACCATGACCCCCAGTTCGGTGCGGATCTCCACCCGGGACCGCTTCGGCTCCTTGGCTTGGACAGCACCAGCACAAAGGGTCAGGATCGAAAGGCCAGCAGCGAGCTTGGCCACGGTGTTTTGCAGGCGCATGGGGCCGGACGCTACATTTGGTTCCTTGAAAAAGGCGCTTTCCTGTGAAGGCCGTCAAAAGTAGCCCAATGACCACACCCCGTTCCTTCAGCGTGCTTACCCGCGCCCTCGCCATGGTGGCAGTTGTCTTCGTGCTCGATGCTTGCAACAAGGTGGAACCCACCAAGGCCATCATCACCGTTGTGGACGAGGCCAGCCATCCGGTGCCGGATGCCTACGTGAAACTCTTCGCCAACCCCACCTATCCGCTCGGCGATCCCAGCCGCTTGTTGAAGGAGGGCACCACCGGGGGAGATGGAAGGATCGTGTTCGATTACTCGGATTTCTACAAGCAGGGACAAGCCGGTTTTGCCGTGCTGGACATCTACGCCTCGTACGATACTCTTTCCGCCGAAGGGATCATCAAGATCCTGGAGGAGGAAGAGAACGAGGAGACGGTGACCTTGGTCCCTTGACCCTTCATAAGGGTCCCCTCAGGACTCGCTGAAGTAAGCGAGGATAGCTTCCTTCATCAGCCGTTCCTGTTCCTTGGCGTCCAGTGGAGGCAGGTCGCGCACCCGTTCGAAGTGCGGCCAGCCATCGGGATCCCGGCCGAGTTCTTTGTAGTAGCCGTAAGGCGTTAGCAGCACACAGATGGCGATGTGCATCAGGTTCACCTTCTCGTCCTTCTTGTAAGTACGTACATCCTGTCCCAGCTCCTGTACGCCGATCAAGAAAAGAAGGCCGTTCAGGTCGACCGGCTGGCCGAAGCGTTCGGTCTGGGCTTTGAGCAGGTCGCGCCAGCGCTTTTCGAAGTCGAGGTCCACGGAGATGCAGCCCGCTGGTGGGCTAGAGGTGAAGGGTTGGGGTGAAAGCGTAAAGGCGCGAAGATGGAACACAGTCCAACGCTGGGGCTATTGGCCTCCAGGACCAGGGGGGCCGCCTCCCGGGTGATCGGGTTGGCTGGATCGGTTACTTTCGCCTCCCCTTTTTCGGAAAGGGTTACATCGACGGTGAAGCCGCAGAGTGAGCATACCATTGATTTCGGGGGCCTGAAGGACGGCCTGCACACCTTCAACTGGATGGTGGGCGACACCTTCTTCAAGGAGCATGAAGAGCAGGAATTCGAGCACGGCACGGTGGCCGTGCACGCTACCATGGACAAGAGCTCGTCCATGCTGGTGGTGAACATCGCCACGGACGGCACCGTGAACGTGCTCTGCGACCATTGTAATGCCCCGTTGGACTTTCCGGTGAAGGGCAACCAGCGCCAGATCTTCCAGCTCAATACGGAGGAGGATTTCGACGATGAAGAGATGGTCGGCCTCGATGCCTCGGTGCATGTGGTGGACCTTGGCCAATACATTCACGAATGCATCCGGTTGGCCATTCCCATCCGTAGGGTACACCCTGCTGGCCAGTGCGATCCGGAGGTGGACAGCGCCCTGGCCAACTATGGGCCCGGACATGACGAAGCCCACGATCCCGACCCGCGTTGGGATGCCTTACGCAAACTGAAACAGGAAAAGCGCGCTTGAGCGCACATCACTTACCGCCATGCCAAATCCCAAACGCCGCCACTCCAGCACCCGCCGCGACAAGCGCCGTACGCACCAGAACGCAGCCGTTCCAACGCTGAGCACCGATAGCGCTACGGGCACGCTTCATCTGCGCCACCGCGCCCACTGGGAAGAGGGCAAGCTCTACTACAAGGGCAAGGTGGTGATCGACAAGACCGCCAACGACTAAGGCCGGGCACCCAACGTGCCATTTCTATCTTGTCCGCCCTCCACATGCGGATAGGCTTGGACATCATGGGCAGCGACCACGGCCCAGCCGTGGTCGTGAACGCCGCCATGATGGCCGCGCGTGAGCTTCCGCATGGTGTGCGCTTGGTGCTCATCGGCGATCCTGCGGTCATTGCGCAGGGTATCGCGAGCAATGGGGCCGATCCTGGAACCTTTGATATTGTTCCCAGCCAGGACGACATCACCATGCACGACAGTGCCACCAAGGCGCTGCAGACGAAACCGAAGAGCAGTATCAGCCTTGGCTTCCAACTGTTGAAGGAGGGCAGGCTGGATGCCTTTGCCAGTACCGGCAACACAGGGGCCATGCTCGTGGGCAGCGTGTTCAGCGTGAAGCCGATCCCCGGGGTCATACGCCCGTGCATCCCAAGCGTGGTACCCAAGGAGAACGGCAACTATGGGATCCTGCTGGACGTTGGCGCCAATGCCGATTGCAAACCCGATGTGCTGGTGCAGTTCGGGGTCTTGGGCAGCTTGCTCGCGGAGCACGTCTACCATATCCAAAACCCGAAAGTGGGGTTGTTGAACATCGGCGAGGAGGACAAGAAAGGCAATGCGGTCGCTTTGGCGGCTTACGGCCTCATGAAGGAGACGACCCAGTTCAACTTCATCGGCAATGTGGAGGGGCGCGACCTCTTCAATGACAAGGCCGATGTGATCGTCTGCGACGGGTTCACGGGCAACATCGTCCTGAAGGCGGTTGAAGCCTTCCATGACCTGTTGGAGCAGCGCGGTGTCCACGAGCCCTTCTTCGATCGCTTCAACTACGAGAACTATGGCGGCCTGCCTGTGCTGGGAGTGAACGGCAACGTGATCATCGGCCACGGCATCAGCAACGAGGTGACCATCAAGAACATGGTGCTCTTCACCCGCGAACTGGTGGAAAGCAAATTGAACGACCGCATCCGCGACGCGTTCCAATGAGCAGGATCACCGCAGCCATCACCGCCGTACACGGCTACTTGCCCGAGTATGTGCTTAGCAATGCCGTGCTGGAAACCATGGTCGATACCAACGACGCGTGGATCACCGAGCGCACCGGCATCAAGGAGCGCCGGATCCTCAAGGGCGAGGATCAAGGACTGAGCGTAATGGCTGTCGAGGCCGTCAAGGGGTTGTGCGCCAAACGTGGCATCGACCCGTTGGAGATCGACCTGCTGGTCTGCTGTACCGTTACGGGCGACCACCAGTTCCCGGCCACGGCCAACATCATCTGCGACAAGGTGGGGGCCAAGAACGCGTGGGGCTTCGACCTGAACGCGGCTTGCTCCGGATTCCTCTACGGACTCACCACCGGTGCGCAGTTCGTGGAAACGGGCCGCCACAAGAAGGTGGTGGTGGTAGGCGGTGATAAGATGAGCAGCATCATTGACTATACAGACCGGGCCACCTGCATCATTTTCGGCGACGGTTGCGGCGCTGTGTTGCTGGAGCCGAACACCGAAGGCGTCGGGATCATGGACAGTATCCTGCGGGCCGATGGCAGTGGCTGCCAGTACCTGCACCAGAAAGCCGGAGGCAGCAAACGTCCGGCATCGTTACGCACCGTGGAAGCGAAGGAGCACTTCGTTTACCAGGAGGGCAAGGCGGTGTTCAAGTTCGCCGTTACCAACATGGCCGATGTGAGCGCTGAGATCATGGAGAAGAACGGCCTGACCGCCGACGATGTGGCTTGGCTCGTTCCGCACCAGGCCAACAAGCGCATCATCGATGCCACTGCCCACCGCATGGGGCTTCCCGATGAAAAGGTGATGCTCAACATCCAGAAATACGGCAACACCACCTCCGGGAC
>JBATMK010000211.1:0-10588 GCA_049289815.1 Flavobacteriales bacterium
TCGCGTCCGTGGTGATGCCCTGGCCCACCTCGTCGCCTTGCGGTCCGCCGTCGATGAACGAGAGCAAGCAATTCCCTGCACCGTCGAGTTTGGTGACCGATGCGTCAACACCACCGATGCCATTGATGGTGGAGCAACCGCTGGTGGACGGCCCGATCACATATCCGGTGGACCAGACATGGCCGCTGCCGTCCACATGGATATCCTTGGCTTGGTCGTAGTCGTTCCCCCCGAGGGAACGGACCCATTGGAAACTCTGTGCGGTCAGGAGCAACGGACCGATCGCGACAAGAAGACAACCAATGCTTCGAAAAATGGCCGGGCGGATCATGGGAACCTGTGTTACCGAATGACGCCGCTTGAAGCCCGCATGTTCCTGTTCGGGTGATGGGGTGTTCAAGAAGCGGTCGACGGTTCTGCCATGGCGCTTCCCGACAAGTCTCCCTGGGGCATCCCCGACCGGTCCTGCCCTGCGCCGACCCTGATGACTTCCGGGGGCCACTTCGCTAAATTGGGTTCGTCTCAGCCACGAACGTTCGTTGTGGATCGTCGGAACGAAAACACTAACTGCACATGATGCGCCATCAAGTACAGGTATTGTTGCTCACGATGCCGGCCGTTCTGTTCTCCGTTCGCGCCAGCGCACAGAACATCGGCATCAACGATACCGGTGTGTTGCCGAACCCATACGCGGTGCTGGATGTGGATGTGTCCAGCAACAACAAGGGCATCATGGTGCCGCGCCTGACCACGGGGCAGCGCACCAGCATTGCTGGGTTGGGCGCGACGGAAGAAGGTTTGATGGTGTACGATACCACCACCATGGGTTTCTGGTATTGGGACGGCACGCAATGGGTGGAAGTGCAGAGCAAGCGCGCGTGGCAATTGCAAGGCAATACGAACACGAACCCGGGCCCCGATTTCCTGGGCACGACCGACATCAAGGACCTGGTGGTGAAGACGGCCAACACCGAAGCCCTGCGCGTGCTGTCCAACCAACGTGTGGGCATCGGCACGCCCGCTCCCGCGCACACGCTGCAAGTGAACGGCGATGTGCGCTTCGCGGGCAACTTCGTGAACCAGGAAGCCTTTGGAGTGGCCGCCAACACGGTTCAGAACATCCCGTTCACCAATGGCGTCTTCGTTCCGATCAATGGAGCGGTGGCGAGCGTTACCACAGTGTACGGGAGCGGGGCGAACAACTCAGCGGTCTTCATCAGCGGATTCGCGCGCACACACACCGCCACACTGAACGGTGCCGCAAGCAGCATGGGCGGCTACTTCTTGATCCTGCAGCGCGATGTCACAGCCGCTTTCGCCGCGCCGGTGAACCTTACCTACACCAGCGGCATCTGCTACATCAAAACACCGAACGGCCTAGGCTCAGCAGCTATCGGCTTCGGTGGTGGCGGCCATGTTAGCTACATGGACAACGCCTTGGCACCCGGTACTTACTTCTACCGCTTGGTGTTCTATGCGAACGGTGTCGGCATCACATCCGGCACGTACGACATCTATGAGCGCACGCTGAACGTGCTGGAGATAAAGCGGTGATCAATGATGCTGCGCCTCCTTGCCCTTTCGCTCGTAACGCTGGCGCTGGCTTCGTGCTCGAGGAAGGAAGCGCATGACAGCGCCAGTTACCGTATCGATTGCCGCTTGTCCACCAGATTGAAGGTGATGACGGAAAGCACCAACGGTGGTGTTACGGTGATCACTGACACGGTTGCTCCGGGCACGGTATCCGAGATCGTGCAAGTGAACGAATGCAGCGGTGGCCACGTGTTGCCGAGCAATTTCCTCTCGCGCTTCACCATCACCACAACCGATAGCACCGGAACGCACGAAGTGTACAGCGGCGTGAACAATGCCGATTGGCTGGAGACCGGGAGCTCCTGCGGACGGAAGGTCTTGCTGCTCGTTGTCGAGTAGTCCGGGGTTCTCGCCTCACTCCATCCATCGCGATCATCCAAGCAAGCGAAACGCGTTGCCGGATAGCCTTCGCAGGTGCGTATTCATCTGAATCCCACCAGCGCTTAGCCGTGGACATGTCAGGGAATTCCGGGCATGGGCTGAACGTTGGTGGATGACGACAGCCTGCGGACAGCACCGCTCATCCCATCGCAAGCGCGGGTTGCACCTGTTCCTCATGCCGGTGCAGGAACTTCAACGTGCTGAAGAACTTGTAGTACATGCTCCGCATGAAGCTGCTGCGGTCCACGCCACCGGCCTTCAGCGCGCGGCGGTGCCCGGACCACACGGCGTGGATGACCCCGAAGAAGAGGATGGAATAGAGCAGCAAGGTGATGGCCTTGTTGTAGAAGCCCTTCCGCTGGAAGATGATGTGCAGCCGCTCGTTCTGGAACTTGATGTGGTGCGCCTCGTCGATGAGGATGTCGGTGCAGATGGAGCGCAGCAAGGGGCATTCGGTGGCATCGTGCAAGGCTTGGTAGAAGACCTGCGCCGCGCTTTCCACGATGATCACCGTGATCGTCCACAGCTCCATGCTGCTGTTGAAGTAGCGCACCTTGCGGAAGAGCGTATCGCCCCAGTCGCTCTTGGCGCGCTGCTCGCCGATGCGGTCGATGTACGCGCCCAGGTTGCTGCCGTGCTTCTGTTCTTCCTTGATGAAAAGCTGCACCGCTTCCACGTATTCGGGGTCGTTGATGCGGCTGGCATACTTCCGTGTTGCAGCGAGCAGGTGGCGGCCGTCGCTCGTTTCGCCCAGCTGCCAGGCCTTCAACGAATAGAGGATGCTGGCCTTCTGCCCGCGTGTGAGCTGTGGTGCGGCCGACCAGTCGACGCGTTGGATCATCAGGTTGTGTTGGAAATGGTCCTTCCAGAAGGCGGATGTGTGCATCATCACAGGGGCATTGGTCACGTGGATGAACAAGTGGCCGCTCCGACTATTGCCTTGGACCAGCAGGCTTAACGATCTTTTTGGAATGTGCAGCGCATAGCTTAGGACCGCATCACGTGCCAGCGCACGGGCGCCTTCCATGGACCGCATCCTCATCGGCTTCCTCCTCTTCCTGGGCTGCGCCTTCGGCGCACGGCTGGTGTCGGAGCGCGCGTTGCGCACGCTGCCCGACGACCAGAAAGTGCGGCTGGTGGATGCCTTCTCCGGCATGCGCACATACGGCATGCTCGCCGCGATCGGGCTGGTGGCCATCCTGTTCGTGCTGCCGAAGCTGTTCCCCGATGACCCCGCTTACGGCTTGTACATCGGCTTGGGTCTGGCGATCGCCTTCCTTGCCGTGCGACAGGTCATGACCGCACGTCGCTTGCGTGCCTTGCAAATGGACGAGGCCTACATGCGAAAGCTCGCGCTCGCCCGGCTGCTGGCCAACCTCGGCATCGTGATCCTCATTGCCGCCGTGCTCTATGCAACACTCGATCTTCACTGACCCTGACCATGCCCACCAAGTTCAGCGGCTTCACGCAACGCATAACGGTGAACGCACCCTCGCAAACGATCTATGATATCCTCATGGACAGCCGGAAGCATGCGAAGCTTACCGGATCGGCGGCCACGGTATCGCGGAAGGTGGGTGGCGCTTTCGAAGTGTATGATGGTTATGCTTTCGGCACCAACGTGGAACTGGTGGAGGGCCGCCGGATCGTGCAGACCTGGCGTGCGCTGGAGGACGAATGGCCGGAAGACCACTTCTCGGAAGTGGTCTTCGACCTCACGCCGGTGAGCAAGACCAAGACCGCGATCGATTTCGCGCACAAGCGCGTGCCTACGTCACTGGTGAAGAGCTTCAAGGACGGCTGGCGCCAGTACTACTGGGACCCGCTGAAGGCCATGTTCCCGTGAGCTGTAAGACCGTTTTCGATCGCCACTCAAGACTCAGGACCCGCCGGCTCGCAGCTCCATCACCCTCTCACTCTTTCACCTCCACCATCCACGTTTCCACCATCGCGGTGCGCTTGCCGGTCCGCTTGCTGTTGATGGTAGTGTTGCTCACCACTTTTGAAGGCCAGCTGGTGCGCGTGTTCACCGTTGTGTTGGTGAGGTTCTTCGCCGTCATTTCAAAGGAGGTGACGAAAGCCTTGGCCTTGTTCTTCGCATCGATCTGCTGCTTTTCCGTCTTCAGGCCTGCGCCGGCCGACTTCAGGATCTCCTGCTTCGCCCGCTCCAGGTAAGGCTTGGTATTGTAGTGCACCTCACTGCGTACCACCATGCGCTGTTTAGCCAGGTCGAGGCTGCTGATGGTTACGGAAGTCTTGGTGGTGGTGGAATCGCCGGAGCGGAACAACAACGGGTCGATGATCCTTTCCTCGATGTGCAGGGTGTCCTTCGGCAGCATGGTGCGGCCATAGACCCCGGTCACCCATCCGATCTGGTCGCCCACGAGCCATTGCACACTCTCCTTGGTGCCGAGCATGGGCAAGAACAGGCGCATGGCCTTTCCTGTGGCAGTCGTGTCCTCGGAATTCGCGCGCATCGTGTCGAGTTCGGTAACGATGTATTTCTGCACATCCTCCCAGTTCACCAGGTCGCTCCGGCCATCTTCTTTGCGCACTTCGTAGCGCAGGTCGGGCTTCAATTTGAACTCCTCGGAACCGCCACCCTCGTAGTCGCCCATGAGGTTCGCTTGGAGCGCCTTCATCAAGCGGCCACCTTGGTACGGCATCTCGATCGTGTAGGCGGTCGCGGTGTTCTTGGTCACTTTCACCGGCGCATCGGACGACACCGTCTTGTTGATCCGCACGGTGTCGTTCACCGTCTCGTTGAGGCTCTTCGAAATGTGCAGCGTTCGCACGTCGCCCACTTTCCAGTTCGGAGCCAGCATCACGGGATCGTTCTGGGCATGGCAGCAGAATGCCAGGAGCAGCGCAGGCGCTGTGGGGAGCAGCTTCTTCATGTCTGCGAAGATGGGTAAGTGGAGCAATTGAACAACGATGGACCAGTTCGGACCATCCTCCCATTGTGACCCTCTCCTTTCCTTCGACTTCGCTCGGGACAGGCTCCAAGGGCAGGGTGAGGCTACCGCGCGGCCTTCTTCTCCGCGGGGGTCATCTCCCTCACCCAATCGGCCTTGTACGGCTTGAATTGCCCCGACCCGTCGAGGTCGCTGGCGGTGATGCGGCCATCCATGTAGCGCGAAAGCACGGCTGCGCCCGGATGCTTGCGGTCGCATAAGACAAGCAGGGCAGCATTCGCACCGGCGCGCGTGGCAATGGGTACCCCGCCGCCGAGCTCCGCCCAATGCCCACCGATGTACAGGTGTTCCACAGGAGTTCGGTAGTGCGCAATGCCGAGCTGGAAGTTCTTCTTGCCGGGCCGGGCACCCATGATGCTGCCACCCCGGTTGCCGGTGTACCGCCAGTGCGTGATCGGCGTGGCCACCTCGCAATAGACCACATGCTTGGAGAGGCCGGGTGCCATGGCTTCCTCCACGCGGGCGATCAGCACATCGGCGTAGTGCTGTTTCAGTGCGCTGTATTCTTCGGCCCGTTGCGGCTCGCCGTTCCCGCTCGCCAACGTGCGCCAGCGATCGTGCATTCCAAAGAGCGCGGGGATATACATGGTGAGGGTGCCCATGCCCGCAGGTGCCATGCTCGGATCGCGCAGGGCGGGAGCGAGGATGCTGATGCCGCTCTGGTTCGGATCGCCACTGCACTGCAGTTCGCGCGGCACGCGCTCGTCGCACAGGAAGATCATCTCCTCACCGAATCCCAGTTCCTGCGCCGGCCTGTCCAGGCCGAGCGAAACGGTGACGGAACTCGGATAGAGTTCGGCATCTTGCAGCTTGCGTTTCAGTTTCTCGGGCACCGCATCGGCGGGCAGCATGCGCTCGTACAGTGCCTCCACATCGCAGGCTGCAACCACCTGGTCGCACGCGATGCTGTGCTTGGTGTTGCGTTGCTCCAGCTTCACGCCAACGGCTTTTCCATCCTGCACCACTACTTCGGTTACGCGGGATCGGTAATGCACTTCGTTGCCGTAGCTGGCGATCACATGGCACAACCACTCCGGGAACACCTGGCTGCCACCGATGGGAGGCATCTGGTAATCGCCGTAGTAGGCCCAGCCGACGGGCACCAGGCAACTGAGCAGGTCCATCTCCGACGCGAACACGCGCATCAGCCGTTCCTCGCTGAAGTACTTGCGCAGCCCTTTGGCGATGCCTTCGCTTCCGCTGTACCGCAAGTGCGGTATGAAGGGCAGTGCGAAGCGCAGCTTCTTCAACATATGCAGGCCGTAGCCCGTCTTGCTCATCGATTCCTCTGTGCGGAAGAAACTGCCCATGCCGTCGAAGGCCGCACCGATCTTCTTCGCATCGCGGAAGAAGCGCGCGATCCCGGCGGCATCCTTCGGGAAGTCGCGTATGAGCTGCGCCTTCAGTTCATCGGGGTTGTTGGTAAGGAGGTAGTCGAAGTCGCGGCCCTTGTAGCGCTTGATACGCGTTTGCGGTGTTGCCGTGGGATGATCCCGGCCGATGGCCTGGAACACGCGCGTTACGATGCCGGTCGGCCCCAACTGGTTCAACCAGTGGATGGCGCTGTCGAAGCGGAAGTCCTTGCGGCGGAAGCCGGCCAGGTAGCCACCGGGCCGTGAGTCCATTTCCAGCACGCACACCGAAAGCCCGGCCCGGGACAGTAGTGCCGCTGCTGTGAGACCACCCATACCCGCGCCGATAACGACCACATCGTACCGGTCCCGGATGGCAGCGCCGTTCATCCTGCTGTTGGCATGGGTTACCCGTGGTGGTTCCTACTTCACCACGCTCACTTCTTCCAGGATGGCCGGCCGGCCCGCGAGGCAATCGCCGCTGCTGCCGCGCGAGGGGCGGAACTTGAACATCAACTTCAATCCGTCCTTCAAATACTGCTCGTCAAGCCCGATCGGGATCAACAACTTGTCGCCTTCATCCGTGGACATCAACACCAGGTACGGGCACCCCACCTTGGCTTTTGCCGTGGTGACGATACCGGTGAAAAAGCCCGGAGAAACCTTCGATGGGGCTGCCTCTTCAACAACGGGTTTGGTCTTGTTGCAGGCGACGAGCAGCGCAATTGCTGCCAGGGTGCAGAGGGCGGCCTTCCTCATTGGGAGATCACGATCCGTTCCACTCTCTGGAAGTCTGCCTTGCCCAACCGGACGAAATAGACACCACTGCCCAGGGCCTGCACATCCACCGTGCTGTGCCATGCCTTCGCCGTGGGTTCAACATCGCTGCCCATGACCTCCTTGCCGTCGATGCCGATCACGGAGAACCGCAGGACATCGTTGCTCGACAATCCTTCAAGGGATACGTGCAGTGCACCGTTGTCCTGGATCACTTCCATCTGGGCGGTTGCCGTCCCCGGACCGTGCTCGTTCACCCCGGCCATGGCGGACAGGTCGAAGGAGTAGATGCGTGTGCGCGAATTGCCTCCCGGGCCGATGTACTCGCCGGTGAACCAGAACGTGTTGCCGTCCGGGTCAACGCTCATGTGGGCATAGTCACCGTAGCGGTTCACGTTGGTCTGGGCCGCGGTGCCCGCGATCACGTTCTGTTCGCTCACGGTCATCTGGCCCAACGGATCGTTCGCATAGCGGCCGGTGTAGCGCAAGCCGGCGTTGATCGCATTGTCGGGGTCCACATGGCTGTACCCCAAACCGATGTTCCCCAGATCGTCCATGGCAATGCTCGCCATCCAGCGGTTGGCATCATCGGGGTTGTAGGTGCCTTGCTGGTAGATGGACCAGATGCCGTCGTTGGCATCGCGCAACTCGTACCAGCGCACGGCCGCTTCATCGCTGCCCACGTCCACCACATGGCAGAGCACCACGCTGTTGTGGTCGGTCCAGCGGGTGTGTTGGGCCCGGAAATACAGGATCTCGCTCACCGCATCGAGTTTCTGCGTGGTGCCCGGCTGGTCGATGTTGTCGAAACCCGATCCGAGGGCGGTGACGAACGAAGCGGTGTTCAGCGTCTGCGTGCTCACCACAGTGGTGTTGCCCGGTGTTACCCAGTCCGTGGTCATCTCGTACACCCGGATCCGGTCCGTGGGGTTGCCCCAGGCGTTGTCCTCGAGGTTGAAGAAGTAACAAGGCGTGCCGTTGGGCGGCAAGGGGCCATCAGCGTCGGCCGGAAGTACGCAGGTGAAAAAATTCGCGCCATTGCTCGGTGCGGTAAGCGCCACCATCTGCGCGCCGGGATCGCCCACCAGCATGGCTGAACGCTCGAAGGCCACGGCGGTCTTGTTCGAATTGGAAGTGAAGTAATACCCGTCCCACCACACGCTGAACTTCGGATAGTCGGGGAATTGACTGAAGGTGTACGAGTAGGTGTAGTAGGCGCCCAGTGGATCGCCCGTTTCACTAACAGCGATGAGCATGCGGTTGGGCGCGAAATTGAACTGGCTGATGAACCAGCGGTCGGCATGCCGATCATAGAGCACGATGGGGTCGCCAGCATCCTGGCTCCCGGGCCATAGGCTGCTCAGGTCGAGCGAGGCGCTCAGGCTCGTGCCGGTCTTCGAATACACTTTGTAGCTCAGGTTCACCGCTTGCACGTAGTGGTTGGGGCCCGCAGCACCGGTGGGGTCGGGTGGCACACCATTGCCGTTCTGCCCGTTGAAGCTCACGATCGGTGCGCGACTGCCCCCCTTGGTATACGCGGTCTGCAGCGCGCCGTCCGCTTCCAGCAGTGCCGCCTCGTTCAACACCGGGTTGTGCCTGAAGTCGTTGCGCTGCTCCTTCTTCCCACTTGCCGGTCCATCGGTATCCTTCACCGCTGGCCACTCGCGCGCGGGTTTGGTTTTGTAGAAGCCGGCCGGCCGGGAAACGGTTACCGTCTGCCCCAGTGCATTCACGGTGGTGACGCCATCGAATTGCTGGGCGGTGGCAAGCAACGCAGCAGCGCAGCTGCCGAGGAAGGTGGTGGTACAACGCAACATGGGTGATCCAACAAGATCCGCAAAGTACGCCCGAACGATGTGGCCAGCGGGCATTCGACGGCACGCACAGCCCGCTGACAAGTCAGGAGGAGCCTTGCCGCCGCGATCCACCATATTCACCACCCACAACCATCCCCCATGTTCAAAAAGATCCTCTCCTCGATCGCGCTGCTGTCCTGCCTTCAGCCCATCACTTCCCGGGCACAGATCGAAGTGAGCAAGGATTTCAAGTACGAGCTCGGCAAGCCTTACCCGGTGATCGATGCCGGTGTCAAAGAGTATTTCCGGGTGTCGAGCGGCGTCGTAGCCGTGAAAGTGGACAAGGACAGCTACTTCATTCAGAAGCTGAGCGGCGAAACACTCACCCAAACCTGCATGAAGGAAGTGCGCGACTTCCCGAAGGGTCACACCATGGACCAGATGATGGTCTTCAACGACCGCGTGTATGTGTTCTATTCCACTTGGGAGAAGCCGACCAAGACGGAAGAGCTGTGGGTGCGCGAAGTGGATACGGAGAACTGTGGCTTCAAGGGCCCGGGCCGTTCCATCCTGAAGGTCAATGGCAAGCTCTCGGGCACCACCGTCAGCACGGGTTGGTACAATTTCGGGGTGGCGAACAAGTATTCCTTCACGCGCTCGTTCGACGATGCACACCTGATGGTGAAGTACCGCAAGAAGCCGGAGGAGACGGATGACTCCAAGAACAAGGACGTGATCGGTGTGGTCGTCTTCGACAAGGAGGTGGTGGAGGTGTGGCGCAACGAATTCACCATGCCTTACACGGAGGAGCGGATGGATAACCTCGATGCCGAAGTGGACGCCGACGGCAATGGTTATATGCTGGCCACCGTCCGGGAGAAGGATCCCAAGGAGCTGGCGCGCGGCGAGGAGATGCCCAGCCACATCGAGTTGTTCCGCTTCGGCGCTGCGTCGAAGGACTTCGACATCACCCCGATCGACCTGGGCACGATGTACATCAGCGACATCAGTTTGTTCGAAGGGGTGAATGACGAGATGCTTTGCGCGGGGTACTTCCGCACCCAGGAGCGATCCACCGGCGCGGAAGGCCTGTTCAGTTTTTCGGTGGGGAAGAGCGGCGCCATCGGCCACGTGGCGCGGCACGATATCCCGCTCGAACTCGTGAACGAGTACATCTCCGAGCGCGCACAGAAGAAGAACGAGAAGAAGGAGGCGGAAGGGAAGGCCGAAGTGGGCTTTCCCAATCTGGACATGAGCATGGTGCTGGTGGAACCGGACGGTGCCATGGTGCTGATCGGGGAGCAGTACTATGTGATCTACCACAGTGCCACCCAGAACCGCTCCGCTTACTACACCTACCACTACGACAACATGCTGGTCACGAGCATCAGCAGCAGCGGCACTCTTAATTGGATGAAGAAACTTCCCAAGCGTCAGGTCGCCTTGCGGCCACCGGGTGGTTGTTCCTTCTCCTATTTCGAAAGCCCCACGCACATGTTCCTGCTCTTCATGGACCACGTGGAGAACATGCATCTGGCCGTCAATGAAGTACCCAAAGCTCACTCCGATGGACAAGGCGGCTTCCTTACCGGTTACAAACTCGATCTCGGTTCCGGCGCTGTTACCAAGACCAGCATCCTGGATACCCGTGATGTGAAAGGGATGGAGTTGTACCAGGTCGGCATCAACCGCGTGGTGGATGTCAGTTCCACGG
>JBATMK010000212.1:0-2690 GCA_049289815.1 Flavobacteriales bacterium
GTCCTGTATGATGCTGCTCACCATGCCCTGTGAGAGCCCGTCCTCGATGGTGAGCGCGCGGAACGGAAGCGTGAGCGTATCGTATTGCGCCATCCCGGTACGCGCTGCGAGCAGAAGGATCGGCAACAGGATCCGCGAAGCGCGCATCACTGTGGGGTGTAGTAGCCTTTCGTCATCGCATACACCACGAGCCCGGCGGTGTTCTTCGCGCCGGTCTTCAACAGCATGTTGTTCCGGTGGCCTTCCACCGTGCGTGGGCTGATGAAGAGCTTCCCTGCGATCTCGGTGTTGGTGAGTTCCTGGCAGATGCCACGCAGCACTTCCAGCTCGCGCTCGCTCAACGGGTCCAGCTCGTTGAAGTTCGGCTTCACCTTCTGCTTCTTCACCAGGCCGTGCAGCATCACGCGGCTCACGCGATCGCTGTAGTAATAGCCGCTG
Source organism: Flavobacteriales bacterium (assembly GCA_049289815.1). Lineage (GTDB taxonomy): Bacteria > Bacteroidota > Bacteroidia > Flavobacteriales_F > PHOS-HE28 > PHOS-HE28. The sequence goes on from JBATMK010000212.1 coordinate 439, forward strand.
TGGTACACCGAGCGGATCGCGTTCTCGATCTCGTCGGTGTCCGCGCTCTTCAACATGTAGCCGTTGGCACCGAGGTCCATGGCATGCGCGATGAATTTCTCCTCCTCGTGGGTGCTGAGCACGATCACCTTCACCTCCGGATGTTCCCGCTTCACCCTGGGCAGCGTATCCATGCCGTCCATGACGGGCATCTGCAGGTCGAGCAGTACGATGTCGACGTCGTTGTTCCGCAGACCGGTCAGCAGTTCTTCGCCGTTGCCGCACTCGAACAACACCTGCACGCCCGCCATATCGCGCAGCAGCATCACCATGCCGCGGCGGAAGAGCAGCTGGTCGTCGGCCAGGGCCAATCGGATCATGGGGGAAAGGTCGCGCCTGCCGGGGTCCGCTTCAGCGCGTGTTTTCACCTGTTTTGGTCGTCGGCCTCCGCGACCTTGAGGGCTGCGTGCAGTTCGTTGTCGACCGCATCGCGCATGGTCATCAATGCGTCCATGCGTTCGCTGCAGGCGGCAGCGCCCTGGCTCCTCGCTTGGTCTTCGATGGCGATGAGCAGATCCAGCATGGAAGCTGAACCCAGGTAGTGCGCCTGCGGGCGTAGGTCATGGGCGGCAGCGGCGAGTGTCTCGGCATCATCCGTGGCCAGACTGTCGGTGAGTTGCTTGAAATAGCCGGGAGCCTCCTGCAGGTATAACCGCATCCAGTCGTTCATGCGCGAGCGGTTCCCCTTGAACAACCGTTCGAGGTTGGTGAGGTCGATGCTCGGCTGCTCCATGCTCTCACGGCCTGTCCTCCTGACCGTGTGGGTGAATGTAACGGGGCGCTGCGACCGGTTCTCCTTGTGGTTCAAGCCACCACTCCGGCAACGGAAGTCAGCATCGCTACGGAGGCATAGGCACCCGGAGCGTACTCGGTGCGCTGCACTTCGGCCGATGGTGTTGTGTGTGTTGCGCGGGTGGTGAGGTAGGCGGCGAGGGCCTTTTGTGCTGCAAGGCATTCGGTCCGTGCGGATAAATTCACGGCGATGTCCACCATCCGCACGCCCGACCAACGCCTGCGGGTCTTCATCAGTTCCACCATCGAAGAGCTGAAGGAAGAACGCCGCGCGTTGCGCAAAGCCATCGAGACGCTGCGCCTGACGCCCGTGTTCTTCGAGGCTGGAGCGCGGCCGCATCCACCGCGTGAGCTCTACCGCGCCTATGTGGACCAGAGCGACATCTTCATCGGCATCTACGCGAAGAGCTACGGTTGGGTGGCACCGGACATGCTGATCAGTGGTCTGGAGGACGAATACCGCCTGTGCGGGAGCAAACCCAAGCTCATCTACATCAAGGAGGTCGAAGGTGAGCGTGATGAACGACTCAATGCGCTGCTCGGGGACATCCGCAACAGTGGTGCGATGAGCTACCAGAAGTTCCGGACGCCCGAGGATCTGGCGGAGCTCTGTCGCAACGATCTGGCCATCCTGCTCAGTGAGCGGTTCGCGAAGGGCGGGACGCGGATCGACGAGCACGCTCCGGCATTGTCGCGGCTTCCCGCTTTACGCGGCCCCTCGGTGGGCCGTGACGAGGATCGCGAGGCCATCGCCGCGCTCCTGCTGCGCAATGACGTGGGGCTGGTGACGGTGACGGGCGCAGGAGGGACAGGAAAGTCGCGGATCACGCTGCTGGTTGCCCATACGGTGCAGGCGCGCTTCCCTGATGGCGCGTTGTTCGTTCCCCTGGCATCGGTGGACCGGCCCGAGTTGGTCGCCTCCACCATCGCGCACGCGCTGGGCTCGTACGACAATGCCCGGCGCTCTTCCACCGACCTGCTCTTCGACCTGCTTGCGGACAAGCGCATGCTTTTGGTGCTGGACAATTTCGAGCAGGTGATCGATGCAGGGCCGATGCTCAGCGAACTCTTGGACCATTGCGCTGGGCTGAAGTTGTTGGTGAGCAGCCGCACGCCGCTGCGCCTGCGCGATGAACAGGTCTATCCGCTCTCGCCGCTTGCCGAGCCACCGGATCCGCTGGGTGCATCGCCGGAAGAATTGCGGGCCTGCAGTTCTGTGGAGCTCTTCATCCAGCGCGCCCGGCTGGTGGATCCAGGACTGCGCATGGATGATCACGACCTGCGTGCGATCGCGGCCATCTGCCAGCGCCTCAACGGCCTGCCGCTGGCGATCGAGCTGGCTGCCCAGCAAACGCGCATGTTCCCGCCGGAGGCATTGTTGCAGCGCATGGACAACGCGCTCGGCATGCTCTCGGCCACCG
>JBATMK010000213.1:0-2054 GCA_049289815.1 Flavobacteriales bacterium
CTCCCAGACCTGCAACGGGAAGCCGCTGAAATGCGCGGGCATCTGCGGCAGCTCGTAGTGGTACATCGCCTCCGGCAGCACGAGCACGGGTTCGCCCGGTTCCTGGGTGATCGCGGCATCCTTGCGGCAAGCGGCGAAGGCGAGCACCGTGGCCACTATCGCCACGCCTGCGACCCGTCGGTTCCGATACGTTCTGTTCAAAGCGCTGCCAAACTATTGCAAGTACATGGAGCACCGGGCATCCTGGACATGCACGGATGACCCAGCGAGCGCATCACTCACGCTGCGGGCTCCGTAGCGCTCTCCTCCTTCAGTATCGACATGGAGGACCGCACCCAGTTCTTGTAATCCTCGGATGCGCAGAACGGTGCCTGGTCTTCCTCAGCAGCCGCAAGGACATCCTCCGCGTTCGCTCCCTGCTTGAGCCCTGCATACATGTACGCAACTGCCGAAGCCCTGGGACCCGAGCGGCACGAGATCAACGTGGGGCGTGGGAGGTGATCGAGCGCATCGACGTGCTTGCGTGCGAGGTCCAGATCGAGCACGCGGGGCGGATCGCTGATCACGCGCGCGCTTTTCGGCATGGCTTCCTGCACTTGTCCGTAGGACATGCCGCCCGGCATGGAGGCGAATTCCTCGCCCACGAGAAAGAGCCAGGATGCACAACCGGACTCCTTCGCATAGGCGTTCGGTTCCTGGATCATGCCCCGGTTGAACTTCAGATCGGAGGGTAGTTTGAAGCTGGACATGGGATCAGCGCTTTGAGTTTCGGTCCCTCGCCCTGATCCTTCTGGACGGGGTGACAGGCAGTGTTATCCAAACCTAGCCATAGCACCTGTGCCGAACAGCATGAAGAGCCATGCGACCAGCACCACCACCAAGAGAGCTTGCATGATCAATCTGACCTCAGCTTGCCAGAAGGGCAACAGGAGCAGAACAGATAAGAGCAATGCGGCAAAAGGGAACGGGCGAAAGTCGCTCTTGTACATATCAACCGTCGACCACGACCCATTCCCCTTGTAATCGTTCTGGTAGCTCATGGGTTGGTCGAGGATCCGGCTCAGTTGAACTTCCATGGTATCCCCAACAGGAAAGTTGTTCGCCGTGCGTTCAACTTGAAGCTTGATGCCATCCGACAAGGACACCACCGACCAATATGTTACAGCCGATCTATGCCCTTTGCCACCAATGTGAACAACGTGCTCGGTGACGGCACGGATGGTCTGGGCAGTGCTATTGGGCGGCAAGTAGGTATCCGCGATCACTACCCCGCAACCGCATCCCAAGATGGCATAGAGCCATGGTAGCGTGAAGCTCCATCGCTTTCGAGCGCGATCACCGATGCTCACCAAGGGACCGATCGCGCGCATTCTGCTGTGTTCACCTCAATACCCCCCACCACCACCCTGCCCTTTCTCGATCGGGTGCCAGGTAGTCTTCACCTCCTGTGTGTCGAGGATGAAGTAGGGCGATTGCGCATCATCCTTCGACCAGTCCGTGACTTTCGGATACATCACGCGCTTGAGGTTGCAGATGGCTTCCTGCTCCAGCATGGTACGCTCCTCCTTGGTGGCTGCATCAACAACGATCGCGTTGATATCCATGTGTGTCACGAGCGGCTTGAGCAGCTCGTTGCGGTAACCGGTGAGCAGGTTCACCACGCCGCCGGGCAGATCGCTGGTGGCCAGCACTTCGGTGAAGGTGACCGCTGGCAATGGCATGCTTTCGCTGGCCACAACAACACAAGTATTGCCGCCCGCGATCACGGGTGCGATCATCGAGACCAGTCCGAGCAAGGCACTGCCTTCGGGTGCCATCACGCCCACCACGCCGGTGGGTTCGTACACGCTGAAGTTGAAGTGCGAACTGTTGGTGGGGTTCACGCTGCTGAAGACCGCCTGGTACTTATCGCACCAACCTGCGTAGTAGAGCCAGCGATCGATCGCTTCGCTCACGCGGGCTTCGGCGTGCTCGCGCGTACCGCCGTGCAACATGATCTCGTGCACGAACTGCGCGCGGCGTCCTTCCAGCATCTCGCCGATGCGATACAGGAT
>JBATMK010000214.1:0-1626 GCA_049289815.1 Flavobacteriales bacterium
GTTGAACAGCGTTCGGATGTTGCGGCACATGTGGCGCTCCTTCCGGTGCCCCGGGGTTCGAAGCGACGAGGCCCCGGACGACTTCCCGGGGCCCCGACTTGCGTCACGTCATGCGCACGATGCGCGCCCCTGCGCCATCAGGCCGGCGCGGCCGTTTCCTTCGGATTGGGACCGTAGGCGTTGGTGCCCGGCTGGCTGTCGAGGACGAAGAACACGATCAGCACGATCGCGCCGATCAGCGGAATGAAGCCGATCAGCAGCCACCAGCCGGTCCGGCCGGTGTCGTGCAGGCGCCTCACGCCGACGGCGATCGACGGGATCAGCACCGCCAGGCAGAAGAGGCCGCCCAGCGCTCCCATCCCGTACGCCTCGTTGTAGAGGCCGAGCACCCGGTCGACCATCGACAGGACGACCGAGATCAGGATGTAGAACAGCACGAAGAACCAGTACTCGCGGCGCCGCGCGCGCCCCTCGAACACCGCGTACTTCCTCAACACCGTCATGAACCAGTTCATGGCGCCTCCCCGGTGATCGCTACGATGGCTTCGGTCGAGAGACGGGCGGGACGGCGTCCTGGCGACGAGTCCCGTCCGCGCTCGGTCACTTCGACGACGGCAGCTTCCCTTGCACCCCTTCGACGTAATAGTCCATCCGGTTGAGCGTCGCGTCGTCGATCGTCTTGCCGGCCGCGATCCGCTCCTTGCCCTCGTTGTCCTTGACCGGGCCGGTGAACGGGTGGAACTTGCCGGCCTTGATGTCGGCCTCGACCTTCATCACCTGGTCCTGCACGTCCTTCGGCACCGCCTTGTTGAACGGCGCGAGCTTGATCATGCCTTCCTTGATGCCGCCCCAGACGCTGCCGGGCTTCCACTTGCCGTCGAGCGCGGACTGCGCGGTCTTCGTGTAGTAGTCGCCCCACTGGTGCGTCACGGCGGTGAGCTGCGCGTTCGGGCCGTACTTCGACATGTCGCTGTGGTAGCCGACCGCGTAGACCTTCTTCGCCTCGGCGGCCTGCACGGCAGCTGTCGAGTCGGTGTGGTGCGTGACGACGTCAGCGCCCTGCGAGATCAGCGTGTCGGCGGCCTGGCGCTCCTTGCCCGGGTCGAACCACGAGTTCACCCACACGACCTTGACCTCGGCCTTCGGGTTGACGCTGCGCATGCCGCGCGCGAACGCGTTGATCCCCATCACGACCTCGGGGATCGGGAACGCGGCGACGTAGCCCGCGACGTTGCTCTTCGTCATCCTGCCCGCGACGATGCCGGCGAGGTAGCGGCCCTCGTAGAAGCGCGCGTTGTAGATGCCGACGTTCTTCGCGCTCTTGTAGCCGGTCGCGTGCTCGAACTGCGTCTTCGGGAACGTGCCCGCGACCTTGATCGTCGGGTTCATGTAGCCGAACGAGGTCGTGAAGATGAGCTGGTGGCCGCTCTGCGCGAGCTCGCGGATCACGCGCTCGGCGTCGGCGCCCTCGGGGACGCTCTCGATGTACTTGGACGTCACCTTGGCGCCGAGCGACTTCTCCATCTCCTTGCGGCCGGTGTCGTGCTGGAACGTCCACCCGGCGTCGCCGATCGGGCTCACGTAGACGAAGCCGATCTTGAGCGGCTCGCCGGCCTTGGGTTGCGC
>JBATMK010000215.1:0-3700 GCA_049289815.1 Flavobacteriales bacterium
CCGCAACAGCGTGCTCTTCATGACCAACATCGGCACCACGCGCGGCTCGCTGGCCTACCTCACCAAAGTGCTGCTGCAGATCGCCGATGAGCTCGAAGAACGCAACGCGGGCATGGAGCGCGAGGACAAGCTGATGCACATCGACAAACTGCGCGACCTGAAAGACCTCGAGAAGTATCCGCCGCTGCCCGATTTCTCCAGCTTCCACACCAGCTTCCAGGGCCAGCCCGGCGTGCCCGGCGGCGACATCCGCTCCGCCTACTTCCTCGCCTACAAGGAGGAGCGCTGCCGCTACGTCAAATTGGAACCCGCGCTCGCCGAACTCCGCAATGGCCAGCCGCTCGTCTCCGCATCCTTCGTCATTCCCTACCCGCCAGGCTTCCCGGTGCTCGTGCCCGGCCAGGTCATCAACAAGGAGATCATCGACTTCCTCATCGCCATCGATGTCAAGGAGATCCACGGCTACCGCCCCGAACTCGGCCTGCGCGTCTTCACCGATGCGGCCATGGGACGGCAGAAGACCGGGACGGCGATGGGGGGGATGCGAGCCAGCCCGGCTCTGGGTAAGAAGAAGTAGGGCGTGCCCCGCCTCAAAAGCAGGCGGGTCGGGCTATCCGCTGCAAGTCCTCGGCCTGATTACAGGCCTCCGGGCTTTCCGCTTCTATCCCTCACGCGAAGCACGCGCAACTGCTCGCCTCACCAATACGCTCCATGCTCCACACTGAACACACAAGCAAATTCCGCACAGGATCGTGAGGATAGGTTTGCTGCATGGGTTTGAAGTCGCACAGCAACGCATCGAACAAAGTGAACAGCGGAGATGGGCCTCCTTTCCAGGAAGGTTCGTCACGCCAAGGTGGTAACGCGCGAAGATCGGGATGGGCAGCTGCCTTCCTGCTTTTGGGCTTCAGTGGGACAGCTCAGGAAACCACGGTCACCCTGTCGGGGTCCGTGCTGGACGCAACAACCCGTGAGGCGCTTCCCTACCTGACGATCATGCTGCAAACAGCAACAGACAGCGTTCTGAAGGGCGGCACCATCTCGGACGATGAGGGTCGCTGGGTACTTAGTGGCATCGCGCCGGGCAACTACGTACTGAAGGTGGCCGGGTTGGGCTATGCCCCGCTGCGCAAACCGATCCATGTAGGCAGCCTCAGCGCGTACCTCGACCTGGGCGCGCTGCCCATGGCAAGCGCCGCGCAAGACTTGGCAGAGTTCGAGGTGGTGGGCCGGACCGAGCAGGTTGGTGATGCCATGGACAAGAAGGTCTTTCGCCTGGACGACAATCTGAGCCAGAGCGGCGGGTCGGTGTTGCAAGCGCTACGCAACCTGCCGGGTGTTACTGTGGACCAACGAAGCGGCAAACTGCAATTGCGCGGCAGCGATAAGGTGGCTGTCCTGATCGACGGGCAACAATCCGCGCTCACCGGGTTCGGTGACCAGAGCGGGTTGGACAATATCCCAGCCTCGGCCATTGAACGCATTGAGGTGATCAACGACCCTTCGGCCAAGATGGATGCGAACGGCATGGCCGGGGTCATCAACATCATTTACCGCAAGGACAAGCGCAGTGGTTTGCACGGCAAGGCTTCGGTCATGGCCGGTGCAGGTGCCTTGGGTGTGAAGCAAGCGGACTTGCCCACCGTTGGTCCGCAATACACAACTACGCCCAAGTTCGGCCCCTCCCTCGGCTTGAATTGGGATCGTGCGAAGTTGGACTTCAACCTGCAAGCCGATGTGCTCACCCAGCGCGTGCTCAACCGCAACGAGCATTTCGAGCGCACCTATGCCGATGGCACAGTACTGCGGCAGCAGTATCTGGAGAACCGGGACCAGACCATGTACACGTTGAAGGGCGGCTTCGACCTCAAGCTCAGCGAGCGCGACAACCTCACCTTCTCCACGCTCTATGCAAGCGAAGCGCATATCGACCATGGCGATGTGGCATACTTCGATGCAGGGCTGACCGAACGCCAGCGATTATGGTCCTTCTACGAGGATGAAGTGAATACATCCGCCAACCTCAGCAGCGCGTTCACCCACAAGTTCAAACAAGCGGGTAGGCGGTTGGACATCGGCCTCAACTACACCTTCCATCGCGAGGATGAGAAGTACGCTATCACGGATGAGAGCCTGACGGGAACCGGCTACAACAACACCGCTTTGATCGCCGATGAGCATGTGGGCGACCTGAAGGCGGACTACACCAAGCCGCTCGCAAATGGTCGTTTGGAAGTGGGTGGGAAATTCCGCTGGCGCGTCATCCCTACCCGCATCACCTACACCGCAGCGATCGGTTCACCGCTGGATCAAGGCGCGGCTGGCGGTGCTACGTACAACGAGTTGATCCCTGCCCTCTACACGAACTATGTGTATGAACGGGAGCGCTTCGAGCTGGAGGCCGGTCTGCGCGTGGAAGCCGTGGACCTGCGTTACGATGTGGATCCGGGCCACAACACGTACACCAGCGATGGCTACAGCTACTTGGAACCCTTTCCGAACGTTCGCTACGCCCGCATCCTCAACGAGCGCAGTCGTCTATCGCTCTCGGTCTCCCGGCGCGTGGACCGGCCAGATGAAGGGGACCTGCGCATCTTTCCCAAGTACGATGATCCGGGCATCCTGCGGATCGGCAACCCCGGCTTGCGGCCCCAGTTCACTTGGCGCGGCGAGCTCGGCTACAAGCGCGACCTGTCAAGGGGATACGTCTACGCGGCAGCCTATCACCGCATTACCTCCAACATCCTCACCCGCATCGTAACCGGGGATGGGACCAGCACGCAACTATACACTTTGGCCCAGAACGCGGGTGGTGGCACCAACAGCGGCCTGGAGGCGGTGATCGAGCAGGAAGTGGTGAAGGGAGTGCGCGTGAACCTGAACGCGAACGTGTACCGGAACGTGATCGATGCCTTCTCCACCATCAGCGCCTATCCAACGCCAACGCCATACAGCGCCAAGAGACAAGAGGCCACCAGTGGCAACGTGAAGCTGAACACCAAGTTCCGCTTGCGCGAAGGCATGGACCTCCAGCTTACCGGGATCTGGCTGGCGCCTGATATCGTGCCGCAAGGCAGCATCGGCGAGCGTTGGTCCGTGGATCTGGGCTTAGCGTGGAAGCTTCCCGGCGTGAAGAGCGAGTTGGGTTTGGCGGCCACCGACATGTTCAATACCATGCACATATACAAGGAAGTGGTGGGCGATGGCTTCCGGATGGTGAGCACGGACTACTTGGAAACACGCGCGGTGCGCCTCACATGGTCGCGGATCTTCTGATCGATGCATACAGGACCCACACACACGATCACGGACATAGCTTGCAGTCATGAAAGTGCTCCTGATCGAGGACGAGCCCGAATTGCGGCGATCCATCCGCATGTACTTGCAAGAGGAAGGTTTCATGATCGAGTCCGCGAACGACTTTCCAGCGGCCATGGAAAAGGCGGACCTCTATACCTACGATGCCGTGCTGGTGGACATCACCCTGCCTAAGGGCAGCGGTTTGGATATCGTGCGCAAGCTGCGCGCACAGAACCCGGCCACGGGTATCATCATCATTTCCGCCAAGGGCTCGCTCGATGACAAGATCCTCGGTCTGGACCTTGGAGCCGACGACTACTTGCCCAAGCCCTTCCACCTCCCCGAACTGGTTGCCCGCCTGCGCGCCCTCATCCGCCGCAAGCAATTCGCGGGAAAGCAG
>JBATMK010000216.1:0-1617 GCA_049289815.1 Flavobacteriales bacterium
CAAGGCGATCGGTGAATTCCTCCAGTCCGAATGGAAGAAGCACCTCGGCATCGACATCACTCTCGAATACACCGACTCGAAGACCCGCTCCTCGCGGTTCAACAGCGGCGACTTCCAGATCGTTCTCGGTGGCTGGGGCGAAGACTACCCGGACCCGGAAAACTGGATCCTCGGCCTCTACGAGACCGGTGGTTCGATCAACAAGCAGAGCTGCTCGCTGAAGTCTATTGACGACCTCATCGCGAAGGCGAAGTTCAACCAAAAAGACGAAGAACGCCGTCAGCAGTACCGCGATGTGGAAAAGCTGATCGTCGAAAACGTCTGCGGCATGGCTCCCATGTGGCAGGTCGGCTTCCATGCAGTGGTCAAGCCCTACATCAAGGGCATGATCGAAAACAAGAAGCCAGATGACAAGCAGGTCCCAGGCGACACTAGCGTCGAATTCTGGACCACCACCAAGAAGTAACCTTCTCCAACAACAGGGGAACGCCGGCAAGCCCGGCGTTCCTCGTTGATTAGGACTTCGCTACGTAGTGGGGTGTCCTCGGACGCCCCATCACGGTTTCTGCAGGTACACCGCACATGGTCGCTTACGCCATCCGGCGAATCATCCTGATATTCCCGCTGCTCTTCGCCGTGGCTACGGTGACCTTCTTCCTGATGCATTCCGTTGAGGGCGGCCCTTTCGATTCTGACAAGCCCCTCTCAGACGCGGCGCGCGAACGGCTCAACGAGAAGTACAACCTCGACGGTTCGTTGATCAACCAGTACACGAACTTCCTGGCGAACACCGCTCAGCTTGACCTGGGTATCTCCGTTGCCTCGAACGACCGCGAAGTACGCGACATCATTTCCGAGAAGTTCGGCGTCTCGATGCAGCTCGGGGTCTTTGCGTTTCTCTTTGCCATCGCCGTTGGAGTGACGCTCGGTGTGGTCTCCGCGATGAACCAAAACTGCATTGCGGACTACATTGGCGTGTTTGTGGCGACAGGCGGCGCAGCCTTACAGAGCTTCATCCTCGCGCCGTTCCTTGTAATCCTTTTCGCGCTCAAGCTCGACTGGTTCGATGTGCTCGGCTGGGAACTCTGGAACTACAAGAAGATGGTCCTGCCAATGGTTGCGCTCGGCATGCTCCCGGGTGCGTTTATCGCCCGGATCACGCGTGCCTCGATGCTCGACATTCTGCGCCAGGATTACATTCGGACAGCCCGGGCCAAAGGCGTCAAAGAGCGCTATGTGATCATCCGGCACGCGGTGAAGAACGCGATGATCCCGGTGCTCACGATCCTGGGCCCAATCTTCGCCGGGCTCATCACCGGCTCGTTCATCGTTGAGAACGCGTTTGCCATCCCGGGGCTTGGAAATACGTTCGTCTCGTCGGTCTTGATTCGTGACTATGGCGTGATCATGGGGGTGACCCTGTTCTACGCAGCGATCATCGCCTTCATGAACCTCATCGTTGATCTGTTGTATGCATTGGCCGACCCGAGAATCAGGCTTTAGGTAGGAGCGTATTATGGCAAGCGACACCATCCTTCAGCCGTTCGACTTTGCGAAAGACCAACTTGCAACGAAGCAGCGCGGTCTCTGGGAACTTGCGTTGCGGCGGCTCATTCG
>JBATMK010000217.1:0-9424 GCA_049289815.1 Flavobacteriales bacterium
CACCATCATGTTGATGTCGTACGGCCGCCCATCCCGGTTCACCAGCTTCTCGAAAGCCGCCAAGTCCTTGATCAGCAGGATGTCCTTCTCGCGCATGGGAAGGAAAAGGTAGGTCTCCCTACTTGAATGCCGCCAGCCCCGTCACTTCCTGCCCGGTAATGAGCAGGTGGATGTCGTGCGTGCCTTCATAGGTCACCACACTCTCCAAGTTCATCATGTGGCGCATGATGGGGTACTCGTTGGTGATGCCCATGCCGCCGAGGATCTGGCGTGCTTCGCGGGCGGTGGTGAGCGCAAGCATCACGTTATTGCGCTTGGCCATACTGATCTGCGCGGTGCTGGCGCGGCCTTCGTTGCGCAGTACACCCAAGCGCCAGGTGAGCAGTTGCGCCTTGGTGATCTCCGTGACCATCTCGGCCAGTTTCTTCTGCGTGAGCTGGAAACCACCGATCGGTTTGCCGAACTGGATACGTTGCTGTGCGTACCGCAATGCCGTGTCGTAGCATTCCATGGCCACGCCGAGCGTGCCCCATGCAATGCCGTAACGCGCGCTGTCGAGGCAGCCAAGCGGAGCGCCTAGCCCGCTCTTGTTCGGGAGCAAGTTGCCCTTGGGAACCTTCACGTTGTCGAACACCAGTTCGCCGGTAGGGCTGGCGCGCAGCGAGAGTTTGCCGTGCGTGGTCGGCGTGCTGAACCCTTCCATGCCGCGCTCCACGATCAAGCCGTGGATGCGTCCTTCGGTGTTCTCGGCCTTGGCCCACACCACGGCTATGTCCGCGATCGGGCTGTTGCTGATCCACATCTTGGCGCCGTTCAGCAGATAGTGGTCGCCCTTGTCGACGAACGTGGTGACCATACCGCCGGGATTGCTTCCATGATCGGGTTCGGTGAGACCGAAGCAGCCGATCTTCTTGCCGGCTGCCAGTTGCGGTAGCCACTTCTTCTTCTGTTCCTCGCTGCCGTATTTCCAGATGGGGTACATGACCAGTGAGCCCTGCACGCTGCACAAACTGCGCAGGCCGCTGTCCACCCGTTCGATCTCCTGCATGATCAGGCCGTAGCTGATCTGGTCCAGGCCCATGCCGCCGTATTCCACTGGCACCATTGGCCCGAACGCACCGATCTCGGCCAGGCCAGGGATGATCTCCGGATGGAACAGCTCCTTCTCGAACGCCTCCTCGATGATCGGTTTGAGGTGCTTGCTCACATGCTTGCGCGCGGTGTCGCGGATCAGCTTGTGCTCCTCGGTGAGCAGCTCATCGACCAGGTAGTGGTCGTGCGCCTGGAACTGGTCGGTGGCGGAACTCTTCTTCGCTTTGGGTGCGGCGGCAGTGCTCATGGGGTGCTGTTGAAAGCGCGGCGAAAGTAGCAGCACGGCCCGCCTTGTGCCATCTACTTTCGCCGCCGGAACAGCACTGCGATACGATGGATACCTCGGGTTTCGATGCCTCCCTGCGGGTGCATGACATCCTGAAAGAAGCCTGGGTGGGCATCGTGCTCCTGGTCTCCATCGTCGTACTGGCCTGGACGAACGTGAGCGCAAGGAAGAAGTGGAACCTGCTGCGCGAAGGGGTGTTCAGGTTGCGCCTCGGCCAACAGACCATGCGCGACGACATCAGCTTGCGCGATCGCGGGTTCATCACACTGATCGTAACGGCCGTGATGCTGATCGCCTTGTTCGTTTACCAGCTGTCCGTGCAGACCGGCAACCTCGGATCCGGGTTCAATGGCTTCGTTCCCATCCTCTCCGTGGTGGCCCTCGTTGTTGTTGGGCAGGCGTTGGTCATCCGCTTCACCAGTTGGTTCTTCAAGGCCGACCCAGGCCTGGGCGAGTACCTCTATACCTCCTTGTTGCTCACCACGGCTGCGGGGCTGGCGTTGCTGCCGGCAGTGCTGGTCATTGCCTATCAGCCGGGGGCGCGGAACATTGCCGTAATGATCGGTGCGGTGGTCCTCGTTGCCATGGTACTTTATCGCTGGTTCCGTGCGGTGGTCATCGGGCTGGGGCAGGGGGTCGGCCCCGGTAGCATCTTCCTATACATTTGCGCCGCCGAAATTTTGCCTGCGGCCTTGGCCGCGCAAGCCTTAGCGCAACACGCCCATCTCACGTCGGACCCTGCTTAAGCCGCGCCTCGCTTGAAGATCAAGACCATCCTTGTTACCCAGCCTGAACCGGTGGGCGAAAAGTCGCCGTACCACGATCTCTCCAAGAAGATGGGAGTGAAGATCGACTTCAGGCCCTTCATCAAAGTGGAACCGATCGCCGGCCAGGATTTCCGCCAGGACCGCGTGAACATCCTCGACCACAGCGCGGTGATCTTCACCAGCCGCAACGCCGTGGACCACTTCTTCCGCATCGCCAAAGAGATGCGCGTGCTGGTGCCGGAGATGATGAAGTACTACTGCGTGAGCGAGAGTGTCGCGTATTACGTGCAGAAGTACATCGTGTACCGCAAGCGCAAGGTCTTCATCGGCAAGCAGACCTTTGGCGATCTGATGGACGTGATCAAGAAGCACCGCGGCGAAAAATTCCTCGTGCCGTGCACCGACATCCAGAAACAGGAGATCCCCGAACTGCTGGACAAGGCGGGTATCGCCTACAGCAAGGCCGTGATCTACCGCACGGTGGCCGCCGACCTCAGCGACCTTAAGGAGGTGAAGTACGATATGCTCGTGTTCTTCAGCCCTGCTGGTATCGAAAGCCTCCGGAAGAACTTCCCCGACTTTTCGCAGAACGGAACGGTGATCGCCGCCTTCGGCCCCACCACCGTGAAAGCAGTGCGCGATGCAGGTCTACGCCTGGACATCGAGGCCCCGTTGCCCGAAGCCCCCAGCATGACCGGCGCCATCGAACTGTACATGAAGCGCGCGGCAAAAGGCCAGACCGGTCCGTTAGGCCCCCCTCCGCCACCGCCTCCCCCGATCGCCAAGGCCGCTGCCGTCAAGGCGCCTCCGTCAGGCATGAAGAAAGCCATGACCGCCGTGGTGAAGAAGGTGGTGAAGGCCGTGAAGTCAGGCAAGAAGAAGCCTGCACCTGCGAAGAAAGTTGCGAAGACGGCCAAGAAGAAGTGAGATCGCGCCCCGGCGCCTTGGCAACTTGACGGCCACACCGATGGCATGAACGCCGGAGACCGTTGACGGTACTGCTAACCTTGCGTGCCGAACCACTCATCACCCATCGCGCCGTACAGCGCGGTGCCAAGCCATGCCCCCTGCACCCCGCCTTACCTTCAGCAAGCAGGAACGGTTGCGCGGTAAACTGCGTATTGAGAGCGTCGTGAAACAAGGCAAGGCCGTGAGCGAGCCACCCTTCCGCCTGATCGGGCTGCCCCTGGAGATGCCTGCGAACGTTCGCGCCCAGATCGCGTTCGCCGTCCCCAAGCGCAACCTTCGCGATGCCGTGGACCGCAATACCACCAAGCGCCGTATGCGAGAGGCGTACCGTTTGGAGAAGCCCGATGTGATGGCGCGGTTGGAGGAGCGCGGCCTGCACTGTGCCTGGTTGTTCGTTTACCAGGGGAAGGCTGTTCCCGCGTGGGAATTGACGCAGAAGAAAATAACCCGGTGCCTGCACCGTTGGCTTCAGGAACATGGCTAAGCCTGTCGCCACATTGCTCATTATGATCGTGAAGGTCTACCAGCACACCCTCAGCCCATTGCTGCCCGGCGAGTGCCGCTACGCGCCCAGCTGTTCCCATTATGGTGTGGAAGCATTGCGCAAACACGGCGCCTTGAAGGGCGGATGGCTCACCCTCAAGCGCTTTCTATCTTGTCATCCATGGGGCGGTCACGGTTACGACCCCGTCCCTTGAACACCCAAACTTCATGAAGAACATGATCACACGCCGCTTCAAGCCGATGCTCATCATAGGGGCGGTCGGTATTGTCGGTGGCATCGGTATCGCCGCTGGCGACAACTACTTCGAGATCAGCAAGAACATCGAAGTGTTCACCGAGGTGTACAAGGAATTGAACATCTACTACGTGGATGATGTCAACCCCGGGGAGATCATGAAGACCGGCATCGATGCGATGCTCACTTCGCTCGATCCGTACACGGACTACATCCCCGAGAGCGATATCGAGGAATACCGCTTCCAGACCACGGGACAGTATGGTGGTATCGGCGCGTTGATCAAAACGCAGGGTGAACGGGTGCTCGTGAGCGAGCCCTACGAAACCTACCCGGCGGCGACCGCAGGGTTCCGTGCTGGGGACGAGATCATCAGCGTGGATGGCAAAAAGGTGAGCGGCATGGACACCGAACAGGCCAGCAAATTGTTGAAGGGACAGGCCGGCACCCAGGTGAAGATCGTGACACGTCGCGCAGGCGCGGAGCAAGAGCATACGCTCACACGCATGGAGATCAAGATCCCCGATGTGCCCTACAAGGGTTTCGTGGATGAAGCGAACAAAGTGGGCTATGTGAAGCTCAACGGTTTCACGGCCACGGCCGGCATCGACGTGCGCAACGCCATGAAGGAACTGAAGGACCAGGGCATGCAGAAGATGGTGCTGGACCTGCGTGGCAACGGTGGTGGATTGTTGCGTGAAGCGGTGAACATCGTGAACCTCTTCGTGCCGAAGAACGAGAAAGTGGTGGAGACCAAAGGCCGCATCGCCGAATGGGACAAGACCTACACCACGCTGAGCGAACCGCTGGACGCCACCGTGCCCTTGGTGGTGATCGTGGATGAGGGTAGTGCGAGCGCAAGCGAGATCGTGGCCGGTTCGTTGCAGGATCTGGACCGCGCAGTGATCCTCGGTGAGCGCACGTATGGCAAGGGCCTCGTGCAGCAAACGCGCGACATCGTATACAACAACAAGGTGAAGGTGACCGTGGCCAAGTACTACATCCCCAGCGGCCGTTGCATCCAGAAGATCGATTACGCGCACCGCGATAGTTCGGGCACCGCCATCAATGTCGCTGACAGCGCGATCAAGGCGTTCAGGACGCGCAACGGGCGCGAGGTGTTCGATGGCCGCGGCGTTGCCCCGGATATCCTTGTCACCGAACCCGACCTGGCGAAAGTCGTCGGTGGCTTGGCCGTGAAGGATCTCTTCTTCGACTACGCGAACAAGTACCGCGCGGAGCACGACAGCATCGGCAAACCCGAGAACTTCCTGATCACCGACGCCATTTATGATGACTTCCTCGCCTTCCTGAAGGACAAGGAATTCACCTACGACACCGAAAGCCTCGACGCGTTGGATGAACTCGTGGCGGCGGCCAAGAAGGAGCGCTACTACGAGCACTCGGAGAAGGCCATCGAAGCGCTGAAGGCGGAGCTCAAGCCGAACAAAGAAGAAGAGCTGCGCCGGTTCAGGGATGATGTGAGCGAGGTGCTCCGTGGCGAGATCGTCAGCCGCTACATGCTGCAGACCGGTCGTTACCGCGCTGCGCTGGCCACCGACCCCTATCTGAAACGCGCCTTGGAGGTCTTGAACAGCGGAGAGACCGCGACCATCCTCGCGGGCAAGAAGTAAGGGCCGCCAAGGCATGCACGAACAGCGGAAGGGCATTGCGGAAGGCCCCGATGCCGCAGGTGCGCACGCACCACGCGACGCTTTTCGCTGGGCCTTCCTGATCGGTCTGTCGATCATTGCGATCGGGATGCCCTGGGGAGAGTTCCTCATGAGCATCGGGCACATCATCGTGCTCATTGCCTGGCTGTGGGAAGGGGTGGCAGGTGGATCACTGCGCGCACGTTCGCGCAGGGCGTTCACCGATCCAGCAGTGCTGGTTTTCCTGTCGTTCCCTCTTCTCCATTTGGTCGGGTTGCTGTGGACCGAAGACCTCCAATGGGGTCTTGACCTGTGCCGCATCCTGCTGCCCGTAATCGTTCTTCCACCTGTCCTGGCATCATCGGCCCCGTTGTCGCGCCCCGAACTGCGCATCCTATTGCTTCTTTTTGCCTGGAGCGTCCTGGTAAGCACCGGAGCCTGCTTCGCCTTGGCGGAAAACCTGCTGGACTATCGTGCATTGTCGCACTTCATCAGCCACATCCGCTTGGCGCTGATGCTTTGTATGGCGGTCTTCGTGTTCAGTTACTACTGGCCTTCCCGAGGCGCGTTCAGGCTGCTGCATTTCCTTGCGATCGCCTGGTGCCTGGTCTTCATCAACCTATTGGGCAGTATCGCCGGGTCCCTGATCGTCCTGGGCGTTGCAGCGTGGGCGTTGTGGCACTGGAGCATCCATCGAAAGAGGGGTAAGCGTATGGCAGTGCGCTCCATGCTGCTGCTCGTTCCGGTGGTTGCCATCATGGTCATCGCTGTCCCGGTGAGCGATGCCTTGCGCGTGGACCCGATCGAACGGGCTCCACTTCCGGTACGTTCAGCAGGGGGTGAGGTGTACACGCACGACACCACGGATATGCAATTGGAGAACGGACGGTATGTATGGCGCAATATCGCATGGGCCGAAGTGGACCGCGAGTGGCGGCGCATCAGCCGTGTGCCGTTGGACAGGCATGATGACCATGGCAATGTGCTCTACGGGACATTGTTCCGGTACATGACCAGCAAGGGACTGATGAAGGACTCCGCTGGCCTTGCGGCCTTGACCTCCCAGGACCTTCAACGCATTGAGCAAGGCGTGCCGACCGTGTACAGCGGCCTACGGAACCGGTTGAGCGAACGCGTACATGAGTTCGTGTTCGAGCTTCAACGTTACCGCAACACCGGTGATCCGAGCGGTTACTCGGTGGCCATGCGACTTGAGTTCTGGAAGGCCGCGCGCGGGATCGCGGCTGAGCATTGGCTCATGGGCGTCGGCACCGGCGATACGCAACGCGCATTCGACGCTGAATATGTGCACATGCGCAGCCTGCTGTCGGCCAAGTGGCGTCTTCGCGCACACAACCAATACCTCACCTGGCTCGTGAGCTTCGGAGTACCCGGCTTTTTGTGGTGCTTGTTCGCTTGGTTGTATCCGGCCTTCCGGCGGAGGGCTTCGCTGCATCCGCTCTTCACCGCGTGGGCCATTGCCTTCATCGTCTCCTGCTTCACGGAGGATACCCTTGAAACACAGGCAGGCATCACGTTCGCTGCGTTCTTCTATTGTGTTTTCGTGTTCGGTGCTGCGCCATCCTTGCGCAACAACCTGGACGTTGCAGTTGCAGAGCGCCTTGCAGCGTGATGATCATGCGAGCAGTTCGAGAACCCGTTGCGGGGCGATCCGTGCAATGCAGTCGCATGCCTTTCCGGATGCGCGATCGGCACAAGCGGCATCGTGCACCAATGCATGCGCATCGCGTCCGATCGGTGCCCAACGCCCCGGGTGGATGGGCCGGTGACTGCTGAACAACCCGATCGCCCGGATGCCGCTGGCGGCAGCAATGTGCAGGGGGCCGGTGCTCGCGGCCACCAGCGCATCACTCGCCCCGATCACCTGGATCAACTGCGGTAGCGAAAGTTTGCCGCCGAGATCGGTCACGTGCGGTAGCTCCAGCGGTAGATGTGCGCGATAGCGGTCGGCTTCGGCTTGCGTGCCTGTCACCAGTATTTGCCACACCCGCTGGTCGATCCCGCGCATCAATGTCGCGTAGTTGTTCAAGCCCCATTCCACCGCGCTGCCTTTGCTGTGCGGGTGCAATACCAAACGCTTGCGGCCATCGCCCAACAACTTGGCAACCGCGGGTTCAGGCGCAGGCACCTTGAAACCTGTGCAGGATGCAAGCTTGGATAGTTCGGGAATTTCCCGGATGCCGAGCGGCGACAGCAGCTTCACGTTCAATTGTGCCTCGTGCAGGTCGCTCTTCTTGCGGCTGAAGCCCACGCGCGCGTTGCAGTTGAACCAGTGCCACCATCGGTGACTTGTCCCGATGCGCAGCTGTATGCCCGCCTGCTTCGCCCACTGCGCCACGTTGCGGTCGGGGAAGACGTGCACGATCACATCGGCCTTCAATGCGCGCAGTGATGTCGCTGGATCGCTCGCAATGCTCTCCAATGCAATGGCCTCGTCAATGTGCGTACAGCATTGCAGGACGGGTAATGTGTAGTTGCGGGCAAGGAATATGATGCGCACGCCAGGGAACCGCTCCTTCAGCAGGCCGGCAAGCGGGAGGGTCAACATCACATCGCCGATGCTGTCGGTACGACTGAGAAGGATCGTGCGTGGCGGCGTCATGCTCCTTTCGCCAACCAGAGCTCACGGAGCTTCACGTACTTCAAGTAGGTGGCTTGTGCGCTGATGCGCGCGATCACGAAGCCATGCCAGCCATCAAGGAAGCCGAGGCGGAACAGATAACCGTCGACGAACTTCACGATCGGAGAGAACAGGATCTTGAGCAAACCTGCCCGTTTGCCACGCTGTTCGTACGCCCGTGCGCTGATCGTGGTGAAGTAGTCCACCTGTTTCAGGTGGTCGCTGATCGAGTAATAGCTGTAGTGCAGCAGGTCGCCCTTCAGGTGTTCGATGCGACTTCCGGGATCCATTTCATACCGGTCGTGCGGGTTCACTCCTGTCCATCTTCCATTGCGGCTGTCCCACAGGCGTAGTTTGCGATCGGGATACCATCCGCCGTGGCGGATCCAGGTGCCGCAATAGTTCGTCAGCCGGTTCATGGTGAAGCCATCCATGTTGCCCCGCTGCTTTGCTTCCAGGATCGAGCGTTCAAGTTCCGGGCTCAAGGCTTCATCGGCATCGAGCGAGAGCACCCAGGGATACAACGCCTGGGTGATGGCCCAATTCTTCTGCTCGATGTGCCCTTCGAACGCATGCTGCACGAAGCGGGCACCGTGTTCCCCTGCTATTGTCTCCGTGCGGTCCGTGCTGAACGAATCCACAACCACCACATCATCGGCAACGTTCTTCACGGATGCGATGCAGCGTGCCAAGTTGCGCTCCTCATTGAACGTGATGATGACCACCGAGATCCGCTGCGTCATGCTCGGCCGAAGGTAGAGGCGCGAATGAAGAAGGCCCCGTCAACGACAGGGCCTTCCAAATGCTGTGTCCGTTGTTCAGTGCAACACTTCGAATTTGCCACGTGCCACTTCTGCTCCGTCGTCCGTGATGCGGTAAGCGTAAAGGCCATCGCTGAGCCAAGCCGTCGTGATCGTTGCATGGCCATGGTCCATCGCCCTACCGGCGACAAGGCGGCCCAGTTCATCCAATACCTCGATGCGCAAGGCCGCTCCTGAACGGATGCCGGTAACATCGAAGAAAACGTCGCGGTCGGCGGGGTTGGGGAAGAACTGTACTTGTGCCGAAGCGGCGTTCTCGCTTACCGCTGAGATGAAGTCCACCAGTTCCACACAATAGTCCTCGGTCTCGCCGAAGTCGTATCCATCCGTGCATCCCGTTCCTGTGGCATCATCGTACACCATGAGCACACGCATGCGCGTACTGCCTTCCACCGCACCCACTGGGATCGTGAGCGTACCGCTGATCGCTTGGTCCGTTGTGCCCCCAGCGTCGAAC
>JBATMK010000218.1:0-54404 GCA_049289815.1 Flavobacteriales bacterium
CTGCGCCTTCAGCATGCCCAGCAAGAAGCAGCCGGACAGCAGGGCGATGGCGCGGAGGCGAAGGCTGCTCATTCCGATTCCGGTTCCGTGCGCTTCCGGGTGGCGATGTAGCTGTACATCGCAGGGATCACGTACAGGGTGAGGACGAGCGAGAAGAGGAGGCCGCCAACAACCACCACGCCCATGGGGATGCGGCTCTGTGCACCGTTACCCAGGCCGATGGCGATCGGCAATGCACCGAGGATGGTCGCGATGCTGGTCATCAGGATGGGCCGCAGGCGTTGGGTGGAAGCGGTGATCGCCGCTTCGATCTTCGAGAGCCCGTGTTCCTCGCGCTGCTTGTTGGCGAACTCCACGATCAGGATGCCGTTCTTGGTCACCAGCCCGATGAGCATGATCATGCCGATCTCGCTGAAGAGGTTCAGGGTCTGGTTGAACATCCACAGCGAAAGCACAGCGCCACCCAACGCGAGCGGTACGGTGAGCATGATGATGAAGGGATCGCGGAAGCTCTCGAACTGTGCGGCGAGGATCAGGTAGATCAGCACCAAGGCCAGCACCAGCGCGAAGAGGATGTTGGAGCCGCTCTCGGCGAAATCGCGTGAGGCTCCTGAGAGCGAAGTAGCGAAGGACCCGTCGAGCACCTTCTTCCCGATCTCGTCCATCGCTGCGATCGCATCGCCGATGGTTACGCCCGGGGGAAGCCCGGCCGAGACGGTCGCCGATTTGTACCGGTTGAAGTGATAGAGCTGCGGCGGCTCACTCTCTTCCTCCACCTGCACCACATCGTCCAGCTGGATCATGGCACCGCCCTGGTTACGCACGTGCAACGAGCGCAGGTCGAGCGGTTTGCTGCGATCCTCGCGATCCACCTGGCCGATCACCTGGTACTGTTTGCCGTCGCGGGTGAAGTAGGACATGCGGCCGCCACCGTACGCCAATTGCAGCGTGCGCGCCACGTCGAGCACGGAAACACCCAAGGCCCGCGCCCGTTCGCGATCGATGGTGACGTTCAGCTCGGGCTTGCTGAACTTGAGGTTCACGTCCACATCCTTGAGCCGTGGATCCTTCGACGCCTCGGCCAGGAACTTCGGCACGAACTCCTTCAGCTTGGCGAAGTCGTTGTTCTGCAGCACATACTGCACCGGCTGGCTCGTTCTCGACCCAACGCCCACACTGATCGTTTGTTCCTGGATCACCGAGGCGCGCCCTTCCGGGAATGCCGCGAAGTCCTTGCTGAGTTCAGTGGCGATCTCCTGCTGTGACCGGTCGCGCTCGCCGGGCTCGGTCATGGCCACGCGCAGAAAGCCGGTGTTCACCGCCCCGCTGCCCGCGAAGTTGGGCGCCACGATGGTGAGGCAGATGCGCTTCTCCGGGACCGAATCCTGCACCACCTGGGTGAGCTGGTCCATGTAGCGCTCCATGTATTCGTACGATGTGCCCTCCGGTGTTGTCACCAGTACGCGCACCAGGCTGCGGTCCTCAAGGGGAGCCAGTTCACTCTGCAACAACGAGCCAAGACCGAAGATGAAACCCACCGTTGCGAGGAGGATGCCGAAGGCCCAGGCCCGGTGTTCCATGAAGTTGGTGAGCGAGCGGCGGTACCCTTCCGTGAGGTTGACGAAGAAAGGTTCGGTGAGTTCGTAGAAGCGGCTGTGCTTGTGGTTCTTGCGCGTGAGCTTCACGTTGAGCACGGGCGTGAGCGACAGTGAAACGAAGGCCGAGATGAGCACCGCACCGGCCATCACGATACCGAACTCGCGGAACAACCGTCCGGTGAACCCCTGAAGGAAAATGATCGGGAGGAAGACCACCGCGAGCGTGATCGAGGTGGACACCACCGCGAAGAGGATCTCGTTGGATCCCTTCATGGCGGCCTCCATAGGCCGCATGCCGCTTTCCAGTTTCTTGTAGATGTTCTCCGTGACCACGATGCCATCGTCCACCACCAGTCCTGTTGCCAGCACGATGGCCAGCAGCGTGAGGATGTTGATCGAGAACCCGAAGAGGTACATGATGAAAAAGGCCCCGATGAGCGACACGGGGATATCGATCAGCGGGCGCAGGGCGATCAGCCAGTCGCGGAAGAAGAGATAGATGATGAGGATCACCAGGCCGAAGGCGATGGCCAGCGTTTCGGCCACTTCACCGATGGACCGCCGCACGAACCGCGTATTGTCCAATGCGATGTTCAGGCGGAAGTCCTCCGGCACTTCCTTCTTCAATTGCTCGAACCGCTTGTAGAACTCATCGGCGATCTCGATGTAGTTGGTGCCCGGCTGCGGCACGATACCCAGGCCGATCATCGATGTGCCGCTCTGCTTGAAGGCGGTCTCTTCGTTCTCCGCGCCCAGCTGCGCATCACCGACATCGCGGAACCGGATGAGCTGGTCCCCCTCGGAGGCGATGATCATATCGTTGAACTCCTCCGGCGTAGCCAGTTTGCCCCGTGCGTTCACGGTGAGCTCGGTGTTCACGCCGGTGATCTTGCCGGCCGGCAATTCCACGTTCTCGCGGTCCAGCGCATCCTGGATGTCGAGCGGGGTGAGGCCGTGCGCTGTCAGTCGTGCCGGATCGATCCACAGGCGCATGGCGTACTTCTTCTCGCCCCAGATCTGGATGGTGCTCACGCCGGGTATCGTCTGCAGCCGCTCGAGGATCACGTTCGATGCGTAGTCGCTCACCTCGAGCGCACCCCGGGTGTTGCTCTCCACCGTCATGGAAATGATCGCGTCGCTGTTGGCGTCGGACTTCGTCACCACGGGTGGCGCATCGATGTCCTGCGGAAGTTGCCGTGCCGCCTGCGAGACCTTGTCGCGCACATCGTTCGCGGCGGCCTCCAGATCAACGGCCAGGTCGAACTCCACCGTGATGGTGCTCACACCGAGGTTGCTGGCCGAGGAGATCGAACGGATGCCGGCGATACCGTTGATCGTTTTCTCCAACGGCTCGGTGATCTGCGACTCCACCACTTCGGCACTGGCCCCGGTGTAGCTCGTGCGCACAGTGATGATCGGCGGATCGATCGACGGGTACTCGCGCACCCCGAGGAAGTCGAAGCCGATGGCGCCGAACACCAGGATGATGATCGACATCACCATCGCCATCACCGGGCGTTTGAGGCTGATGGAGGCGAGGCTCATGCTTGCTTACTTCCCTTGGCCTGTTACGGGAACCACGTTCACGTGCACGGGCATGTCCTGCCGCAATTGCATGATGCCCGTGATGAGCACCGTGTCGCCGACCTGGACACCGGACGTCACTTGCACGGTGGTATCGTTCCGCAGGCCGATCTCCACCGTCACCATGCTGGCTTTGCCATTGCGGCTCACGATCAGTTTCTGGCCACGCAATTGGGGGATCACCGCCTGGGTGGGCACCAGCAACGCATCATCGATCTCGCTCAAGGGAACCTCCACCTTGGCGAAGGCGCCGGGCAGGAGATCCTGTCCCGCATTGCGGCAGAGCGCGCGTACCTTGAGCGATCGCGTGGTGGGATCCACCGTCGGCTCGAAGGCATAGATGCTCGCGGTGTGGCTTTGCTCTTCGGTCCCTACCTGGAACGAAAGCGTGTCGTTCACCTTCAAGCGATCGCGGTAGCGCTCCGGCACGGTGAACTCCAATTTCATCGGGTCGAGTTGTTGGAGCGTAGCGATCAGCGTGTAGGCCGACAGATAAGCCCCTTCGCTCACAGCCCGCAGGCCGACGACCCCGGAGAAGGGTGCGCGGATCTCCGTCTTCGCGATCTGGGCCTTGACCAGGTCGATCTGCGCATCGATCCCGTTCACGACGTTCAACGCGACGTCGTACTCCTGTTGGGAAACACCGTTCACCGCCAGCAGGTCCTTCTGGCGCGTTTCCGTTTTCGCCGCCATGTCGCGGTCCAACACCAGCTTCCGCAACTGCGCTTGCAGGTCGTCGTCGTAGATCTTCACCAACAATGCACCTTTCTCCACCCGGTGGCCCTCCTCGAATGCCAGATGCACAAGACGCCCCGGCACCTCATTCCGGATCTCAATGCTGTTGTTGGCCATCAACGAACCGGTGGTGAAGATGTGGTCGCTCATCCGCTGCGGCTTCAGCACCACGCCTGCAACGGAAAGAGGTGGCATGGCAGCCTTGGTATCGGCGGCGCCACTTGCACCGGCCGAACCGCATTTGTTCACCACCACAACGATCACAAGACCGATCAGGACAAGCAGGAGGAGAACGCGGCGAGGTTTCATTTCCGATCGGAGCGGATCAAGTCTTGGATGGTGCGTGGCCTTTGCCTATTGAGGGGGTCGAAATTACCCCGGCCTCCTGCCTCCGTGCGTTCAGTTGGTTCAATTAACACGGGGGCTGCTGAAAGCTAACGGTGAGCATGGAGCCGTCCGTTCCGGAGGAAGTGGGGTCTGAACAGCGGGCGGGGTTTTCTTTTGTGGGGTGAATGTCCGATCAACTGCCCGTGTTATTGCCGTGTGCAGCAGCACCACGCACAGTATGGCGAAGGCGGAGCAGGAAAGCATCCAGTTGCGTATTGGCCTGGGTGTGGAAGGCGATGCACACGCTGGCGCAACGGTGAAGCATCGTTCGCGGGTCAGGCAGGATCCAACACAACCGAACCTGCGTCAGGTGCACTTGATCCACGCAGAGTTGCACGATGAACTGCGCGCAAAGGGATTCGACCTTGTTCCCGGACGGATGGGCGAGAACATCACCACGCGTGGGATCGACCTGCTCGCGCTACCGAAGGGTACGTTGCTGCACATCGGTGAGGCAGCGATCGTGGAAGTCACGGGCCTGCGCAACCCTTGCACACAACTCGATGGGATCCATCCCGGCTTGTTGAAGGCGGTGCTGGATCACGATGCCGATGGGGACCTCATCCGAAAGTCAGGCATCATGGGGATCGTGTTGAGGAACGGATCGGTGAAGCCCGGTGATGTGATCGGGGTGCGGTTTCCGGAACCACCGTACGTGAAGTTGGATCGCGTGTGAAGGAAGGTGAACAGTCCTTCACCGGGTTCTTGTACAATAATTTCGGATCATATCGACACGCGATCCCCGAGACTCAGCACATCACCGTCCAGTGCCATGGCATTCATGCCGAAGCGCACACCATTGTTGTGCGTGCGGTAGGTGGCCAAGGTGCGCAGCGGTTCCTTGCTCCGCTCGGCCGTACGCTGATCGGTGTTCGGGATCACGCAACGCATGCAGGGCTTCACCAAGGAGAACCTCGCATGGCCGATCGCGATCTCTTTCCATGCATCCTCCTGATACGCATCCCCACCGGTGATCACGATGTTGGGGCGGAACCGTTCCATGGGAAGCGGCGTGTCAAGCCGTGCGTTCAGGTCATCCAAGGAGGCTTGCGAAAGGATGAGATATGGGTAGCCATCGCTGAGGGAAGTGATACCGACGGCGTACGTCGGGTTCACCGGGCGTTGCGCGCTATCGGGCATGAACACCAAGCGACAGGGCACACCGAGATGTTGTGCGAACCATGTGCTGACTTCCGTCGGTGCCGGCAACACATGCACCGTGTCGCTCCAAATGGTCGCACGGCGTTCTTCCCCTCCACTGATCGTCCATGGCAGGTGGATCGATCCGCCGCCGCGGATATCCGTCACGCGGAAGCCTTCGTCGTGCGGCGCACAGTGCAAGCAGGCCATGGCGGGGACTTCGCGTTGCGTGATGAATTCGTCGTGCCCCATCACCAACATCCAACGCCGATCATGCACGAAACCGCGATCGCCGATGTGCGCTTCGGATACGGCGAAGCCACCGAGCGATTTGATCGGGTATACGTGAAGTGAAGCAACGGTCGGTGGCATTTGGTTTTTATGGATGATGATCCCGTAAGCACATGTCATGGTGAGCCCGTCGAACCATGACCGTTACGCAAGTCACGGTTCGACGGGCTCGCCGTGACAGTGCTGTCCCGGTCCCTTGCCATCACTGCCGCACGACACGGTGCAATTCATCGGAGCCGTTGTGACGTACCACCAGCAAGTAGGTGCCGCGTGCGACAGGTAGCATGATGCGCCAAGCACCATTCCCTCGTGTGATCGTTGCCGCCACGACCTGTCCAGCGATCGTGTACACCTGCACGTTGTCGATGCCTCGGCCGGTAAGGGTGATCGCTCCATCGCCCGTGGGGTTGGGGCTCACGCGCACCGCGTCAACCGGCAATTCGTCCATACCGAGCGGCCCGATGTCCGAACTGTCGTGCGCGACCAGCGTTGGCGTTCCATCCATGTTCTGCACCATCACCCGGAAACTATCGATGCGCGCACCGTTGTTGCTGAACATCTCGGCGTTCCAACGCGGCGGCACAGGTTGGTACCACACACGCGCATGCGCCGTGATCGCCCCGGTGTACCCCTGCAGCGGAACGTGATAGTGCACGATGTCGGCACCCGTGCCTTCGCTCCCGAGGCCGTCCAGGTTGAAATCGATATCGCTCGCGGGTACTCCTGCGATCATGCATGTGTCATACGTGTAGTGCGTGGTGCTGAATCCTTGTGGGGTGATCCGGTTGTCCTTCAGCGGGCTCTTCGCGCGCTCAAGCACCGTTGTCACATCATCGTTCACATCACCCATCACCAGCTCGTAGATCTGGGCTTGATCCCCGGCGGTGATCACATCGTGGTGCGGTTCGTAGTCGGTATCGTGGCCATCCACTTCGTAGGCCCCATCAAAACCGCCGCTGCTGAACAGCGTGTCGCCGTTGCTGTCCAGGAGCGTGAGTTCCACGAAGGCGCGGCGGCTCGGGTAGCCGCTGGGGAACTTGTGGCCGGTGAGGTTCAACAGTCGCGCATCAACGAAGGCCGTGTCGGCGGTGCGGTCGGTGAAGGACAGGTCCAACTCGACGCTGCGCTGTTGCAGGTTGTTGAGCGTGCGTGCGATGGTGCTGTCGAACTGCGTGTCATTGGCGGGTATGCCAAGCGCCAACCGATACTCCTTCATCAGCTGCAGCATGTACACGTTGCCGCCTGCCAAGTGGTGCAGGCCGAAGGGTGAATGCGACGGGAGGAAGGGGTAGTCGCTTGCGAGGATGATGCTGTCCTGGATGCGCGGCATGTGGCACTGGCGGCAGTTCTGCGTGCCGTTGTAGATGCTGTTCTTCCACTCGTGCCATGTAGCCTGCTCCACGAATTCGTCGCCGCTGGGGTTGCCGTTGAGGTCGAGCGTTGAGGTGATCAGCGTATGGCATGTGGAGCACACGCGCCCGTCCTGTATGTGTTGCCCTTGTTGTGGGGTGAAGCCCACGAAGAACTCCATGATCACCGCGTTGATCTCGTCATCCGGATAGGGTCCGTACACCTGCAAACTGTCGAAGCGCGATCGGCCCGTGAAAAGTGTGCCTGCGCTGTCGGGGTTCTGGCCGTGGCAGGCCAGGCAACTCACACCATCCTGTCCCATCACACTGGTATCGAGCATGGCCGCGGTAAAAGGCGGGTGCCCGAGCAGGTCGGCTTCGTGCTTCGCCAATGGTGCATGACAACTGAGGCATTGGCTTTCAATAGCGCCTTGGTGTCCCGGGTTCACGAGCACCTCGTGCTCCAGCTTCGCACGGAAGAACGGATCGCGCGCACTGTTGGCCATCATCGTGCTGCGCCAATCATCAACGAGGTTGACGTCCACACCATCGACGTCCACGCTGGCAATACCGTTCGGATCACGACCGTGGCAGCCGGCACAGCGACCCGCACTGGCGAACCAGGTGCTGTACTGTACGGTCAACGAATCGCCCACGCTTTTCATCAGCCACAGTTCCAAAGAACTGTGCGGCCCCAAGCGCGGTTGGGTGGCGGTGGTCCACGCCGTGAAGAGCGCGATCGTCCCCAACACTCCCGCCAATACCTTGACCTGTCTCGAAACGCGCATGGCTCAATGGATGGCAAGTTAGCGCGGTCCCAAGCGATGGATCGCACTTCTCCATGCACCATCGTTGGATCTTCATCGTTCCAATACCGGACGCCCAGCAGGGCGCATCTACTTTTGATCACATGTCATCCGTGTCCTTGATCGTACGGCTCTTTGCCAAGGTGGCTTTGTTCCTGGGCTTCGCCACTTCGCTACAAGCCCAGCCCTACGTCGATCATTGGGACAGCCTCAAAACCATCAAGCGCAGTGAAGGCTTGTATGTGAACGGCCTCGAGTGGGGCGAGTGGAGCTATTGGGATCGCAACGGAAAGCTCCTGGAGATCAGCAACCAGGCGGGCGGTATGCTGCACGGCCGCACGCGCAAATTCTATCCCAGCGGTCAGTTGCAGCACGACGGTTGGTTCCGGCGCGGAAAGCAGGACAGCATCATGACGAGCTACTATGTCAGCGGTCAGGTGATGGAAACCGGCTGGTACAAGAAGGGGGTGAAGGACAGCACCTGGCACTACTTCTACACCGACGGGAAACCGCTGCTGAACGAGGTGTGGGAAGACTCGCTGGTCATCGTTACCGATGCATGGGACAAGGACGGAACACAAACGCTCACCAAAGGCGATGGTGTGTTACGCGCCTATTTCACCAGCGGAGCGAAGCAGGAAGAAACGCAGTACGTCGCTGGTGTGAAGAGCGGGCCCAGCACCTTGTTCTATCCGAGCGAGCTGCCGCAGGCGAAGGGCAGCTACATGGGCGGCGCGCGTCATGGGAAATGGGAATACTGGTTCAGCAACGGCACACTACAGAAAGAAGAAACCTATCAGCGCGGGAAACTTGACGGCCCTTACCTGTTGAACTTCAGCACGGGCAAACCCAACATTGCCGGGCACTATGCGGAGGGGTTGAAGGACAGCCTATGGACCTGGTACACCACCACCGGGAAGAAGGACATGGAAGGCAGCTTCCGCGCGGACAAGCAGGATGGTGCATGGCGTTATTGGTATCCCAGCGGCCAGATGAGCAGCACGGGCACCTATGCCGACGACAAGGAACACGGCGAGTGGGTGTACTTCTACGAAGGAGGGCAGTTCTGGAAGAAAGGCAGCTTCACCGAAGGGAAGAAGACCGGCATATGGACCACATGGTTCGAGAACGGGAAGAAGTTGCAGGAAGGACCTTACGTGAACGGCCTTGCCGAAGGTGAATGGATGAGCTGGTTCGAGAACGGCCAGCAGAAGGACATCGGGAGTTTCACCGCGGGGAAGATCAGTGGGCTTTGGCGCGGCTGGAACCCCGAAGGCCAGCCGGAATATGAGGGCTGGTGGAAGGATGACGCCAAGGATGGGGCCTGGAAATTCTGGTGGGATAAGCCAGGTGCAGGAGCTGAGGCGGGAGGCAAGCTGAAGGAGGAAGGCTTCTATGCGGCGGGCAAGAAGGGTGGACGCTGGGTGAGCTACAACACTTATGGCGGCGTTACCAGCGAGGGCAACTACAGCGATGGTGTGCCCAACGGGCCGTGGATCTACTACGACGATGCCGGGGTGAAAATGAGGGAGCAGACCCTGGTGATGGGCGTTCCTGAAGGCAAATGCCTGGTGTATGACCAGCGCGGACGGGTGGTACAGGAGATGAACTACAAAGAGGGCCGGTTGCACGGGACCATGACCAGCTTCGGCATGGACGGCAGGCCCACCAAGACGGTGGAGTACGAGAACGGCCAGATCAAGAAGGCCCCCGTGCCGAAGGACAAGAAGGGCGGGAGTGTGCCGGGGATGCGGTGACCTAGGCGTCCGGCCAAGTTTTCAGGTTCCGTTCGACCGGTCACGGTTGCAATGGGAATGGCTGTCCTACTGTGGGTGCCCGATGGGGGATGGGCCACCGGTTGAGCGTGCAAGCCTTCTTCTACCTTCGGCCTCCCTGAAAAAAGCGCCCCGCATAAGGCTACTCTACCCCGTTTCGTGAAGTGTTGAATGCATACTGGACAGGATGATCGAGAGCCTGAAGGGCGAGCTATTGGAGAAAGGTGAAGGCCATGCGGTAGTGGAATGCCACGGCGTGGGCTACCTGCTGCAGATCAGCAGCGGCACCTTGGCGGCCTTGCCCGTGAAGGGACAGGTGCGCTTGCTGGTGCACTACAGCGTGAGCGTGGACGTGCGCAGCGGCCAGAGCGAACACAAGCTGTTCGGGTTCACCACGGCCGATGAGCGGCACTTGTTCCGACAGTTGATCGAGGTGCAGGGTGTGAGCGCGACCATCGGCATGAGCATCATGGGTGCGCAACCGGCGGAACGGCTGCGCAGCGCCATCCTCAATGGCGATGAAGGCGCGTTGCGCAGCGTGAAGGGCATCGGCCCGAAGCTGGCCCAGCGCGTGGTAAGCGAGCTGCGCAGCAAGTTGCTCAAGGAGCCGATCACCGTTCCCATGGCGCATTCCGGCGGGGGCAATAGCCTCCGTAGCGAGGCGTTACAGGCACTGGTTTCGCTGGGACTCGACCGTGCGAAAGCCGAGCGATCCCTCACCCACGTGCTCGAAGAGAACAAAGGCGACACCCCCGAACTCGCCGACGTCATACGCCGTGCTTTGAAGAACCAGTAGCCCAGCCTTGAGCCGCGAGCCACGAGCTGACCACCAGCGCACCAAACTCATCACCCCCGACCCACCACTCCTTCTCCCTGATGCCCGTCGCTGACTTCCACCGTTCTGCCCGCCTGCTCTGGCGCCTTGTGGCGTTGGTGCTGCTGCTGTGCACGCTGGATACCGATGTGTTGGCGGCAGGCAGCCACATCCTGCAGGTGGATAGTCCGGAGATCCAGTTGCCCTACCCGATCACCGACCCGGTGGTGCCCGGTGGCGAAAGCGGCAGCAGCATCAACCTCAACGATCCGTCGAACGTTACCCAGGAGGTGGTTTTCGACCCGCTCACCGGGCAATACATCCTGCAAAGCACCGTGGGTGAAGGCGACATCAATTACCGCCCGCCGATGAGCATGACGCTCGAGGAGTACATGGAGTACGACATGGAGAAGGCCATGGAATCGTACTGGCTCGAGCGCCTGGATGAAGAAACCGGCAGCGGCGACAAAGCCCTGATCCCGAAGATCAACATCAAGGGCGAAACCTTCGATCGGATCTTCGGCGGCAACCAGATCGAGATCAAGCCGCAGGGCAGTGCCGAGATCACCTTCGGGGTGAACATCAGCAAGACGGAAAACCCGCGCATACCCGTTGACCAGCGACGCATCACCACATTCGATTTCGACCAGCGCATCCAGCTCAACCTCACGGGCAACATCGGTGAGAAGCTGAAGATCAACACCAGCTACAACACCGAAGCCACCTTCGATTTCGAGAACCAGGTGAAGCTGGATTACACCGGCTACGAGGACGAGATCATCCAGAAGTTCGAAGCGGGCAACGTGAGCCTTCCGCTGCAAGGACAATTGATCCAAGGCAGCCAGAGCCTCTTCGGGTTGAAGACCGAACTGAAGTTCGGGCGGCTCACGGCCACCGCGATCTTCAGCCAGGAGAAAGGGCAACGGCGCAACGTTCAGGTGGCCGGCGGTGCACAAACGAACACCTTCGAGATCAAGGCCGATGAGTACGAAGCGAACAAGTACTTCTTCGTCAGTTACTTCTTCCGCGAGCAGTACGAGAACGCGTTGCGCACCCTGCCCACGGTGAACAGTGGTGCGCAGATCACGCGCATGGAAGTGTGGGTGACCAATACCCGCAGCGATTACGAGGAGAACCGCAACGTGGTGGCCTTCACCGATATCGGTGAGGACGCGCCTTTCGTGAGCCCCGAGCTGGCGGGCATCATTACCGATGCTGCCGGCAACCGGGCGGACAACAGCGCCAACAGCCTGTATGCCACTATGAGCACCAATGCCGCGGTGCGGGGCTTCATCGGTGCCACACCCGCCTTGCAGGCCCTGGGCTTCCAGGCCAGCCGCCATTACGAGAAGTTGGAGAGCGCTCGTCTGTTGCAACCGAGCGAGTACACCTTGAACGACCGGCTCGGCTTCATCGGCCTGAACCAAAGCCTGAACAACGACGAGGTCCTCTGTGTGGCCTATCAGTACACGTTCCAGGGACAGACGTACCAGGTGGGCGAGTTCAGCACGGACGGTATCGCACCGCCACAAGCCCTGATCCTGCGTTTGTTGAAAGCCACCATCACCGACCCGCGCAACCAGCTGTGGGACCTGATGTTGAAGAACGTCTACAGCCTCGGTGCCTTCCAGGTGAACCGCGAGGATTTCCGGATGGACCTGCTGTACAACAACCCGGCAACGGGCATCGACGGGAACTTCATTCCGCGTGATCCGATCGCGAACAAGATCCTGATGCAGGTGCTGGCCATGGACCGGCTGGATCAGCAACTGGCGCCGAACCCCGATGGGCAATTCGACTTCGTGGACGGCGCGGCCACGCTCGGTGGAACGATCAACACACAGAACGGCCGCATCTTCTTCCCGGTGCTGGAACCCTTCGGCACAACGCTCCGCAACGCCTTGGTGGGCCAGCCGGAGACGGTGCTGAACAGCATCGTCTTCCAGCAGTTGTACGACAGCACCAAGACCAGCGCACAGAACCTGCCGGAGCTCAACCGATTCAAACTGAAAGGCAGTTATCAGAGCGCCAGCAGCGATGTGATCAACCTCAACGCGGTGAACATCCCACAGGGCAGCGTGGTGGTCACCGCTGGAGGCGTGCGCTTGGTGGAGAACCAGGACTACACGGTGGATTACAACCTGGGCCGCGTGCGGATCATCAACCAGGGCATCCTGGAAAGTGGCACACCGATCAACATCAGTTTGGAGAGCAACTCGCTCTTCAGCATCCAAACGAAAACGCTGGCCGGCGCGCGGTTCGACTTCCGTGCGAACAAGGACCTCACGATCGGTGGTACCATCATGAACCTGTACGAGCGCCCGCTCACAGCCAAGGTGAACGCTGGTGACGAACCGATCCGTAACACGGTGGTGGGCTTGGACGCGGCTTGGAGGAAGGAGAGCAATCTCATCACCTCGTTGGTGGACAAGCTGCCGTTCTATGCCACCAAGGAGATCAGTACGATCAATGCCAGCGCCGAGGGTGCCTACCTGATCCCCGGCCACAGCCGCGCCATCGGTAACCAGGGCACCAGCTACATCGACGATTTCGAGGGCAGTGTCAGCACCATCGACCTGCGCACCCAGAGCCAATGGCAACTGGCTTCAACACCGCAGAACGTTCCTGAGCTTTACCCTGAGGGGAACCTCTTCAGCTTGGACAACGGCTTCAAGCGGGCCAAGCTCGCGTGGTACGTGATCGATCCGCTCTTCTTCCGCGATAACAACCTGACGCCTGGCGACATCAACAACACCATGCAGAGCGATCACCGCCAACGCGAGGTGTTGGAGGAAGAGGTGTTCCCTGCGCGCGACCTGCCCAATGGTGTGCCGTTCAACATTCCCGTTCTCGACCTGGCTTACTACCCGCGTGAACGCGGCCCATACAACTACAACACCGCCGATCTGCTGCCCGATGGCACGCTCGACTTCCCCGAGGACAATTGGGCGGGCATCACGCGGCGCATCACCACCACCGACTTCGAGGCGAGCAACATCGAGACGATCCAGTTCTGGGTGATGAACCCCTTCGATGGGAACGGTGCGCAGGGGAGCAACGACGACAGCGAGAACACCACCGGCGGTGATCTGTACATCGACATCGGCAACATCAGCGAGGATGTGTTGCGCGACAGCCGGAAGGGCTTCGAGAACGGCCTGCCCAAGGATCCCACCGACAATGCCGCGAGCACCAGCCAGACCGTTTGGGGCGTGGTGCCCAACACCCAGAGCGTGGTGAACGCCTTCGCCATCACCACCAACAACAGCAACAAGTACCAGGACGTTGGTATGGACGGCTTGGGACAACAGGGCGATGCGCTGATCCCCACGGAAGTGAACTTCCACCAAGCCTACCTCGGCGACGTTCAATCGATCATCACCGATCCCAACATCTTCGCCAAGTTCCAGAACGACCCCAGCGCCGACAACTACCGCAACTTCCGCGGGGTGGATGCGCTCTCGCCGGGCCAGCCGGGGATCAGTGGCGACATGCTGGCGCGGTACAAGGACTTCAACAACACGGAGGGCAACAGCATCACCGATGAGGACAGTCCGGACGACTTCCCCACGCAATCCACCACCCAGCCCACCAGCGAGGACGTGAACCAGGACCAGAACCTGAGCGAGAGCGAGAGCTACTTCCAATACAAGGTGAGCCTGCGCCCGCAGGACATGATGGTGGGCCAGAACTTCATCACGGACCGCATCCTGGGCACCGCTGCCACGCCCAATGGCAACCGGCAGGTGTACTGGTACCAGTTCAAGATCCCCGTGCGCTCGCCCAACCGGCAGGTGGGTGGTATCCAGGACTTCCGCAGCATCCGCTTCATGCGGATCCACATGAAGCAATTCACCCAGAACGTGGTGCTGCGTTTCGCGCGCCTCGAATTCGTGCGCGGCGAATGGCGCAAATACTTGCTGGGCCTGGAAACGCCCGGTGACGGTCTCGGTGGCGATCCGTCGCAGACCACCTTCGAAGTGGCAGCGGTGAACATCGAGGAGAACGGGAGCCGTGTTCCCATCAACTACGTGCTGCCACCCAACATCGAGCAGGAGGTGGACGTGGCCAGCACCAACCTGCGCAGCCTCAACGAACAGAGTTTGCAATTGAAGACCTGCGGCTTGCGCGATGGCGATGCACGCGCGGCCTTCCGCAACGTGGAGTTCGATATCCGTAGCTACAAGAAGTTGCGCATGTACGTGCATGCTGAAAGCGGCGATCCGGCCAACCCCATCGCGTACGGCGATGTGAGCGTGTTCATCCGTGTTGGCAACGACTTCGATCAGAACTACTATGAGTACGAGATCCCGGCCGTGCCCAGCCCCTTCAGCAACAATGATCCATACAGCGTATGGCCCGAGACCAATAACATGGAGATCGAGTTCGCCAAGCTCAACGACGTGAAGATCCAGCGGAACCAGGCGGGCGTACCGGTGAACGAGCGCTACATGCAGATGGACGGCGATCGCCGTGTGTGGGTGAAAGGCAAC
Organism: Flavobacteriales bacterium; assembly: GCA_049289815.1. Classification (GTDB taxonomy): domain Bacteria; phylum Bacteroidota; class Bacteroidia; order Flavobacteriales_F; family PHOS-HE28; genus PHOS-HE28. The sequence goes on from JBATMK010000218.1 coordinate 14,973, forward strand.
CCGAACCTCTCGGAGATGCGCACCATCCTCATCGGCATCCGCAACCCGAAGAAGGACGGCGCGGAAGCCAACCCGTGGACCAACGATACCGGGGCCGATCGTTGTGTGGAGGTATGGGTGAACGAACTGCGCCTTACCGACTTCGACCAGCATGGCGGTTGGGCTGCGTTGGCGCGTGTGAACACCACCCTTGCCGACCTGGGCACCCTGAGCGTGGCGGGCAATTACAGCACGCCTTACTGGGGCAGCATCGACAAGAAGGTGAGCGAGCGCCAGCGCGAGACCAAGATGGGCATCGACGTGGCGGCCAATTTGGAGATGGGCAAGTTCCTGCCCGAGAAGTCCGGCATCAAGGTTCCGCTGTTCATCGGCTACAGCGAGAACGTGAGCAACCCGCAATTCGACCCGCTGAACCCCGACATTGAATGGGGCGACGCCACGCGCGCCCTCACCGCCGAACAGCGCAAGGCGCGGTTGAAGGAACTGCGCACCTATGAACGACGGCGCAGCATCAACCTCACCAACGTGCGCAAGGACCGCGCATCGGGCAAGAAGGAGCACAGCTGGGATGTGGAGAACCTGAGCGCGAGCTACGGTTACACCGATCGCGAATTCCACGATGTGAACACCAGTTACGAGAACACGCGCACCTACCGCGGCTCGTTGGCGTACGTCTTCAGCCCGAAACCAAAAGCGATCAAGCCCTTCGAGAAAGTGACCTTCATCGGTAAGAGCAAATGGATGAAGCTGGTGAAGGACTTCAACTTCAACCTGGGCTTCAAGCAGCTTACGGCGCGTACCAACATAGACCGCAGCTACACCGAGCGGCTGGCACGGCTCAACAGCGATGTGGCGAGCATCCCACCGGCGGCCACCTACAACAAGAACTTCAACTGGACCAGCCAGTACGGCTTCCGGTACGAGATCACCAAAAGCCTCAAGCTCGACTTTAACGCGAACAACAATGCCATCGTTGGCGAACCACCGGGCCGGGTGAACAGCAAGGACAAGGAGAACTACGAAGTGTGGAAGGACAGCGTGCTGCAGAGCATCCAGAGCTGGGGGGAAGTCACGGGTTACGACCATACGGTGAACCTCACCTACCAATTGCCGCTGGACAAACTGCCCATCACCGATTGGGTGACGGTGAACACCACCTACGGGTCAGGTTACCAGTGGGACCGCGCACCGTTGCAACAGGACACCCTGGGCCACACGGTACAGAACAGCCAGAACCTGGCGGTGAACGGACAGTTCAACTTCGTGAACCTCTACAACAAGATCAAATGGCTCAAGAAGATCAACGATAAAGCGAAGGGGAACAGGCCCGCCAGCAACAAGGGCAAGGGCAAGGATGAAAAGGACCCGGGCAAGGAGGAGGATAAGGAGGACGACAAGAAGGAGCCCGGCACGGGCTTCAACCCCCTGGAAGGTCTGGCAAGGATCATCATGGCTGTGCGCACCGGCAACATCACCTACAGCCAGAACAGCGGAACGCTGCTGCCCGGCTACGGCCAATACACCAACGTATTCGGCATGAGCCCCGGCTTCGATGCACCGGGCTTCGGCTTCGTGCTGGGCCAGCAGAACCACGACCTCAGCGGCGACGTGGTGCGCGACTTCGCCAGCGATGCGGCGGCGCATGGCTGGCTGGTGCGGACACCGAGCATCTTCAACCCGTACACGACCACCCGCACCGAAACGATCAATGCGCGCCTCAGCCTGGAACCGGTGAAGAGCCTGCGCGTGGAACTCACCGCCAACCGTACCCTGAGCGAGAACCGCAGCAGCTTCTTCCGCTGGAGCGACAGCGCACAGGCTTACGTGAACGATAGCCCGCGCGAGTTCGGCAACTTCAGCACCACCATCATCACCTGGCGCACCACCTTCAGCAGGGACGACGACAACTTCGTGAACGAGGTGTTCGAGGAGATGCTCGCCAACCGGGCCATCATCAGCGCGCGCCTCGGCCCCTCGAACGAGGCCAGCACCTTCGTTGCGGACAGCAACGCATGGGACGGTTACTACGGCACCAACCAGGACGTGATCATTCCGGCGTTCCTGGCCGCGTACACGGGTGCCAATGCGCAGAAGGTGGGCCTCAACCCCTTCAAGCGGACACCCCTGCCCAACTGGGACATCACCTACGATGGCCTCACAAAACTCGCGGCCTTCAAGAAGTTGTTCCGCACGTTCACCATCAACCACAGCTATCGCAGCACCTTCAACATCGGCACCTTCCAGACCAACCTCCTCTTCCAAGAAGGCGCCAACGTGCGCGATGCCGGGCAGAACTTCATTCCGGAGCGGCAGATCAGCGTGGTCACGATCAGCGAGGTGATGCGGCCCTTCATCAACTTCGACGCGACGCTGCAGAACAGCCTCATCGCCAAATTCGAATACAACCGCGACCGCACGCTGAGCCTGAGCCTGAGCAACTACCAGCTCACCGAAGTGCGTGGGAAGGAATACGTGATCGGCACGGGCTACAGGTTCAAGAACGTGAAGTTCCCCGTCAAGATCGGCGGCGAGCGGATCAAGAGCGACCTCAACCTTCGCATCGACCTGAGCCTGCGCGAGAACAACACGGTGATCCGCAAGATGCAGGAGAACCAGAACCAGGTGACGGCCGGCCAGAACATCACGTCCATCAAGGCCAGCGCCGATTACGTGATCAACCAGAAGTTGAACGTGCGCGCCTTCTACGAGCGCGTCATCAACAAGCCGGTCATCAGCACCAGCTTCCCCAGCAGCAATACCAACATCGGTATCAGCCTGCGCTTCACGTTGACGCAGTAGGAGGCCCATCTTTTACATTCGCCCGGTGCAACACACAGGCACGTTACACTTCCCACCATCCACACCATGACCTTCCCCGCTGACCTCAAGTACACCAAGGACCATGAATGGATCCGTGTTGAAGGCGACACCGCCGTTATCGGCATCACCGAATTCGCGCAGAGCGAATTGGGCGACATCGTTTTCGTGGACATCGGCAGCGTGGGCCAGGAGCTGAAGGCGGAAGAAGTCTTCGGGACCGTGGAGGCGGTGAAGACCGTGAGCGACCTGTTCATGCCCGTCAGCGGCACCGTGCTGGAAGTGAACCCGGCCCTGGACAGCGACCCCGCCAGCGTGAACAAGGACCCGTACGGCGCTGGCTGGATGGTGAAGGTGAAAATGAGCAACCCCGGCGAAGCGGCCGGCCTGCTCAGCGCCGATGCCTACCAGGCGGTCGTGGGCTGATCGCGCATGAACATGCTGCGGTGCTGAAGATCTTCCGTTGGGCCCTGTTGTGGGCCCTCTGTATCCTGGTGCTCTGCCTCATTCCCGGGCAGGCCTTGCCCGAATGGGATTGGTTCTCGCTGCTCGACCTGGACAAGCTGGTGCATGCGGGCATGTTCGGCGTCCTGGCCGTGCTGTTGGCCGATGCGCTACGGAAGCGCGATGGGTTATCGCGCTATGTACTTATGGGCTGCTTGTTGAGCATTGCCTATGGAGTTGCCACTGAGCTCATGCAGGGCCTCGAAGCCATGGGCCGCCGTACCGATCCCAGCGATGTCGTAGCCAACACCGTTGGTGCGTTGATCGGTGTGCTGTACGTGCGCTGGCGTCAACGGGCGGGCAAGGCTATCGTACCGGTTGCCTTTATGCGGTAGTAACCCGTCCCGTTCTTCCCGTTATGACCCGCTCCTCCGGAGAGGGCAGGGTGGACTACACGATCATTCCCGCCGCCACCGTCTCGTTCGTGGCTTCGTCAATGAGGATGAGGCTGCCCGTGTATCGGTTGCGCTGGTACTTGTCGAAATGCAAAGGCACCGTGGTGCGCAACTGTACACGGCCGATGTCGTTCATGCGGATCGTCTGGTCGCCCTCGGCCTTGTGTAGGCTGTTGATGTCCATACGGTATTTCACCTCCTTGATCATGCAACGGGCTTCGCGGCTGTTGTGCTTCACGGTGTACTTGCCGTTCGCTTGCAAGGGCCGTTCATTGAACCAGCACATCATCACGTCGATGTCCTGGCTGCTCTCCGGGATGTTGTTGGAGCCCACGATCATGTCGCCGCGGCTGATGTCGATCTCATCGGCAAGGGTCATCACCACGCTCTGTGGGGCGAAGGCTTCTTCCAACTCGCGGTCGCCAAGATTGATGCTCTTGATGGTGCTCTGGAATCCGCTCGGAAGCACGTGCACGGCGTCGCCAGTGCGGAACACACCGCCCGCAATGCGTCCGGCGAAACCACGGAAGTCGTGGTGCTCTTCGGTCATGGGGCGCACAACGTATTGCACCGGGAACCGGCGGTCGATATGGTTGAGGTCGCCCGCGATGTGGATGTTCTCCAGCAGGTACATCAACGTGGGGCCATCGTACCAGCTCATGGCTTTGCTGCGGTCCACCACGTTGTCGCCTTTCAGCGCGCTCACGGGGATGTAGCGGATATCGCGCACCTCCAGCTTGCTGCTGAAATCCTCGAGCTCCTGCTGTATGCGGTTGAACACCTCTTCATCGTAATCGACCAGGTCCATCTTGTTCACGCAGAACACGATGTGCGGGATGCCCAGCAGCGAAGCGATGAAGCTGTGGCGGTTCGTCTGCTCCTGGATGCCTTTGCGCGCATCCACCAGGATGATCGCGAGGTTGGCGGTGCTCGCACCGGTCACCATGTTGCGGGTGTACTGGATGTGCCCGGGCGTATCGGCGATGATGAACTTCCGTTTCGGCGTGGCGAAGTAGCGGTAGGCCACATCGATGGTGATGCCTTGTTCACGTTCGGCGCGCAGGCCATCGGTGAGCAAGCTGAGGTCAACTTCTCCCGTACCGCGCTTGGAACTGGCAAGCTCCATGGCTTCCATCTGGTCCTCGAAGATCGCCTTGGTGTCATAGAGCAGGCGCCCTATCAACGTGCTCTTGCCATCATCCACGCTTCCCGCCGTGGTGAAGCGGAGCAGGTCCATGTTGAGGTAACCCCCCGTGCTTTTGTCTTTCATTTTCTGATCGTCTGATTGGCTGATCCGTGGATCAGAAATATCCTTCCTTCTTCCTGTCCTCCATCGCGGCCTCGCTGCGCTTGTCGTCCATGCGGCTACCGCGCTCGGTAACGCGCGAAGAGGCCACTTCCTCGATGATCTCCTGCAAGGTGCTGGCGGGCGAATCCACCGCGCCGGTGCAGCTCATGTCGCCGATGGTGCGGAAGCGCACGCGTTTCATGTAAGGCTTCTCCTCGGGCTTCAAGCGCATGAAGGAGCTGTTGGCGTAGATCACGCCATCGCGATCGAACACTTCGCGCTCGTGGCTGAAGTAGATGCTGGGGATGGGGATGTTCTCCATCATGATGTACTGCCACACGTCCATCTCGGTCCAATTGCTGATGGGGAACGCACGGAAGTGCTCTCCAGGGCGCTTGCGCCCGTTGTAGATGTTCCAGAGCTCGGGGCGCTGGTTCTTCGGGTCCCATTGTCCGAACTCATCGCGGTGGCTGAACACACGCTCCTTGGCGCGGGCCTTCTCCTCGTCGCGGCGGCCACCGCCGATGGCGCAATCCACTTTGTACTTCTCCAGGCTGTCGAGCAGGGTTACCGTTTGCAGCTTGTTGCGACTGGCATAGTAGCCGGTCTCTTCCTGCACGCGCCCACTGTCGATGCTCTCCTGCACGCTGCCCACCATCAGTTGCGCGCCATGCTCCTTCACCAGCTCGTCGCGGAATATCATGGTCTCTTCGAAGTTGTGGCCGGTGTCCACGTGCAACAGCGGGAAGGGCACCTTCGCCGGATGGAACGCTTTGCGTGCGAGGTGGAAGCACACGATGCTGTCCTTGCCGCCGCTGAACAACAGTACTGGGCGCTCGAACTGGGCGGCTACTTCACGCAGGATGTGCATGCTCTCGCTCTCGAGTTCCTTCAGGTGTGTGAGTCGGTATGAATGCATGATGTCAGGTCCGCGAAATAAGCGGGGTGATGAAGGTGTACAGTTCTTTGACGGTGTCGGCCTCGCTGCGGTCGGCGGTTCTCAGGCGGATGGCCGGTGCGGTGGGCGGCTCGAAGGGAGCACTGATCCCCGTGAAATCCTTCACCTCGCCCTTGCGGGCTTTGGCGTACAGGCCCTTCACGTCGCGCGCTTCACAGACCTCCAAGGGCGTATCCACGAACACCTCGATGAAGTCGGCTTCGCCGATGATGCCCTTGGCCAGGTCGCGGATAGCGATGGTGGGGCTCACGAAGCAGCAGATGGTGATGATGCCCTGTTGGGCGAACAATTTTGACACCTCCGCTATGCGACGGATGTTCTCCGTACGGTCACTCTCGCTGAAGCCAAGGTTGTTGTTGATCCCCGTGCGGACGTTATCGCCATCGAGCACCGTGGTGAAGCGGCCTGCGGAGAACAATTGCCTTTCCAAAGCCAGTGCGATGGTGCTCTTGCCACTACCGCTCAAGCCGGTCATCCAGATCACGCAACCGCGCTGTTCCAGCATGGATTCCTTGTCCGTACGCGCGAGCATGCGGTGGAAGACAGGGTGGATATGTGCGGGGGTGGACATGTTTTCCGGGCGCGAAGATGCCATCGATCAGGGGAGGGAGGCAAGGGGTTACGGGATCCAGTGCTAACGGGGTCCGAGGAAAACCCCGGCATCACGCCGGAAAGCGGTGCAGAACACCCTGGCCCCCGCGTTGTTCAGGTGTGAGCTGTTCTTGAAGTGATCGTCCGGCAGGGACATCTTGGCGTAATTGAAGATGTGCAGGTTGGGGTTGCGCTTTTCCAGTGCTGCAAATAGGGCCGTGATCTCGTCGTAGTTGGCGATGCCCTCCACCTCACTGGCATGCTGGGGCGTATACACCAGCAGGATGGGTCGGTCCGGTCGGCTTGCCACCAACTCCTCGAACCGTGCGATCCGGTCGGCCGGTCCGGTGAAGAGCAATTGCAGGTCGAGACCCCTCAAGGCCCGGCGTTCATCCATGGAGACACCTTTCGTAGGGTCATTCAACCGCGCTACGATGGCCGACCGCTTGCTGATATCGATGTAGCGGGCGGTCAGCTGGTTTGCGAAGACCTCTTTGCTGGGCACCAGGTCCATCAGCATGGCACCGCGCACGAGCTGCTTGTTCTTGCTGTTTTTTTCCCGTGCCGTGTAGCGCAGGTAATCCTGGTAGCTGCCGAAGTAGCGCAGGCCGGGCAAGTTGTACCGGACCTCCCATCGTCCCATGCGCTTCATGTAATCCTTCACCCCGGGCAGGTCGAGGTTGGGAACGAAGGTGGCGGCGTTCACGGTGTGCATCGGGAGGTTCACGAAGAACCGGTGGTTGAATTCAACGACGATGGCCGTGTTGCGTGGCTTCGCCAGTTCCACCTCCATGAGGAAGCCGATCACATCGAAGTTGCACTTCTCCATGGCGTAGTTGTACACGCCGCTGCCGAGCGAGTCCGGTATGAACGCACTGCGCGCCTTACTGCTTCCGAACACCGGTATCTCAGTGTGGTCCACGCTTTCGAACAACCGGCGCACCTTGCCCTGGTTCGAGTGCTCCACCTTGAAGATCACATAGCGGCTGAACAACGCATCGAACAGCGATGCGACCACGACAAAGGCGACCAGGAACAGGATGGAGTTGCGGAGCAGGGTTCGCATGCTTCAGAACTGGAAGTAGATGAACTGGTTCTGCGCGTCGGTGCCCAAGAGGAAGATCAGTACGAGCATGCCCACCACGTACATCCAATTGTATTTGAAGCGCAGTTGCCGGTTGAACAACGCGGTGCACATGGTCAGCCCGATGAGCACGAAGCCCATGGCCATTTCGGCGAAGAAGCCGCTCTGGAGTTCAGCAGCGCTGATGCGGAAATCGGTGAGGATGTGCTCGATGATGGCGAAAGCGTCGTGCACGTCGGCGGCGCGGAAGAAGATGCTGAAGAACACCACCAGGTGCAATGTCCACAAGGACCAGAGCACCTTCCCGGGTCGCGACTTGTTGAACGGCTTCAACCATTTGATCGCCGCGAAGCGGTCCTGTCCCACGACAAAAACGCCGTTGAGCAAACCGAAGATCAAGAAGTTCCAAGAGGCACCGTGCCAGAAACCGATGAGCACGAACACCGCTATGGTGATCAGGCCGGCGGCCCATCGCGGTTTGCCGACGGCCCATGGCTTGAACACATAGTCGCGCACCCAGCTCGTGAGGCTGATGTGCCATTTGCTCCAGAACTCGCCGAGGTTGCTGCTCCATACGGGCCGATCGAAGTTTTCCATGAGCCGGATGCCCATGAGCCGTGCCGAGCCTAGGGCGATATCGGTGTAGCCGCTGAAGTCGCAGAAGATCTGCACGCTGAACATGAATGCCACGATGTAGTACTGCAGGCCCGTACCACTGGGCACATGCCCGAAGAGCTGATCCACGAAGACGGCCAGGTTGTCCGCCACCACCACCTTCTTGAAGTAACCCAACAGGATCTTATTGATCGCGTAGCGCACATCCTCCGGTTCCAGTGAAGGTGTGTTGCGCAGTTGCGGGATCAAGCGCCCTGCCCGTTCTATTGGCCCGGCCACCAATTGCGGGAAGTACATCACGTACAGGGCGAAGATGCCCAGGTGCTTTTCGGCCGGCTCACGTTTGCGGTACACTTCGATCGTGTAGCTCAACGATTGGAACGTGTGGAACGACAGGCCGATGGGGAGCAGCATGCCAAGATCCGGCACGTGATAGCCCACTCCAAGATCCCGGAAAAGCTCGCCGATATTGTAGTTGAAGAAGTTGTAGTATTTGAATACCGCGAGCACCCCCAGGTTGGCGGCAATGCTGGCGATCAACCAGCCTTTTCGGCGGCGTCCCTCCGAACGTTCGATCAGCAGCCCGGAGAAGTAATCCACCAGGATCGTGAATGCCAGGATGAGGATGTAGACCGGCACGAAGGCCATGTAGAACCAACAACTCGCACCCAACAGCATCACCCACCGGTACTTCTGCGGCAGCAGGTGGAACGCCACCAGTACCAGCGGCAGGAAGAGCAGGTACTGGAAGGAGTTGAAGAGCATGGACGCTAGGAGGGTTGGGCCAACAAGGTGTTCAGGTCCCGCACATGCGCATCGAGCATGTTGTTCCAGCTCAGATCGCGTGCGGCCTTCTTACGGCTCTCATCGCGCATGTGTTCCCATTTCATCCGGTCGGTGAGCAGCGTATCGATGCGCGCGATCGTACCCGCTGCATCATCGGCCAGCATCACCTCGGCTCCATCGGACAGGTCGAGGCCTTCGGTGCCGATGCTGGTGGTGGCGCAGGGCAGGCCGCGGTAAAGAGCTGTAACCACTTTCACCTTGGTGCCGCTGCCGAACCGCAATGGCGCGATGAAGACACGGCTGCGCTGGTAGAGCGGTTCAAGGTCCTCAACGAAGCCCAGTAACTCCGCACCGTTGCATGCCGCCACGGCTGCCTGAAGTCCCTCATCCGCGCCTTTGCCAACGATATCGAGACGGAGATCCGGGTGCTGTCGCTTCAACTCCGGGAACACGTCCGCCAGGAACCACCGTAGGCCGTCGGCATTCGCCGGCCAGCTCAGGGTGCCCACGTACAAAAGTGTCATACCCGTGCGGTCGAAGTCGAGCAACGTGGCGTGCAGGCCACTATCATCGCCCAGGTGGTAGGTGGTCCGGAACTTCTCCTTCGGCACGCCGAGTGGAACGAGTTCGTCCTGATCGTTGGGCGCAGCGAAGACCAGGTCCGCGGCAGTGCACGCGGCGATCTCGAAGCGCTTGACGCGTGCCGCCTCCACCTTCAGCACCAGTTTCTCGGCCACGTTGCGCGCAATGCTCACGGACCGTTGCCACATGATGAATTCCGCATTGTGCTGGTGCAGCACCACCTTCAGGGGTGCGTCGCCGGCCACGTACTGCGCCATTTCCAAATGATCGATCAACACCAGGTCGTGCTCGGGCAACGCCTTGGCAACAGCCGTGCGCAGTACCGTACTGTCGTTACGATAGCTGTTGAGCGTGGGGCTGAACACCAGGCTCTTGAGGAAGTTCAACGCCGATCGCGGCCGATCGATGGCCACCCCGAAATACTGTTTCAGATCGGCACCTGAGCGCATATCGGCCACATGATCCGCGTCGCTGTTCTTCAGCAGGGTGAAGAGCGTTACGTCGAAGTGCGCGCACAGATGCCGGATGAACCGCCAGCTCTTGATCACGCCACCGCTCACGGGCGGGTAGGGCAGTTGGTTGGTGAGGAAGAGCAGCCGGGGCTTCATCGATCACACCGCGCGCTTCCAGTTGTAGCGCAGCGCCCGGAACAGCCCCAATCGCTTCTCGCCTTTTCCTTTCCCCAGGCCGAAGAAGGGCAGGCGCTTGTCCATACCCTTGTTCATCACCACGCACACGGCGCCCAACTGGCCGTTGTTCTGGGCCAGGGCCAATTCCTCCAATGACGCAGTGGTGGTGGTGCCGGGTTCGCACACCACCAGCACACGGTGTGCTGAAGCCGCCAGACCCTGACGTGTTGCGAGCAGGTCGGCCGGTGGGCCCAGGGTGATGATGTGCGCATGATCATCGGTGCGGGCGATGGGCGTTCCTTCCACCATATCCAGACCGGCGATGGCGGTCAGCTTCCGCTTCTTCTTTCCTCCGGGCAAACTTGCATCCACGAAGAGCGTTCTTGCACCGCGGTGCGCGAGCATACCGGCGAGCATGAGGGCCACGGTGCGTGCGCCCTCGTTCATGCCGGCACCCACCACGAGCGATCGGTTGTTCCCGCCAGCGGCCTGGTCCTCCAGGAATGCGGCCAGCTTAGCCATCTCCGCGTAGGCGAGCGATCGTGGATACAATACCAACTTACCCGGATCGGTGAGGGCGGTGTACGGTATGTTGCCCACGATGTGCGCATCGGGCAGCACCTTGGCCACGTCCCTTGGCCCTTGCACGCCATCGCCCAGCAGGCTCTTGCCCACGAGGATGCCGAGGGGGATCATGAAGCTGAGCAGGAAGGCGACGATGAACAGGATCTTGAGGTTGGGGAACACGGGTTCCTGGCTGGTGATGTATGCGGGGGTGGTCACCTTCACCTCGGGTTCCAACGATGAGCGCACGATGCGCATGTTGGCGCTGCGCAGCACCAGGTCTGTGTACAGTGCTTCGATCACGCGTTGGTCGCGTTGCTTGTCGCTCAAGGTGCGTTCGTTGCGCGGCACGGCGCTCTCCTGGCTCTTCATGCGCGCCAGGCGTTCCCTCAGGTTGGTCAACCGCAGGTCGTTGCTGGCCTTGAACCCATCCACCGAACCGATGATGTTCTGGCGTTGTTGATCCATTTGCCGCAACATGCGCTGGTAGTTCGGGTTGGCGGTCTTGTTCTCCTGCTCCATCAAGGTGATGTCGGTCTGTAGGGCCACCAACCGTTCGGTCATGTCGTTGAGCAATTCATCCTGTATGCCGAACGCTTTCGGGCTGATGGGCTTATCACCTTTTGTGCCCTTGCCCAGGAGATCGCGCAGGTAGCTGTAGTACTTGTCCTTCACCATCAGGTCCTGCAGTTCACGTTCCAGGTCGGCGCTCCGTTCCAGGAGCAGGATGGTCTCGTGGTTCATCTGGGTGATGCCCTCGGCGGTGAGGAAGGCTTCGACACTGTCGCTGCTGGTGTTGAGGGAGGTGGTGTTGCGCGCGATCTCGTCCTCCATGTGGCGGATCGTCCGGTCCAGCATCTGGCGCCGGTCGTTCATATGGCGCTCCACGTACGTGTATCCGATCGCGTTCAGCACGTCCACGATCTTCTGGTTGGGCGCACTGGTCAACTTCAGGTTCACCGTGCTGGCTTCGGCTTCCACCAGTTCGGTCTCCACGTTGCTCATCAGCTCCAGCGTCACGGCATTGGGGTCGCGCAACATGAATCCGTAAGTCGTTTCCTTGAGCGCCTCGATGTTCTTCTCCTTCCCGGGCCGCAGGGTAACGCGCACACGCACGCTGTCCAGCTCGAACCACTCCCCCCAGTGCTCCTTGCGGTCCACTTCGATCTCGCGGTCCTCCAAGCCGTATTCACCTTCACCTTCCAGGTGGAACGTTGAATCATCCAGCACCGACACATAGAAGGGGATGCCCATGGGGAAGCGGACCGGTCGTGGCAACCGGGCGCTGTCCACCTGCACCAGCAAGGGTGTTCCCTTATAGAGTTCCTTGTCCAGGATGCCCTTCTCCAGATACTGGATGGTGAGGCCGAGGCGCTCCACCACCTTGCGCATCACGGGCTGGCTGGTGATGAGGATCTTCTCGTTCACGTAGTAGTTCTTGTCCGTGGACTCCGCCCGCTGCATGGGCTGCACCATGCGATTGGGGTCGTCGTAGCGCATGGGTGTTTCGATCAGGATGCTCAGGCTGCCGGTATAGCTGGGCTGCACCACCAGGACGATCAATACCACGAGCGCCATCAACCCGACGAAAGAGGCCAGTACCAATGGCCATGCGCGCAGGTACCGTTTCACGAAGGCCTTCAGGTCGGTATCCTCCAGGGTGTTGCCCGTGGTGGGTCGGGGCCGGGGATCCCGCTGGGGATATTGGTCGGAAGTGGGCATCATCGGTTCAGCACGGCGTAAACACTCACGATGGATACTAGAAGCGTAAGAACATTGAGCACCAGTCCGGGATCACGACCGGTGAACTTGCGGCGTTTGAGCGGATCGATGATGACCACATCGTTCGGTTGCAAATAGAACGTCTTACCTGCAAGGGTTTTCTCATCGTTGAGGTCCAAGTGGTACAGGTGATTGCCACCATCGCGTGTACGCACCACACGCACACGGGAGCGATCGGCCAGAACGGTCATGTCGCCTGCGCCGGCCAGTGCTTCGAGCACGTTCACGCGTTCATTGTACATGGGGTAACGCCCGGGCTGTGCCACTTCGCCCAGCACGCTCACATTGAAGTTCAACAGGAACACCTTCACCGACGGATCGGAGTACACGTTGTTGGCCAGTTTACGGATGGCTTCCTGTGCGCCCTCGAGCGTGAGGCCGCCCACTTCCACCTTGCCGATCACCGGCAGGTCCACCTCGCCACCGGAGGAAACCGTGAAGCCGATGAGGTAGGGATGCTGGACGGCTTGATAGATCCGGTCATCGCGCTGTTCGATCCCCTCTTCCAAGGCCCGGGTGAGCTGATTGTGGTCCACAGCCACGGAGATGATATCGCCGCTCTGCAAGGTGAGCGGGGCAGTGGTGGCCTCGTAGGTATGGTCCACCAAGGCTTCAGCAGGGCTACTGGCATCCTTGTCCTGCAACAGGACTATCCGTTTGTTGCTCACGCAACCGTTCAGCCCGAGTACCAGACCGGTCCAAAGGGCAACGGCGGGCCATGGGCTCTTGCTTCTGGGGCTGGAACGTCGGGTTGGATCGATGATCGGGTTCATGTTGATCGCCTGGCCGGTAGGCAGCATGGGCTGCGCTGTTGTGCTCGGGGGGGCAAGGTAGGTGCACGTCCCGGGGGCCTTTGGGCGTTTCCCGCCTGCGAAAGTCACAGCCCATTGTGCATGGTCGAAGGGCAAGGCAGCCCCGTCGAAAATGTCCCGTCATCAACATGAACGGGCTGAAACTTCCGCGTCATGGTTACGTCTACATTGGACATGACAGGGGGCCTGTGGATAGTTTCGCCGTTCCCTGGGAAGTAGTGAAAGCATGGCGCGGTACGAACGGTACATCTATTTGTTGATCGAGCTCGTGGGGCTGTTCGCGTCCTACTTGATCGCGGTGCACTTTTCGTTCGAATCGCTGGAGCCCGCTCACCGTGGCCCGTTGAAGTTGTTGCTGGGCTGCATGATGCTGCTCTGGACGATCATTTCGTTGATCGGGGCTTTCCGGCCCATGGACCGGCGGATCAGCAGGAGGATCCTGCTGAAGGATGTGCTTGTGGCCTGGTCGGGTTTCCTGCTGGGATCGCTGGTGATCGATTACCTGCTGGGTGAGGATCACATGCACCGTCGTTTCATTCCGACGCTGGCCGGGGTGTTCCTGCTGTTCGCCGCCTCCGCACGGCTCGCGATCATCACTGCCATCCGCATGTACCGTGCACGCGGCTACAACTTCAAGCGCATCGTGGTGGTGGGTAGCAACCAGGTGAGCGAACGGTTCCTGCTGGAGATAGAGAACCACGAGGAATACGGGTACAAATTGATGGGCCGATTCAGGTTGGATGGTATGCCCATCGGAGCGCTGGAACTCGATGGCTTCGATCGCTTCGTGGTGGAGAATAAAGTGGATGAAGTGTACATCGCCGCGCGGCACATGGACGAGAGCGTGACGAGCATCGTGCGGTTCTGTGCCATGAAGGATATCTCCGTGAGCTTCCTGAGCGAACTGGTGGACCAGTTGAACCGCAGCGATCTGCGCATGCACCTGGACGGCAACGGTGCCACGGCATTGATCAAGCTCGAGCCGTTCAAGTACCGCAATGTCTTCGACCGGGTGGCCAAGCGTTCGTTCGACCTGGTGTTCAGTTCGCTGGTGATCCTGCTGGTGATGTCATGGCTGTACCCGATCATGGCCATCTTGATCAAACTCAGTTCGCGCGGGCCGGTGCTCTTCATACAGCAGCGTACGGGCATCCTCAACCGCCCGTTCGGCTGCATGAAATTCCGCAGTATGCGGATGAACAGCGACGCCAATGTGAAGCAGGCCATCAAGGGCGATCCGCGTGTTACGCGCATCGGTGCTTTCCTGCGCCGGAGCAACCTCGACGAGATGCCGCAGTTCTTCAACGTTTTCCTGGGGCATATGAGCGTGGTGGGGCCGCGGCCGCACATGCTGGCGCACACCGATCAATACGCCGAACTGATCGATCCTTACATGGAACGGCTGTGGCTGAAGCCGGGTATCACAGGGTTGGCGCAGACCAAGGGTTATCGTGGGGAAACGAAAGAGCTCTACTTGATGGAGCGCCGCGTGGAAGAGGACAGGAACTATATCTACAACTGGTCGTTCATGCTGGATCTTTGGATCGTGTGGCAGACCATCTGGAACACCCTCACTTTGCAGAAGCAAGGTTTCTGAACCGGTGTTCAACGAATGGCGAGCATAGGAGGGGGAGGGGGCAAAGGCCGCAGGGAAGTGGCGAAAGGAGGTGGTATTGCGTTCGCATACCGCTTGCTGGGCCTGGCCCTCACCTATGGCTTGATGACCTTGATCGCCCGGCGTTACGGCGCCGATGCGAACGGCTACTACAACCTTTTCACGGCGTGGATGGCGGTGCTCAGCGTGGTGGCGACGCTGGGGCTCAGCGCCAGCAACGTGCGATCGGTGGCGGAGTACCGCGCCAAGGAGGAATGGGGTAAGCTGCGCCCGTTGCACAATGGCGTATTGAGGGTGGTACTGGGCATGAGCGTGCTGATGGGCGCGATCCTGTTCGGCCTGCGGCTGATCGCACCCTTGGATGGGCCCTGGAGCGCCCTCTCAAGCACACCCGTGGTGATCATGGCTTGTGCACTGCCTTTCGCCGCGTTGCTTCTGGTGAACGTGGAATTCATCCGCGGCAGCAAGCGGATCGCGATCTCGGAGCTATTGCGATCGCCCGCAGTGCTGGCCGTTGCGTTCATCGGTGTGGCGCTCATGCACGGTGGAGTCCGCTCGCCCAGCGTCATGCACGCGGTCGGCTTCGGGGTTTGTGCGGTCATCTCCCTGGTCGTTGTTCGCCGATGGCTCGGGAAAGTCGAGCGGGAACACCAGCCCCTTCACATCCCGGTGGACATGCGCGAGCATCTCACCATCGCCGTGCCCATGATCATCACTTCCTTGGTCACCACGCTCAACGGTCGTTTGGATACCATCATGCTGGGTTGGTATGCGGTGCCTGCGGTGGTGGGCATTTATGGCACTGCGGTGAAGATCTCCATCGCTACCGAGTTCGTCATCAGCAGCATGAAGACCATAGCCATGCCCAAGATCGCCGAACAGTTCCACGGGGGGAAGCACGATGAACTGAACGATACGATCCATTTCTCCAGCGGAGTCATCTTCTGGCTCACGGTGCCCGTCACGATCATCCTGCTCGTCTTCCCGGAATGGATCCTTTCGATCGTGGGACCCGGCTTCGAACAGGGTGCAACCGTCCTTCGCATCATGGCGGTGGCACATTTCGTCAGCGCGGCCAGCGGCATGGTGGGCGCGTTCATGAACATGACCGGCAACCAAATGGTGTTCACCCGGATCGTGGTGGTAGCCGTGCTGTTGAACCTCGTCCTCAACATCTACCTCATGCCACGTTACGGCATGGTGGGCGCTGCGTGGGCTTCAGCCGTATCGTTGGCCCTGTGGAACATTTCCGCAGCGGTGTTCATCAAGCGCAAGCACGACATCAACATGTTCTACTGGCCCCGGATGGGCAAACGGAAAACAGTGAATGCAGATAACGGTGAACAATAGCACGGTGCGCCTGCCGGACCTGATGGTGGTCGGTGCGGCGAAGAGCGGCACCACATCAGTGGCGCACCAGTTGCGTTTGCACCCGCAGGTGTACCTGCCCATGGCGAAGAAGGAACCGCACTACTTCGCTTTCGCCGACAAGGCGCCGGAGTACACCGATCCCTCGTTCGCGCGCACCATCGTTTGGAAATGGAAGGATTACGTGGCCCTCTACCAAGGCGCAGGTGCCGCGCAGCACATCGCGGATTGCAGCACGTCCTATCTCTATCGACACACGGAGGCCATCCCACATCTACGGAAGATCTATGGCGAACACATCGCTGAGCTGCGCCTCAGCTGTGTGCTGCGCGATCCGGTGGAGCGCGCCTACTCACATTGGCTCTACCTCGTCCGCAATGGTTTCGAGCAGCTCCCGTTCGAGGAAGCCATCGCACCCGCAAACATCGCCGCACGCAAGCAGCGGCGTTGGGGTTTCGATTACCGGCAGTACGGCCTGTATGCTGGAGCGGTTGAAGCGTTCAAGGCCGTGTTCCCCCGGTTCAAAGTGTTCCTGTTCGAGGACCTGAAGAACCCGCAACGCATGTGGGATGAACTCTGTGCGTTCAACGGACTCGACCTATCGAACGTGCAGGAAGTGCAGGCCAATCCCGGCGGTGTGCCGAAAAATAAATGGTTGGTGCACATGCTCCGGCGCGGCAAGCTCCTGCGGAAACTCAGTCACTTGGCGCCCGATCGGTTGCGGGGCATGATGCGTTCCGGACGCGACAGCATGATGAAACAGGCGTTGGAACGCCCCGAGATGCCCAGTGCAGCGCGGGCCGAGTTGAACAGCTTCTACCGCGCGGACGTTGACCGCTTATCGGGGATCATCGGCCGCGACCTGTCCGGTTGGTGCAGCAAATGAGCACGCAGGCATTGCCCCGGGTGTTGTTCGTGGGCACGGCGAAGGCCGGCACCACCACCGTTGAGCGGGCACTGTCCCGGCATCCTGCCATCGGCTTGCCGCGCAAGGAGACATTCTTCTTCGACCACGAGCGCATGGGCGACGGGCATCTGCCTTATCCGCAGCAACGGCATACGCATACGGTGGTGAGCACCGAAGCCGGATACCGGGCATTGTATGCGGGTAGCGGGGATCGCACATGTGTTGAGATCGGCACCGGCTATCTCTACCATCACACCACCGCCATCCCGCGCATCAAGCAAGTGCTCGGGGGGGATACGCGCATCGGTATGGTGCTGCGCGATCCCGTGGAGCGCACCTGGAGCAGCTACATGCACTTCGTGAAGGATCTGCACGAACCGCTCGACTTCAGGGCAGCTCTTGCCGCCGAGGCGGAGCGCGCCGCCGCCGGTTGGGACTTCATGTGGCATCACTTGGCAGTGAGCCGCTATGCCGGTCAGGTGGAGGCTTACGCGCGATCCTTCCCTGCCGTGCGCGTCTTCTTTTTCGAGGACCTGCGGAACGATCAAGGGGTTTTCCTGAACGAGGTGTGCAACTTCGTGGGTGTGGATCCCGCCATGTTGCCCACCGACCTTGAAGCCCACAACCCGGGGGGTGTTGCCAAGAACAAAACCTTGCAGAAACTCATCACGCGCGAGAACCCGATCAAGAGCCTTGTGCGCCCGATCGCACGCCTGTTGTTCCCGCGGGAGAAATTGAAGCAAGCGCGTAAGTACATGAAGAGCCGCAACCTCGAACGTGGCGAGGGTCTTCAACCTGCGGACCGTACGTGGTTGAAGGAACAACTGCACGCGGATGTGCAGCAGCTCGGTCATCACTTGAACATCGACCTCTTCGCCAAATGGAACTGGTGAGCCCGGCCCTTTCGCCCGCGTTGCCGATCCAGCATACAGGACCGGAAATGGCGGAAGGTGGTATGGTCTGGTGGCTGCGCACGGGATTCCTCTGCGCACTGATCACCATCACCTGCCGCATTTTCGCGGTAAGCCATTTGTTGGAGATCGTGGGGTTGGTGGAGGGCCTGAGCTCGGCCGCGTTCGTTGCATGGGCGGTCTGGCGGTTGGCCGAACGCTGGCTGCTCAATGATTGGAAGCTCACGGGTCTGGAGATCTACTGCATTCTGCTGGCGTTCGTACCGCTCTGGAGCGCCATCAACGCGCAGCGCGTGTTCGGACAGCCCGTGATCTACGGCCTGGTGGCCTTCAAGGACTTCTACCTCTTCCTGGGTGCGCTGCACATCTACCGCTTGTTGCGCCAGGGGTTCTTCACTTTGAAGCAGTTGGAGATGGCCATGCTGATCATCGCATGGACAGCGGTCGCCTATTTCTACCTCGCTTCATGGTTCATCGATCCGGGGCCTTGGCTGGATACGCCTCTGGCCGGTGCGAACGAGATCAAGGGGGCCGGTACGTACTACCGCTTCAACATGATGATCGTGTTCTTCGGTGCCGTCTATTACACAACGCGTGCTTTCATGCGCCAACAATGGATCTACCTGTTGCACGCCCTTGTGTTCATGTGCTATGTGATCTTTTTCCGCGTGGATCGCACTTCCATCGTGGTGATGTTGTTGGGGGCCGCGGGGGCGGTGCTGCTGCATGCCAACGTGAAGGTGTTGGGGCGCTTCGTGCTGATGGGCGTGCTGCCCTTGCTCTTGGGTGCGGTGCTGGTGGTGCAGTTGGCGCCCGGGGTGGTGGATCAGTACAGCACGATGTTCGGGGATGCGATCAACACGCTCATGGGACAAGGGGGTGCGGGTGGGGAAGTTTCGGTGCGCGCCTATGAGAAACTGACCGCCGAGCGCTATATCGATCGCAGTCCGCTCATGGGTAACGGCCGTATGGGTTCGCAGTGGATCGAAGGTGGCTACGAACATTTCCTTGGCTACTTCTTTCCGGCCGATGTGGGCTACCTCGGCCTGGTCTTCATCTATGGCTGGCCGGTGACGATCTTCCTGTATGCGCAGTTCGTGATCGCCGCCGTGTACCTGCTGCGGGCCCGTGGATCGAGCAACGACATCTTCCACATCACGTGCAAGTTCATGGTGCTCTCCGTTTGCCTGGATTCGCTCACCAACGGATTCCTGACGCAGTTCGCCGGGCAGGCCATGCTTCTTACCTGCATCGCGCACCACTATTCGCGTCTGCACAAAGTGCCTGCGGTTGTGTAGGCAACGTCGCGCTCTTCAGCGCAGGTAGATCCAAAAGATGCGGCGCGCCACGTTCAGCAAGCGGTAGCACGTCATGGCACCCATGGGCATCTTGATGTGGTCCCACTCCTTCGGGAACGCATAACCCCATTCCTTCATGTAGGGGCCGAACACGAATTTGGCCCGGCGGCGCAAGTCATCCGTATCGAAGTACTCGGTGAAGTGCTTGCTTTTTATGGCCGTTTTGTTGCCCACCGGAAGGGGGCGTTTCTGCTCGATGTTCAACAGGCGCATGGCATCCGCGAAATCCTCCTGCAGGTTCTCGTAGCGCACCACCTTGTCGAATTTGCGGTGATCCAGGATGCTCCAGCTGGCGTACGGCATGTGATAGGAGGCCAGGAACCATTTGCCGAAATCGAGCTGCTCGCCCACGATCTGTTTGTAGCTGCGCTTGTTGCGCCACACCATGATGTACTTGCGGAGGAAGCCGTGCGGGATCTTATGGTCTTCGGCATGGGTGAACCGTCCTTCATGATCGCTCTTCACCTTGAAGTAGCGGCTCACGGTGATGTCAATCGGGTTGCGCAGGCCGCTGATCACGCGGTACTTCTTCTGCTCTGTGTTGGCTCCCCGCAGGTAGTCCGTGCGGTAGAGCGCATGCTTGAAAAGGAATTCGCGGGCCTCGTATTGGTCCACCAGCTCGCGGCTGATGGCCGTGCTGGCCGTTTGCGGCAGGTTCACGAACACGAAACGATGCTTGTCACTGATGACCATGGGGAAAGTCGGGGTCCGGGCGGGGGTGAAAGTAGAGGCGCGGTCAAGGGCTCGACGGCGTGGCAGGCGTCATCCACAAACCACCGCTCGTGGATAGCGTGATGTAGTGACTTACCGGCGCACAACGGTCACATCTTTACGTCCTACTAGAACACTTGGGTACATGCTATCGCGATCCTTCCTTAGCTCCGCTGCATTCACGGTGCTGTTATGGCCATTGCTCATCGAACCCGGTTGCCAGGCTCCGAAAGAACACAAGGGCCATAAGCAGAAACCTGCCAAGGAGGCGCCGCCACCGGTGGTGCAACCGAACACCACGCAAGTCGAAGCCCTTCCGGCACCGCCCACCACCACTGCTGCCGGTGTGGCGGGCGCCCTGCACCCACCGCTCTGGGGCTACAACGCCGCCAACCTGTTCAACAACGCGAACGGAACAGAGCCAGCGCTGCAAAGCATGCTCAACAACATGGGCACCCGGGTCCTGCGCTTCCCCGGGGGCACATTGGCCAACTTCTATCACCCCGATGGCAAGGGTTACGGGTTGCGCGCCAGCGATGTGGAGCTGGTGAAGGGCAGCAACATGTACAAGAGCATGGGGAAGAGCGTGGAAAAGGAAAGCGCAGCACTTGCGAGCAGGAGCATGGACGCCGACCCGCTTGAGGGCATGATCAAGTTGGCTAAGGCCACCGGCATCCAAGTACTCTACGTGGCCAACATCTTCAGCGGTAGCGACGCGGAGGTGATCGGCGCGCTGAAGCGCATACGCGATGGTGGTGCAGGGATCGCGGGCGTGGAGCTGGGCAACGAGCACTACTTGCGCGCCTACAAGAGCAAGTTCCCCGATGTGGGCAGTTACCTGAAGCGGGCCGAACAGGCCGCTAAGGCCATCCGCGCCGAGTTCCCGAAGGTTCCCCTGGGCATCGTTGTGGCCCCCCCACCGGAGCTGAAAGGCGCGCAGGGCGACAATGCCGAGCGCCTCGATGAATGGAACGCCAGCGCCGCCGGATGCGGGTTCGCCGATGCCATCGTGCTGCACACCTACGCCTTCCCGAAAGGCTGCAAGGAAGAAGCACAGGGTGCGGAATTGTTCACCTGCATGAACACGGCCAGCATCGACTACGCCACCCGGAAGTTGCCCAATGCGCTGAGAGAGCTCAGTGGGTTGAGCAGTGGTAGGAAGCCTGTATGGATCACCGAGTGGAACATGCACGACGTGTTCGAGCATTTCGGTAACACGCTGTTGCAGGGCCTGTTCGCCGCCGATCTCATGTTCGCTATGAGCAGCAGCAGCGGTGTCAGCATCAGCACCTGCCATAACCTGTTGGCCGATGGCGATGGGTTCAATGCGATCAGCATCGCTGGCAAGGGTACCGGTCAGTTCAACGGCCAGGTCCTGTATCACGTGAGCAGCATGCTGAAGGATGTGCTCGTACCCGGTGCGCGCATGCAGGATCTTCCCCTGTCAGCAGGATACGAAGGCTCCTCGGTGCGGTTGGTGCAGGTCCCGTCTGGGGCCAGCTATTTGGTGGTTTGCGCGCGCAGTGGCAGGGCTCTGTCATTGGCGGGCTTGCAATTGCCTGCCGGCACGGCCACTTCAGGAAAGGGAACGGTACTGGGGGCGCAGGACCTGCTGGAGGGAGTGGGTGACAATCCCGTGCGCAAAGGCGGGAACCTCGCGCCCCAAGCCCTTGACCTGTCCGATGTGCGCAAAGCGGAACTGCCGCCCTATGGCCTTCTTGTGTTGAAGCTGGGAACCTGAAGGCACCGAACTGCGTTCCGAGCCTCCTCCATGCACAACGAAAGACAACCGAGCGGCCGTGACCAGCGGCTACGGTATCCGGATTTCTTCGTTGTGGGCGTGGTGAAGGGTGGTACAACCGCGCTGCACACCTTGCTCTCGGACCATCCGGGCATCCACCTCAGCCCGATCAAGGAAACGAACTTCTTCTCGCGTGCGGACATGCGGCCCGAGCACTTTGTCCGTGAGTATGCCTTGGATGTACGGATGGATGTGAAACGGTACATCGCGCAGGGCATGAAGGAGGTGGTGCACATTGCGCATGTTGATGATGCGAACGACTACCTGCGCCTCTTCGGTAAAGCACGCACCCGGCACAAGCTGGGTGAGGTCTGCCCATCATACGCCATTTGTCCATCGGCGGCGGGCGCCATCCATGCAGCGGTCCCCGGGGCCAGGATCTTCATCATGTTGCGCGATCCGGTGCTGCGTGCATGGAGCCACTACCTGATGAACGTGCGCGAGGGCAAAACACGCAACGCATCGTTCCTGGATGAAGTGATGGCCGACGATGCGCGATCGCCGAAGGGCTGGGGCATCAACCACCAGTATCTCGCGCTGGGCGAGTACGACGTTCAGGTGAAGCGCTACCTGGACCTGTTCCCCAAGGAACGCGTTCATGTGCTGCTGTATGAGCATTTCAAGGCCGATCCCAACGCCACGCTCAAGAGCATGTTCGCCGACATCGGTGTGATGCAGGATGTTGCCATCGATACCGACCGGCAGAGCAATGCGGCCGCCGTGCCCCGCAACGCTGCGTTGAACGCCATGTTGGTGAAGAGCGGCGCGCTGAAGGTGGTGAAGGACCTGGTGCCGCGCGGGATGCGGGGCAACTTCAAGAAGATGCTCTACTCCCGGAAAGGAATGCCACGTCTCCCACATGACGAAGCATTGAAGCTCTGGGCCCACTACGCCCCTGGTGTGGAGCGCCTGAAGGACCTCACCGGCATCAATGTGTTGCAGGCCTGGGGTCCGGAACACTATGGGAATGGCTGAAGCGGTGGGCCACATTTTCATCGTCGGCAACAGCCGTAGCGGTACCACCATGATGCTGCGCGTGATGGACAATCATCCGCAGGTGCACGGCATCAACGAACCGCATTTCTACGAGACCCTTTGGGCTCCGAGCGATGAGTGGAAATCGATCACGCGCACTGAGGGCGCGGCCTTGTTCGCCAAGCTCATCACCCGCCAGCGTGAAGGCTTTTTCGCCGAACCCCGGGTCGGCGCATACGTGGGGGAGATCAACGCCTTGCTCGATGCGATGCCCGATGGCTTCACCCGCGTGGATGTGTTCCGCTCGTTCATGGACAACGAAACGCGGTTGCACGGCAAGAGCGTGGCGTGCGAGAAAACGCCGCAGAACGTGTTCTATATCGCCGACATCCTTCGCCACATTCCCGGAGCGAAAGTGATCGTGATGTACCGCGATCCGCGCGCGGTGATGCTGAGCCAGAAGCGCAAGTGGATGCGCAAGGACCTTGGCAACGCCAGCATGCCCGACAAGGAAGTGCGCCGGCTGCGGATGAACTACCACCCGTATACGATCGGCAAGCTGTGGAACGCTTCGTTCGTTGCGGCGCAGCGTTTCAAGGACAACCCCGCGGTGATCGCGGTGCGTTTCGAGGATCTTACCAATGATCCCAATGGCACGCTGTCGCGCGTTTGCGATGCGATCGGCATCACCATGGACCCGGTGATGATGAACATACCGCACGCCGGCTCCAGCAGCGCCAAGGACGACCACAACAAGCGTGGCATCCGTGGCGACCGCGCGGATGTGTGGCGCAAGGACCTGGACGACGAGGAGATCGCCATCTGCCAGAACACCTGCGCGGATCACATGAGAACACTGAACTACGCCCCGGTGGAGGTCAGTACGAGTGCGTTGAAGCTTGCGCGGCTCTGGCTGATCTTCCCCTTCAAGCTGGTGGGCGCGTTGTTCCTCAACCTGCATCGCATGCGCAACATCGGCACCACCTTGCGCAAGCGCTTGGCCAAGGCCTGATGGAACGCAAGCAGCTTTTCGGTCTGCCCTTCGTCGCCGACACCGGCAACAACAACGTCTTGCGCGAGTTGCGCGCTTGGCCTTTGCCACCGGAGCATTCTGCCGAACTGCCCATCCTCAGCACGCCCAATGTGGATCAGGTGGTGAAGCTGATGCGCCCCGAGAACGCTGCGATCCATGCGCGCATCAAGAACGCGCGATACATCCTGCCGGACGGACAACCGATCGTTTGGGCAAGCAAATGGAAGAAGGGGTTTGAACTTCCTGCACGCATCACCGGTAGCGATCTCTTCCCGGCCTTGTGGCCGATGCTCGCGCAGGACAAGCGCAGCATCTTCATGGTGCTTGCGAACGATGCCATCGGCAAGAAGCTGCAACAGGAACTACCCAGCATGAGGTACATCGTTCCGCCGTTCTATGTCACCGAAAGTGCGGGCGAGCGATCGGTGATCGAACAGGTGGTTGCCGAACTGGCTGCGCAGCCGGCCGACTATCTGTTCCTTGGTCTCGGTTTCCCGAAGCAGGAACGCCTGGCCTTCGGCGTCATCGATGCATTGAAGGGGCAGGGCAGGTCAGCGCCGTTGACCTTGTTGCTTGGCGCGTCGTTCGAGTTCTACGCCGGGTTCAAGAAACGTGCTCCGGGGATCTTCCAGAAGCTCGGGCTGGAATTCTTCCACCGCTTCCTCACCGAGCCGCGCCGCATGTTCCGGCGATACTTCATCGACGATGTGGCGTTCTTCCGGTTGGCTTGGAAGGAGGTGCGGAAGAAGTAGCGCGGCTAGGTCGCTGCCTTCGCCAAACGGCTGTTGCGATAGCCATACGCGAAGTAGCACAGGAGCCCCACCACGAGCCAGATGCCGAACCACTTCCAGTTGCTCACGGCCATGCCGGTGAGCAGGTAACAGCACGAGACAAGTCCCAATACTGGGATCAACGACCACTGCTTGCGGAAGCTGTACCAAGCCATCACGACGCAGAGCAGGTAGAAGACGACCATCGGGAAGTTCACGCCATAACCTGTGCGCCCCAGTATCCGGTGGAAGTGGTTCGGGTCGAAGGTGACGATCAGCGCGAGCGCTACCATGCCCAACAGGGGCACGATGAACTTGGCGTTGAAGTAGGGGAGATGGAAACGGCCCGGTGATCGTTCCTTCCGGGGCATCAGCAGTACCCCGCCACACACGAGGACGAACGCGAACAGAGTGCCGATGCTGGTGAAGTCGAGGATGAAGTTCTCGTCCGTGAAGAAGATCGGGATGCCGACGACGAGCCCCGTTACGATCGTGCTGAAGCCGGGAGTCTTGTACTTGGGGTGGATACTGGCGAAACGCTTCGGCAGCAAGCCATCGCGGCTCATGCTCATCCAGATGCGCGGCTGGCCGAGCTGGAACACGAGCATTACACTGGTCATGGCCACCACAGCGGCAATGCTCACGATGAAGAGCATCCACTTCACACCACGGATTGCGAAGATTTCCGCCAATGGATCGCTCACCCCCAGCTTCTTGTAACCCACCATACCGGTGAGCACCAGCGCGAGCACGATGTAGATCACCGTGCACACGATCAGGCTCAGGATCATTCCCTTGGGCAGATCGCGCTGGGGATCCTTGCTCTCCTCGGCCAATGTGCTCACCGCATCGAAACCGATGTACGCAAAGAACACCGCGCTCACACCCGCCATCACGCCACCGAAGCCATTGGGCAACCATGGCGTCCAGTTGTCGATATCCACGTAGGCCACCCCGACCACGATGACCAGCAGGATGATGGCCAGTTTCACCATCACCATGATGTTGCTCACGTTACGGCTCTCCTTTACGCCAGTGTATACCAGCCAGGTGATGAACGCATTGATCGCGAACGCCGGCAGGTCGAAGATGATGCGCAGGTTGCCGAGCATGGGAGCGTTGTTCCACGCGGCCATGCCTTCACCGGCAGTGCCTGCATTGAAGGCGTTGTGCGCGGCGGTGTAGTTGATCGTCAACCACTCCGCCATGTGTACGCCGAGGCCATCCAGCAGATTGGTGAAGTAGCCGCTCCATGCAAAGGCCACATAGATGTTGCCGATGCTGTATTCCATGAGCAATGCCCAGCCGATCACCCACGCGAAGAGTTCACCGAAGCTCACATAGGCATAGGTGTACGCACTGCCGCTCACGGGCACACGCGATGCGAAATCGGCGTAGCACAATGCGGTGAACCCGCAGGCCACTGCACACAGGATGAAGAGGAACACCACGCCCGGCCCGCCGCTGAAACAGGCAGTGCCCATGCTGCTGAAGCTGCCCGCACCGATGATCGCAGCAATGCCGAAGAAGGTGAGGTCGCGGAGCGTGAGATGCTTGCCGAGGCTCTGGGCACCATGGATCTCGCCCTCACTGCCTGTGGCTGCACCAAAGGGTTTCCTGCGGAAGAGTTGCTTCATGGTGGCTGCCTATTTCTCCAACAAGCCCTCCCACTTGCTTACCACAACCGTGGCCACTGCGTTGCCCACCACGTTGGTGGCACTGCGCCCCATATCGAGCAGGTGGTCCACACCGAGGAGCAACAAAAGACCAGCCTCCGGGATGTTGAACATGGCCAGGGTCCCGGCGATCACCACCAGCGAGGCGCGGGGTACTCCAGCAATGCCCTTGCTGGTCACCATCAGCACCAGCAGCATGGTCAATTGCTGCGACGTGTCGAGATGGATGCCGTAGGCCTGCGCAATGAAGAGGCTCGCGAAGGTCATGTACATCATGCTGCCGTCGAGGTTGAAGCTGTAGCCCAAAGGCAGGATGAAACTGACAATGCGGTTGGGGCAGCCGAACCGCTCCAATTGCTCCATGGTTCTCGGGAAAGCAGCCTCGCTGCTCGCAGTACTGAAAGCCAATAGCAAGGGATCCTTGATCCGGTCGATGAGAGTTCCTGTGCGGCGGCCGATGATGAGCCAGCACACCAGCAGGAGCAAACACCACAACAAGAGCAGGCCGAAATAGAATTGCCCGATGAACTTCCCATAGGTGCCGAGTATGCCAAGTCCCTTTTGCGAGATCACCGCGGCCATCGCTGCGAACACGGCGAAGGGTGCCACGTTCATCACCATGCCGGTCACCTTCAGCATCACATGGCCCAGACTGTCCATGGCCTTCACGATCGGCGCCCCCTTCTCACCGAGCGCCGCGCAAGCCACGCCCACCATGAGGGAGAAGATCACGATCTGCAGGATCTCGTTCGTCGCCATCGCCTCCACGATGCTCTTTGGGAAGACGTGAGTGATGAAATTCCGGAGCGTGAACTCCGTGCGCTCGATACCGGTGCTCGCTGCCGCATCGGGCAACGGAAGTCCCAGGCTGGCGCCCGGCTCGAAGAGGTTCACCAGGAACATGCCCAACAACAAGCTGAGCAGGCTGGCGCTGATGAACCACAGCAACGCGCGACCACCGATGCGGCCCACGCTCTTCAGGTCGCCGAGCTTGGCCACACCCACGATCAAAGTGCTCAGAACCAAGGGTGCGATGATCATCTTCACCAGGCGCAGGAAGATGTCGGTGAGGATGGAGATGTTCTCCCCGAAGGCCTTCAGCGACGCCTCATCCGGATATGCGCTCCGGTACCAGGCCCCCAGCGCGATCCCCAGCACCATGGCGATGAAGATCCAGAGGGTGAGCTTGTTGCTCTTGGTCATCGCGAGGCAATGTAGGAGGAAGGTCCCAAGAACAACGAAGGGGGCCGCAGCCCCCTTCGTCCATTCGTTCCGCCAACGCTATGGCAACAACGTGCAGTCGGCCGGCGCAAGGTCTTTCATCTCCTTCCTGAGGATCATGTCGGATCCGATCTTGGTGTTGTTGGTGCCCGCGTTCAGGTCGCGCACCTTTTCCATCCAGCACTTGGCCATGGGCAGGTTCTCCTCCTTCGAGTAATAGTAATAGCCCAGGTAGAAGTAGGCTTCCTCAGCATCCACCTTGTTCTTCTCGATCTCCTCCGGTTTCATGCGGCGCACAACTTCTTCGTAGAAGGGCTTCGCCTGCCAGGTGGTTTTGGCGGTATCCAGTCCCACATTGGCACGTGCGCGACCCAGATAACCTTGATACGCTTTGTCATTGCGTTCGATGTACTTCGTCCACGCGCTGTCAGCGAGGTTGAATTGCTTCGCGCGGTTGGCGGCACCACCCAGGAAGAACCAATCGTTCGCTTTCACATCGCCCGTTGCGATCTTCTCTTTCCACACCTGGACCTCTTTGTCGTACTGCTTCGTTTTGCGGAACAGCTGCGCTGCATTCGTGAACAGGTCCACGCGATCGCGGTCCACGCGTACGCACATCAGGCAGAATTCCGCAGCCAGTGAATCCAGGTTCCCGGTGGGCAAGCCACCGGTGGTTATCGTGCCTTCACCGACTTGTTTGGCAAGGCCTTCGTAGATCTTGCCCATCACCTCCCAGTCGCTGGGGATCTCCAGGTCGTCCGGCTGTTGTGAGAGGTATTCTTCCATGACTTCGAGCGCCTTCACGTAATCACCGGATGCGGACAGGTTGTACCCTTCAATGCGGCGGAGCGAATTGTCGTCCAGTCCGGTGGCCTTCACAGCGTTGATCTCGGTCAGCGACTCACTGTAGCGGCCCACGAGGTACAAGAACTTGGCGTACCGCACGCGGGCGCTGACGCTGCCTTTGTTCAGCTCCAAGTACTTCTCGTAATCAGCGGTGGCCTTGTCCACCTCCTTGTTGCTGAAGTAGGCCTCCGCACGACCGCGATAAGCCGGTGCGTATGCCGGGTCGTTCGTGATCGCCTTGGTGTACTCCTCGATGGCCGCAACGGGATTGCGGCCGCTGCGGTGGTACATCACGGCTTTCTTCGTCAGGGGCTTGGGGTTCATCCCCTGCAGATCGATGGCTTTCTTGTACTCCGCCACGGCCTCGGTCGGACCTGTGCGTGGGTCCTTCTTCGCCAGGATATCCCCACGCAGAATGAAGATCTCAATGTCGGTGGGGTTGAGTTCCTCCGCCTTGGCCAAGTGGGCCAGTGCGGTGGTGTAGTTGGGCTCCTTGCAACTCACCAAAGCCTCAGCCAGTTCGCGGTACGCCAGGGACTTCACTGGCTTACTGAACTTGTTCGTCTTGTCCTCGATCAATACCAGAGCTTCTTCGAATTGGCGTTGCGCCTCAGTCATGTTGCTCCCCATGCCTACCGAAGCGGATGTACCCCCGGACCCCACAGTCGCTTGTGCATGCGTGCCCGTTGTGCCGTCCTTGTTCTGCAGCACCTTCCCCAGCCCGATGTGGTTGAGCGGAAAGCGCGGGTTCACTTCGACACCCTTACGATAGCAGGCTTCGGCGCTGTCACGGCGTTCGTTGTACCAGTAATTCTCACCCATGAAATACCAAGCCTCGCCACTGGTAGGGGCAGCAGCCACAGCAGCTTTGTACAA
Organism: Flavobacteriales bacterium; assembly: GCA_049289815.1. Classification (GTDB taxonomy): domain Bacteria; phylum Bacteroidota; class Bacteroidia; order Flavobacteriales_F; family PHOS-HE28; genus PHOS-HE28. The sequence goes on from JBATMK010000218.1 coordinate 44,448, forward strand.
GCCGGTGGCCTTCTCGAACTGCTCCTTGTCGGTGAGGGCGATCGCCTCCTGCAACTGGGCATTCAGGTTGATGGTGATCGCCGAGGCAGCGAACAGGATGATCGTCTTCTTCATTTTCTCGTCTCTTCTACTGGCCTTATTCGAACACCACCTCCACGTTGCGCGTGGGGATATGTGCCGGGACAAGGCCTCTTTTCAGGATGATCTTCTGGCCTTTGGGGCCCGCCACAAAGGAAGCAAAGCCGGTGCCAAGGCCGCTTTTGCCTTCTGTTACGATCATATTGATGTTGCGGCGCAGGGGGTAGGACTTGTCCGCCAGCGTGCTTTGGCTGGGCAACACGCACCGCGATGTGCCCGAACCTATCATGAGCAACTTCACTTGGTCGCGCAGGGCACGGCACTTGGCGTTGTCCAGATCACTGATGGCACAGAAGGGCAGGAAGCCGATGGCATCGGGTTGGCCGCTCACACGGGTCACCAGGTCCTCGATCCCCCCCGCTGCTGAGATCTTCGCCTTCAACAATGCGGGATCCCCGCCGAGCAAGGAGTCCACCAACTCGCGGGCTATGCCGCTTCCGCTGCGATCGAACACCAACTGAAGGTCCGAGGGGATGGAGAACGTGCCGCTCAAGGGCGAAAGCCCTTGCAAGAGCATGATGAGTTCCGGCACTGTAAGGGAATCGTGCTTGCTCGCTTTGCTCACGATCAGCGCAATGCCATCCGTAGCAACGGCCTCTACATGTGGGATCAAATGTTTCGGCCGCCAGAACGCCTCCTGTTCACCGCCGGGCAGGAACGAAGCGAAGACTGCGCGCACACTGTCGTGCAGCATCGCCTTCAGGAGTTCGCCTTCCGGCAGGTAGGTAATGTCCACGGTCGCCTCTTTGTAGAAGTATTCGTACACCCCTTCCTCATCCTCCAAGATGGATCGGAACGACTCATCGGCAAGAATGCTCACATGGCCATAGGTCGGCGTGTCATCACTGCGCGGATCGCGCGGCGTGTTGGTGCAGGCGGCAAACACCAGAGCGAGGAGCCCAACTGTTACGACGGTGTTCTGCTTCATGGCTCCACGGATCCATTGCGTTTCCTGTACCACATCCACAGTCTCAGAACACCATAACCCACCAGTATGCCGCCGAGTGCCGGACGGTAGTTCGGGATCAAGCGGATGAACGCGTCCGTGAACAGCAGCACAGAACCGCAAACGATGTAGAACACCGACATCGCCAAGGCGAAAGCGCGCATCCGCATGTGGTTCGTTCCCGGGGATCCGGGATCAGCGGATCACTCCAGCGCGAAGAGGATGGGCAGGCGGTAGAGCTGCTTCACAGGGCGGCCACCCATTTTGGCGGGGGTCCACTTGGGCATGGCTTTCACTACGCGCAGTGCTTCCTTGTCCAGGCCTGGGCTCAGCCCTTTCTTCAACGCAACGTTCAGCACGGAGCCGTCCTTGTCCACCACGAACTCCACGAACACGCGGCCTTGGATGCCAGCATCTTGTTCCATGGCAGGATACTGCACGTTCTTGTCCAAGTAGGCGAACAAGCCCTTCTCACCACCGGGGAAATTGGCGTTCTCCTCCACCATGCCATAACCGTAGGTGGTGTTGTCCTCTTCAACGGGTGGTGGCGCTTCATCCTCCTTCACGCCCTCCTGGGTTTCGGTGCTGGCCAGCGTGCTGTCCAGATCCAATTGTGTTGGCGGGGGATCATCCACCTTCTCGTTGGTGGCTTCCACCTGTACGAACTGCACCGTTTCGACTTTCGGTGGAGGCGGGATCTCTTCCGGCGGTGGAGGCGGAGGCGGTTCGTCCTCTTCGGCGAAGAGTTCAAGGTCCACGTCCACCACCTTCTTCTTCACATCGGCCAGATCATCGCCACCGGCGAAGATCTTGGGTGCAGCGATGGCCAACCCGAAGATGGCCACCGAGCCGATGACGGCGATCGCAAGGCGCTTGGTGTAATCGCGGCGCAGTTCATAGGCGCCGTACTCCTTGTTGCGATCGGCGAACACAAGGTTGTTGCGGATGGAAGCCAGAACGTTGTTCCAGCTCAGGTCCATGCCCATCAGCAAGGAGAAGATGAGCATGCCTCCGACGAGGGCGAACAGTTCTACCATGGCTCAGAGCGTTTGTTTGGCGATGTCGAGCAAAGCCTGTTCCTCCGGCTTCAAGCTGTCCTGCACCGCATACTTACCGATGCCGTGGATGTCCATTTCATCGACCATGTCGATCATGTTGCGGAACTTGGCATCCTTGTCCGGCTTGATGATGGCGAAGAGCGAGGTTTTCTCGCGCTGTACGGCGTTCTTCAACGAATCGAAAGCCGCCTCATCGATCTTCTTCGAGATCAGGTCTTTCTGAAGTGCCTGGATCTTCTCGATCGCGGTCTTGTTGTTGACGGTGAGCACGGTGGTCAATTGCTTGAAGTCGGTGCGCTCCAGTTGCGTGGTGGGCTCCAGCCCGCCGCGGTAGTAGAAGATGGCGTCCTTCTTGGTCAGCAGGAGGGTGATCGCGTTCTCCACCTTGGGTGGCTTCACGGTGGGGTCCGGGTTCGGCACAGGGAACGTCAACTGCAGTGTTGACGGCTTGTACATGGTGGTGGTGAGGATGAAGAAGGTGAGCAGCAGGAAGGCCAGGTCCACCATCGGCGTCATGTCGATGTGGGTGCTGCCCTTCTTGGCGCGCTTCTTCTGGTGGCGGCCTCCGCCGCTGTCCCCGCCTGTTTGTACGTCTGCCATGGTCTAAGGCTGTTTGCCGCCGGCCCGCCGTTGCTCCCTGCTGTACAACGGAGCTATGGGAAGGTTCATTGGCGCTCGGTCAGATCCTGCTTTCCTCCAGATCGGTGATCATCTTGAACCGGTTGATCTGGATGCTCGGACCCTGGAAGGTCTTGATCACCTCGTTCATCCGGGTATACGGTGTATTGCCATCGCCCTTGAGCGCCACCAGCACCTTCTTGCCGATCTCGTTGTAGAACAAGGTGTTGGTCTCGTATATCCACCACTGCAACTGGTTGTCCAAGCTGTCCATGGGGATGCCATCGTTGGCCGCCATGAATGCCTTGCGGTCGTTTCCGGAATCCAGGTCCAGGAATGCACCCAACTTGTTGATGGGTAGGCCGATGGCCGAAAGGCCGGCGAAGCGGTTCTTCTGGTCGTTGCTGAAGGTGAGACTGTAGCGCTCGGCCATGCGCTCCAATACGGCAATGCGCACCTTCTTCTCGGTGAGGTCCCAGAACACACGGCCTGTGCTGTCCACGCTGATCGTCATCAGGCCATCGAGGGGGATCGGGCTTTCGCTCTTGCTGGTGGGCGTATCCACAGCAGCTGCTTCCTCCGGACGGAACTGCGCCGTGAGCATGAAGAACGTCACGAGCAGGAAGGCAAGGTCCACCATCGGCGTCATGTCCAGCGAAGGGCTGGAGCGGGGCATCTTGATCTTCGGCATGTTGATGGGGTTCGTGGGGGCGCGTCATGATGCGCCCGTACAACATGTGGTCGATCAGGCTTTGTGGTTTGCCAAGGTCTGCGTAACGCTGAAGCCGGCTTCGTCGATGCCGTGGGTGATGGCGTCGATTCGTGTGCTGAAGTAATTGAACATGATGATGGCGATGCAGGAGCCGGTGATACCGAGGGCTGTGTTGATCAGGGCCTCGGAGATACCGGTGGAAAGCTGGCTGGCATCGGGCGTACCGGCGGTGGCCAGTGCGCTGAAGGAGCGGATCATCCCCAATACGGTACCGATCAGACCAAGCAGGGTGCTGATGCTGGCGCAGGTGCTCAGGATCACCAGGTTCTTGCTCAGCATGGGCAGTTCCAGGGCCGTGGCCTCTTCCAGTTCCTGCTTCACGCTGTTGATCTTGGTCTCTTTGTCCATGCTGCCATCGCGCAGCACGGTGCTGTACTTCTCCAGGCCGCTGCGCATCACGTTGGCCACGCTGCCCCTCTGTTCATCGCATGTGGCGATCGCTTCCTCCACGCGGTCCGTGGCCAGGCTCTGGCGAACGGTAACGATGAACTTGTCGATGCTGCCCTTGCCCTTGGCCTTACGGATGGTGATGAAGCGCTCCACGCTGAAGATGATCACCAACATCAGCACGCTCATCAGGATGGGCACGATGAAGCCACCCTTGTAGATGGTACCGTAAAGGTGTCCGGGGTTCTCCTCGATCGGGTGCCCCTTCACCGGGTCGCCACCGACGAAGTTGGACGTATCGCCGAGCACGAACATGTATATGCACACGCTGATGATGAGGACAAGGGGGAAGACGATCGCCACGAAGAGGCTGGAGCCTTTCCCGGATGACTGTTCGCTGCTCATGATGCTACTTGTAAGGTGATGTTAAGGTGCGAAGGTTGTAAGGGGTGGTGTCGGCCGCTGGGTGCCGCTTACGCAGGTTGATCTTGAAGGGTGGCAAACATAGCAAGTTCAACAAGCGGCCCATGTTACCGGAGCCTTACCGGGGTAGGCCGTTGCTCGGTCGTTCGAACGGTCAGCAAGGAACGGCCCTTCGTCGCTCAGGCGTATGACCATTGGGGCTGTATCGAGGGAACGGTAGGCACCGTGCAGGTAACGGGCGGGTTGATACCGCTTCGATAGCCCCATGGCCCTCAAGACCGGACGTACAGAACGGTCAGGTTCGTAGCAAAGACGGGGAGTGCGATTTCTGCTTCCCAGTTCTTATGAATGCCCGGAAAAGCAGCCTTGGTGCGGTCGAGGAAGACGAACCATCCAGCGGTCTCTTCATGGATGGTAAAGCTCATGCCTCGGTACTCAACGTCCAGGCAAATGAGGTCCGTGGCGTACTGGTCCTTCTTGTATCCGACCAAGCGATCGATCTCCTCCCACCGGATCGACAATGGCCCATTGTCCAGCGCGACCGTGAAGCCCTTTTCATCGAATGTGAAGATCCCTGGATCCTTCATCTTCTTCTCGAACTCGGCCATGGCCTCGGGTGAGACATCGAACGACATCTTCTTGGGCTTCATCAATCCCAAGGAGCGGAGCAGGTTGAGGAACATTTGGATACCAAGGTCAGAATACCCTTGGTATTGGCCCCATCTATCTTAGCCCCATGGCCACCAAGACCATTTCCGCGCCCCGGATGCCGGACGTCCGCCATTCCCCCACCATCGACCAGGTGGGTATTGAGGAACGCGTTGCCCGCATCAAAACGCGCAGCATCAAGAAAGAAGCGAAGGTGCAGGGCATGAAGCTCGCCCTGAGCATGATCGACCTCACCACGCTCGAAGGCGCCGACACCCCCAGCAGGGTGCGCCAACTCTGCTACAAGGCCATGCACCCGCACGACTCGTTGCCGGACCTGCCCACCTGCGCCGCCATCTGCGTTTACCCTTCACTGGTGAAAGTCGCGAAGAAGGCGTTGGGCGATAGTGGCGTGAAGGTGGCTTCGGTATCAACGGCGTTCCCCAGCGGGCAAGCACCGAAGGCGGTGAAGATCACCGATACCAAATTCGCCGTGAACGAAGGCGCTGACGAGATCGACATGGTGATCAGCCGCGGTCATTTCCACAGTGGCGACTACAACTTCGTGTTTGACGAGATCGCTGCGATCAAGGAGGCCTGCGGCGACGCGCGTCTGAAGGTCATCCTCGAAACGGGCGAACTCGGTACCTATGACAAGGTGCGTCTGGCCAGCGACATCGCCATCGCCGCCGGCGCCGACTTCATCAAGACCAGCACAGGCAAGATCAACCCCGCAGCAACGATGGAAGTGACGCTGGTGATGCTGCACGCCATCCGCGATCATTACCTGAAGACCGGGCAGATGATCGCCATGAAACCCGCAGGCGGCATCCGCAAGAGCAAGGAAGCGCTGCACTACCTCATGATGGTGAAGGAGGAACTTGGCGAAGAGTGGCTGAGCAACCACTGGTTCCGTTTTGGCGCCAGCAGCTTGGCGAACGACATCCTGATGCAGCTGCAGAAGGAGGCCGATGGCCACTACCAGAGCGCCGACTACTTCAGCAACGATTGATCCTCCCGACTTCCCCAGAGCAACTATCGGCCGGTTCGACGTCATTGGACGGATACTCCACCATCCCTTCACCCGATGAACCGATCGATCGTTCTTATGCTCCTCGCGCTGATCTGTGGCCATATACATGGGCAGGGACCGGTGAAGCTCATCACCCTGCCCACGCTCGATAGCACCACGCAGCGAGTGGCCTTCATCAAAAAGCCCGGCGACGGGTATCTGATCGCCACCCGGCAGGCAGGCACTACGGGCTGGGGCAGCACCATGATCAGCACCGACGACACCGGTGAACCACAGAGCGCAGCACGCGTCACCGATAACATCCCGAATGTGATACTCTGCCAGGACAGCGGCTACCTGATGCAGAGCGCCTTCAACATGCTCGTCAAGACGGACCAGGCGCTGAACATCCAGTGGGCGAAGAAGATGGTGGCACCCCTGCCGGGCCTCTTCGTCAACGGCATCTATGAACATGATGGTTCCTATTACATGACCGCCAGCGTCCAGGAGTCGCTCATCGATCCGGGTCTTGCCTTCTACGGTACCTACGCGGCCATCGTGTTCAAGTTCAGCGCCGCCGGCGACCTGCTCGACCATGTGATCCTCGCCGACACCATCTACTCCTCCAGCCGGTACAACCTGTACCAGCCGACACTGGCCTTTGGCGATGATGGTTCCCTCTATCTCTCGCTGAACATGCTGCAGTATTGGGCCGCGGGCACCTGCAACCGGCAGCCGACCGTGTTGAAGCTCGATGCGGATCTGGACCTGCAATGGGCCTACCGCTACCCGGTGAACATCTTCAACAGCGTGGCGGGCTTGACCATGCTGCACGATGGGAACCTCGCTCTGTCCGGCTCATACGGGAACAACTATCCGTATTGCACCTATTTCCGCAACTACATGCAGAAGATCGACACGGCCGGCAACGTGCTCTGGGCGAAGAGCTACCAGCATCCCGATCCGGCCGGCCATGGCACGTTCCCGGCGCTCGAGCTCGCCGACAGCACGCTGCTCTTCTCACGGACCGTACAGGACACGCTCGGTGCACCAGTCTGGCCCTTCATCGACCATCTCGATGCGAACGGTGCGGTGATCGGATCGAAGGGCTTCGCTCATCCTTACGGCCGCTTCAATTATGCGCTCATGCTGGCCGATGCCGGTGATGGCACCCTCGGCGTGTGCCGAATGAACAATTGGGACACGGTGCTCTTCACCACGATCGACACCTCGCTGACGACCTATTGCTACAGCGTGCCGAACACGACGATCGACTCGGCGATCTCCATCGCCCGGCAACTCTTCTCCCCGGCTTACCTCTCGTACGCCTTCACGTTCAGCGATACGCTCTATCCACCGTTCCAACCTGTGCCTTTCGCTTCGCAGCCGGATTGCGGTTTGATCACCGGCGTTGAAGAGATGAATGGGGCGGGCACCACGGTCTTTCCCAACCCTTCAGCCGGCCAAGTGACCATAGCGCATGGGGTAACCATCCTCGAACTGGTGGTCACCGATGCGCTGGGCAGGATCGTCCACCGATCCGCTCCGCGGTCCAACAGTGCATCCGTTGAACTCCCCATCGCAGGCCTTTATCTCTTCCGGATCATGGATGGTCATAGAGAGACGACTACGCGGAAAGTGATCGTGGAAGGTGTCAACCCGTAACAGCATGAGCGGATCGAACGAACTCTTTGTGAAAATGGCGATCGACGCCTGGAGCAATGAGCTCAAAGCCACCAACGCGCTTTTGGGGAAACTCACCGACGAACAGTTGATGCGCGAAGTCGCTCCATCACGGAACCGCGGCATCTATCTCCTCGGCCATTTGGCAGCGGTGAACGATCGCATGCTCTCCTTGCTTCGGTTCCAGGATGCCATGTATCCGGAGCTGGACAAGCCCTTCCTGGACGAGGCCGACAAGGCTGGCGCCGACTTGCCCTCGGTGGTGCAACTCCGCCAACAGTGGAAGACCGTGAACGACACTTTGATGACCCACATCAGCGGTCTTCCTGCGGCGGAGTGGTTCACGCGTCACGCGAGCATCTCCGCGGAGGACTTTCTCAAGGAACCGCACCGCAATCGGTTGAACGTGCTGCTCAGCCGCACGAGCCACCTGGCCTATCACCGCGGGCAGTTGGTGCTGCTGGGGAGCAAGGAATAAAGTCCGCGACGAAACGCAAGCACTTTCTGCGGGCGCATTCTCTCGGTTGAGTGCCGCTCTGGAGCCGTTATGTCCTGCTTGGTCGGTTTGGAGGGCAATGGCCCGTTGTAAAGGGACCACCTTCGTTCCCGCGATCAGCTACCGTATCCATTCAGCATTGAAGCGCACATGTACACCGCCCGTTCGACCTCGATCCTCCTCGCGCTCTTCGCATCAGGGCTGATGAGCGCCCAGACCACGGCGCTATGGGGCCGCAAGCAGGGCATGTACGGCGGCACGTTCGGGGTGGGCACCGATCAGTACAGCAATGCGTACGGCGCGGGCTTCATCGCATCCCCCGGGTCGTTCGATACGCTGGTATTCCCCTGCAACCCCGTGGATCCCTTCATCGTGAAGTACACGGCGAACGGCAACCTCCAATGGGCACATGCGATCCCACCGGGTGGGGGCAACGCGTACGCTATCGCGGTGGATGCCGATGGCAACTCAACGGTCGCTGGCGAGTTCGGCGGGCAGCAGATCTGTGCGCGTTACGATGCGAGCGGCGCCTTGCTATGGGAGCAGGGCTTCAGCGCCATCGGTTCCGGCTTCATGGGCGCACGCGGTGTGGCGCTCGATCCAGCGGGCAACATCTACCTCACGGGATACTACTCGGGGCACCTTGCGCTGGACAACGACACGATCCATCCGGTGACACCTTCCGGAAGTCAGGACATCTTCCTGATGAAACTCACCGATGCGGGACAAGTGCTCTGGGCAACCACCGCTGGCGGCAAATGGGGCGGTGATGATGCGCTCGGCATCGATGTGGATGCGAACGGTAACGCCGCCATCACCGGTCGCTTCCAGGACACCGCCTACTTCCAAACAGGAACGATCATCGGCAACGACCCGATGCTCGGCGGAGGGAACAGCTTGTTCTTCGCCAAGTACGATCCCTCAGGATCGCTGGCATGGGTGAACGGGGTCACAAGCGGTGGCCCCAACGACGCGGGCTTTTCCATCGTGTACGACGATGCCGGCAACCTGTTCTCGGCAGGCGTGTGTGCTACCGCCCAAGCGCTGTTCGACACGCTCAACTACCAACCCTGCTGCGATCAGGATATGTTCCTTGTGAAGTTCGACGGCGATGGCCATGGGCAGTGGATCAGGAACTCCGGTGGCGTTGGTGAATTCGACTACGACGCAGCACGGACGCTAGCCATTTACAACGGACAGCAAGTGGTGATGGCGGGATCCGTTGCGCCCATTGCGCCCACCTTCGATGGCATCACGCTGGCGCCCATCGGCGATCGCACCATGTTCCTTGCGGGCTACGACATGAGTGGATCGGTGCTCTGGGCCAAGGCTTATGAGATCGGTTCCATCAACGCATTGGTGCCAGCGCCGGACAGCACCTTGGTCGTAGGCGGCCATTTCGGCGTCACCGTTTTCGGCGCCATCGTCCATCTGGACACCGTGGCACTGGACTACTGGAACCGCACAGGATTCGTAGCGAAGATGTCGATGGCGGATCTCGGCCTGGGTGCACCGGAGCCCGGTTCGAGCGGACAGCTGCAGCTCTACCCTGTGCCCGCGAACGATCGGATCCTGATCACGCTGGCACAGCCACGAGCGAAGGCGTCACCCTTCCGCATCCTTGATCTGAGCGGCCGACTGATCGCGCAGGGTTCACTGAACGACGCGGTGAACGTGCTCGATGTTTCCTCGCTCCCGACCGCGACCTACATCCTTCGCACCGATGACGGGGTGAGTGTCCGGTTCGTCGTAGCTCATTGATCATCACACAACGAA
>JBATMK010000219.1:0-12334 GCA_049289815.1 Flavobacteriales bacterium
CTCAACCCGGCACAGCCTGCGATGACAGCGATGCCAACACGCTCAACGACGTGTGGGACGTGAACTGCACATGCGCTGGAACCCCGGCCAACTTCGACTGTGCGGGTGTAGCGAACGGTACTGCTGCTGTTGATGCCTGCGGTGTATGCGCTGGCGGAACCACGGGCATCACGCCGAACTCGACCTGTCTCGATTGTCTGGGTGTTCCCAATGGTGCCGCTGTGCCCGGCAGTCCTTGTGATGACGGTAACGCCAATACGGTGAGCGACACCTGGGCGAACGATTGCCAGTGCGTGGGCCAAACTCCCATCATCGACTGCATGGGTGTGCCCGGTGGCAGCGCGGTACCCGGTGCTTCATGCGATGATGGCAATGTGAATACGGGGAACGACGTATGGGACAGCAACTGCACCTGCGCCGGTCTGCTGATCGATTGCCAGGGCGTACCGGGCGGTTCCTCCATGCCCGGATCGGGCTGTGACGATGGCGACGCCACAACCATCAACGACAGTTGGACGATCAACTGCGACTGCGAGGGAACCAGCACGGTACTCGATTGTGCCGGTGTGCCCGGCGGCACCGCCTTCATTGATCAATGCGGCATCTGCGCTGGTGGCACCACGGGCAGCATCCCCGATCCCGACAGCGATGGCGATGGGCACCTGGACTGCAATGACAATTGCAAGTACGAGTTCAATCCCGACCAGGCCGATTTCGACCAAGATGGTATCGGCGACGTGTGCGACAACTGTCCGTGGATCTTCAATCCCTTGCAGGAAGATCTGGACAACAACGGCATCGGTGATGACTGTGAGACCGGAGGCACCGGTGTCATCGAACACGCCAGCGAAGAGTTGACAGCATTCCCCAATCCCGTGCGTGGCGAACTGACCTTGGCCGGCGACATGGACGCGGTGGCACGGATCGAGCTGTTCACGCTCATGGGTTCGAAGGTGCTGGACACCGCACCCGTACAAAGTATCTCCACCGATGCTTGGGCGACGGGCATCTACTATCTCATTGCGCTGGATGCGGAAGGCAGACCGCTACAGCGGATCAGGCTCGTTAAGCAATAACGGGCACTGGTTGGATGGAGGGACCCCGGCGAGCACCGGGGTCTTTCTCATTTCAGGAGGCTCACATGCCCCATCCATTCCTTCCGCATGGCAGTGAAGCGATCGTGTGCCTTGATCCGCCACACGTAAACATCCTGCTTCAAAGTCTCACCCACGTTCAGGTATCCACCGTTCCAAGCTTCACCCAGCGTTGTGGAACTGAAGATCACCGATCCCCAGCGGTCGAAGATGAAGAGGGAATACTCTTCCGGCACGGCACCAACGAGCATGGGCAGGAAGAGGTCGTTGGTGCCGTCGCCATCGGGGGTGAAGGCGTTCGGCACGAACACATCAAGATCATCATCCACGATCGCTTGGTCGCAGAACGTGTTCGTGCAACCGTTCACCGTGTCGGTCACGGTGAGGCATACGTCGTATGCGTTACCTATCCCGGCCGGGAAGAGATAGCTGGTGGAGGTGCCACTGGCCGTATCCCCGTTGATCATCCAGGAGAAGAGGTATTGCCCGTTCTCCAGCGCGGTGAAGTTCACCAAGGGGTTCGCGGTGCTTACGGGCTGCGGGTCGATGATGAACAAGGCATTCGGTGGTGGTGTCACCAGCACGGCGCCGGACTGCGTCGAGACCGTGGTGCATCCGTTCAGGTCAACAACCGATAGCTGCACGGCGAACAACCCTTCTTGCGTGTACGTGTGCTGCGCGCTGTTGCCCGTGGCTGTAGCACCATCGCCGAAGTCCCATGCAGCACTGCTCACCAACGATGCATCGAACAGGCCTTGCAGATCCACCACCAATGGGGCACATCCTTCGGACGGCCCCAGCGTGATCGCCATCGGCAGTGGAGGGAACGCGCTTGCATCCACCACGGCCGCATCGCTGTTACCCGCACAAGCGCCCGAGCCGCTGACGGTATAGGTGTACGCCCCGGGAGTGTTCAGGTCCGGATCGTAGGTTCCATTTGATGCACCGCCACCGGGACCTGTCCAAGTGCCTCCAGCAGAGGCATTGGCATCGAGCAGGGTTCCCAGCGCAACTGCGGCAGCATCGCTGCACAGTACCAACGCACTATCGCCACCGGCATTGGGCAGCGCATCGATCGTAATTGCCACCACGGCGGTTGCGTTCGGGCAAGGCGCCGTACCTGTAACGGAGTAAGTGTAATTACCGGGTTGAGCAGTGGACGGGTCGATCGGAGGTGCGCACGCGATCCCGTTCGGGTCGGTCCAGCTACCACCAGCATCGGGAGTACCGTTCAGCGCGTTGAAGGGGTCGTATGCCGCATCGTCCTCACACAACGCAATGACCCCGTTGGCCCCGGCGTTCACCGCGGCCTGCTCGGTAACAAGCACCGATGCGCTTGCTGATCCGCAGGGCGCGACACCGTTCAGCGTGTATGTGTAGTTGCCGGGAACACTGGTACCCGGAGAATACGTGCCGGTGCACACAACGTTGTTCGGGTCGGTCCAGCTCCCGCCTCCGCCCGGACTTCCACCGAGCTGCGCGAACAACGCCGCTGGCGAACCCGAACTGCAAATGGTGAGCACTCCGTTCGTGCCAGCATCGGGCTGTTGATTCACCGCTACACTCACAGTTGCCGTCGCATCCGGACAGGGAGCGGTGCCCGTAACGGTGTACACATAGTTGCCGGGAGTGGATGCTGCAGGGTCGAACAGCGTGGAGAAAGCACCGCCGTTCGGATCGGTCCATGCGCCACCTTGATCGGGGGTGCCCAAGAGCTGCGTAAAGAGATCGATGGGCGCCGAGTCATCGCAAAGTGTAATGGAGTTGTAGGAGCCGGCATCGGCTGCCGGGGAGGTGGTCACCGTTACCGTTGCCGATGCACTGAGGCAGGGCGGTATGCCGGCAATGCTGTATGTGTAGTCACCATCAATGCTGCTGCCAGGTGTGAAGGTGCCACCGAAGGCAACTCCATTGGGATCCGTCCATATACCGCCAAGCTGAGGTGTACCGCCCAGCATGGACAGAAGAGCGAACGGAGCATCGGAAGAGCAGGTGATGATGGCCGTGGAAATTCCCGCATCGGGAGCTGGGTTCACCGCAACGGTAACCGTTGCATTGGCATCGAGGCAGGGTGCCGTTCCCGGCAATTGATAGGTATAGGCTCCCGGCAAGCTGTTGGCTGGATCGAACAATGAACTCACGGCATTACCGTTCGGGTCGGTCCAAATGCCGCCTGCATCTGGTGTGCCGGTAAGCAGAGGGAAAAGGTCGAACGGCAAGCTGCCCAGACATGTACTGATGTTCGCACTGCCTCCGGCATCGGGTTGTTGGTTGATGGTAACGGTGAGGGTGGCCTGGTCAATGGGGCATGGCAATGTGCCGACGGTATATGTGTACGCGCCACTGATCGCAGTAGCCGGGTTCAGCGTCGCGCCGAAAGCGACACCGTTCGGATCGGTCCATGCACCGCCGGGATCCGGGGTGCCGAGCAGTTGGTTCAGAAGGGTTACGGCCGCGTTCGTGTTGCAGAGGGTGATCGCGTTATCGAGCCCGGCACTGGCGCTGTTGGTCACCGCTACCGTGACCGTGGACGCCTGCTGGGGGCAGGGCGCGGGCTGATTGATGGTATACAGGTAGACACCGGCCGTGGAGGTACCCGGTGTGAAGATGTTGCTGGTGGGTGCACCCGCAAGGGTCCAGGTTCCACCTGGGACCGGCGTTCCGCCAAGCACGCCGAAAAGATCGAAGATCGGATCAGCGCTGCATACGGTTATTGAGGCACTGGTCCCGGTGCTTTGGGCCTGGCTCACGATCACCGTTATCTCGGCGTCGTCGTTCGTGCAAGGTGCAAGGCCTATAAGGCTGTATGTGAAGGTTGAGCTTGGGTCCAGCGCGGGATCGAAGTTGCCGGACACGACCGTGCCGAATTGGTCGGTCCACGTTCCACCGGGATCAGCCGTAGGTCCAAGAAAGGTGGACAGGCTGAAGGCCGGATCGGTGCTGCAGACCGAGATCGCAGCATCCGGACCGGCGTCGGGTTGCACTTCGATGGTGACGCTGATCACCGCCACGGAACTGCACGGCGGCGCGATGCTGGTGACGGTGTAGGTATAGGGTCCAGCGGGGTCCGCAGCCGGATCGAGCATGCCGCTGTGAACGTTGCCGCCCGGATCGGTCCAAACACCGCCGGGATCAGGTGTGCCGCCCAGCAGTGTGAAGAGATCGGTGATCAGGCCGTTCGTGCAGAGGTTCGTTGCCCCGGCCGTGCCGGCGTCTGCATTGCAACACTCGGCTGTGGCCACCGCACTGGGCGCAACGGCATCGCCTGTGCAACCGCTGCTGCCCCAGGATCCTGTCTCGCTATCGCCATACGTTTCGACCAGGATCGACAGATCGGCCCCGTTCACGCAGTTGATGTTGCTGTTCACCGTGATGTCCCAGCAGAACTGCCAGTTCACCGCCCCGTTGCAGAAGTCGCCGAAGTTGTTGCCGGGGATGCCGTCGTTGTTCAGGTCGAAGAACCATCCCGGACCCACGGGGCCGATCGCAGTGCCGGCCGTTCCGCTGCAGATGGGATAGAAGCCCCACGTTCCCCCGAACGTGCCACATTCAGGCGGTGGTGGACCGGGAGAGAACGTGCTGATATCCCATCCTGGACCGAATGAGGGCACCAGACCATGGAACCAGTTGGCGTTGGTGGTGTTCCAGAACGTGATGGTGAAGCAAAAGCTCACCGTTTGCCCCGCTTGGTACGTACCGCCTACCGGCATGGGGTTCTGCGTGAACACATAGCTGCCCAAGCAAGGCTGCGCGGACGACCGTTGCGCGGAGCAGAGCAAACAGAAAAGCAAGCAGGCGACGCGTATTGGTTTCACCATGGGCGCAGTGACGACGGCTGAAAGTAATCGGATGACCGCTGGCGCGCCACAGGTCGTTCCGATCCGCCGGTCGGCTCCGGACAAGTCACGTCAAATGCACCGGCCGGAGCGCCCTACTGCGCCACTACCCGTCCGATGAACCTCGATCCATCGGACCAGCGCAACACCACCGAATAAGTTCCGGCCGCAAGTGCTCCGCGTAGCACCTCCACGTTGCTTCCGCTTATGGCCTGCAGGCGTACCCTACGGCCTTGAACATCCAGCAATTCCAACACGTCTTCGTCGCCCTTCAGACCTTCAATGGTGAATCCATCCGTGAACGTCGAGGGACGTATGGTGGTGAGCCCACGTTCTTGTTGCTGGGTGATCCCGGTTCCGGAACCCGTAACGGAGTAGATATCGAACAAGGCACCCGTGTAGAGGATGTTGCCATCGACCATGAATTCGGTCATGGCGGTCTGGTCGATGGCCGTTAGCCCACCGTTGGCCGCTGTCCAAATGGATCCATTGTTCACACTGACCAAGCAGCCGGTGTTGCTGACCGTATTCGCGTACACCTTATTGTCGAATGCGATGAGCTCTCCCGTGGATGGGTTGGTCGGCGCGCCGGTAGAGTTGTTCCACGAACTGCCAGCGTTGGTGCTGTATTGGTATCCGAAGCTGGTGATGGCCACCAACGTGTTGTTGATGGAAGCGAGTGAGTAGCAGCTGTAGTTCATTCCGGCGCTTGCCGACCAGTTGAGGCCATTGTCGCTGCTGGTGTACAGCCCCACGTTCGAGGATGCGTAAAGAATGCCGCCTTGCTCCACCAGATTGTAGATGCGCGCATTGCTGCCCATGCCGCTATGCCCGATCACCCATGTCGTGCCGCTGTTGTTGGTACGCCAGATACCACCACCGCTGGCGATGTCGCCGTTGAACACGGCCATGGTGATGCCGCCGAAGACGAAGAATTTGTTGGCGAACACCATGTTGTTCGCCGTAAGGGTCCCGTTCGCGATGCTCCAGCTTGCACCGCCATCATCGCTGCGGTAGATGCCGCTCTGTGTCCCCGCAAGAAGGTGGGTGGTGTTATGCCCGACGCTCTCCACGAAATAGTTCGCACCGCTCTGCGGCAGCCCGGTGTTCACGGGGCTCCAGTTGTCCCCGCCATCGGTGCTCTTTTTCACACCGGTGGGATACGTTGCTGCATAGAGCGCGCCGCCATGAGCTGTGAGGCTGCGAATGGATTGCAGACCGGCAGCAAGAGGCGTCCATTGGGCGTGGACGAGGGCGGGAACGGCCAGAACGGTAAGGAGAACGTAGCGAAGGTTCATGTGCAAAATGTTGGATCGGGAGGCCGGATGGCGATAGGCCGCGAAAGTATCCGCAGCCCTCTACGTCAATACCGGTTCAGCTTTGCGAGTTGCGAACAGCAGCTTCGGCACGGCCGGGACGAAGCCGCTGCTTCACCCGCTGGTATCCTGCACAAGACCTGTCCAGCAGGCTGCCCAACGCGCGGCCAAGGTCGAAGCCCACCGTGTTCTGCTTGCGTTGCTGTTGGATCAATGCCCGCACTGCGGCGGGATGACGGACGATCGCATCCTCCATGCAGCGCTTCACGCGGGCGTCGATCACGGCGTCCTTCTGTGCCAGGTCGATGGCGGAGAAACAGCCGCAGAGATCGTTCGTCAGCGCCTCCAAGGGCGAAGGGGAAGACACCTTCTGCACCGGGGCTTGTGCTTCGGCATGGGTGCAGGCCAGCAACAACGTGCAGGCAACCATTCCCGCGATGATGCCCCGTGCGATCATGGTCCGAAAGTTAGGCGGATGGGGCTTGAAGGGCCAATGGTGTGACGGATGGTTTTCATCATTCGATCAGCGTTGACCTGAATACCACCTGTGCTTCCCCGAGGAACAACTTCCGCCTGACTTCCGTGAAGGAAATGCGCTGCTGGGCGGCCAACGCATCGATGGGCCTTCGGTCCAGGTCGCCGCTCAAGACGATGAACACTTCTGTTCCCTTCCGCATTCGAGCGGCCAATTCCGGGAACAACCGAACGAAATAGTCGTGTCCGTTGCCCGCGAAGAAGGCTTTCTCGGCATCTGACTTCGCATCGTACTTGTAATACGGCGGGTTGATCGCGATCACATCGAAGTGCTGCGGCAACGCAGCGAAGAGGTCGCTGAGCACGGCAGCCAGCTTCAACCCGTTGCGCTCGGCGTTGAGCTTCACGTTCTCGATCGCCTGCGGATTGATGTCGCTTGCCGTGACGGATGCTCCTTTGCGCGCTGCGATCAACGCCACACGTCCGGCACCAGCGCCCAGTTCCAGGAAGTTCCTGCCCGAAAGTTCCAGCCCCGCCACATGCTCGGCCATCAGCCCGGTGCTGATGAAAATGCCCGGATGGAACACCCCCGGCAGAACGATCATATCCAGTCCATCGGCCTTGAACGCACGCGGCTTGCTGCTCCACCACGCGTACCAGCGACGCAGGAAGGGGTGGAGCAGGCGGACGAGGAAGGGGCGCATGAGCGGATGTGAAGATGAATGATATGTGGGAATGTGATCGGTCTGCTCAACGTGCACCCTCGCCCACATGCACAGATCAACCGCTCACATACCCTCGATCTCCGGTTGGCGGTACCTCCATAGTTTCTGCATCACCTTCAGTTCGTAAGGCCAGCGGTGGATGCCCGTGCGATATCGCACAGTGCTGAGGGCGCGCATCGTACTTCGCATGAACGGGGAGAATTTCACATCGCTCACCGTGGGGAAGTAGCCATTGAGCACTGTTTCGAAATCGCGGATGCGGTCCACGGCCTTGGGTGTTAGCCATGGTGTAAGCGGGTTCTTCCGCAGGTCGAACTTCTCCCATGCCGGATCGAGCCAATCCTCCAGGTGCTCCGGGAACTTGAAGCCAGCGGCCTTCACGCGCTCGAAGAGTTCGCTGCCTTCGGTCGGCACGGGACTGTAGACGTAGATGATGATCTCGGTATCGGGGTTGGTGTCCTTCACCCGTTTGATGAAGGCGATGTCGCGATCGATCTGGCGCAGCACTACGGCTTCGCTCTCCTGCGGGAAGCCGAGCACGAAGGAGTATTCGGGAATGATGTCGAACTTCTTCATCCGAGCAGCGAAGCGCAGGATCTGCGCACCGGTCTGCGTGCCGCCCTTGTCCATGCGCTTCAGTTGTTCATCATCGCCGCTCTCTGCGCCGAAGAAGATCATCCGGCATCCGGCTTCGCGCATCAGGGCGAGGCTGTCGTCGGTGTACTTGTCGATCGTATCGATGCGGCCTTCGCCCCACCAGCGCATGTTGTGGGGCTTTATCAGTTCGGAGAATCCCACCGTGCGCTTCTCGCTCACGAAGAAGTTGTTGTCGTGGAACTCGATCGCATCGGCACCCCAGCGTTCCTTGATGCGCACGATGTCGGCGTGGATGCGTGCAGCGCTCATGCCCCTCCATCGTGCGTTGTAGATCGGGACCACGGCGCAGAATCCACAGGTGAACGGGCAACCGAAGCTGCTGTGGTATGCGATGGTGCGCTGTCCGAGGAAGGTCTTGCCCAGGTACTTCTCCAGCGGGTAGGTGCGATCAAGCTGTTCGTAGGGAAGGGGAGGGAGCGCATCGAGATCGGTGAGCGCAGCCCGTGTGTTGCGCACGATGTTGCCGTCATGCACGTGTATCAGGTTCTGGATCGCGGAGAAGTCGCGCCCGTTCTCCAGCGAAGCGAGCAACTTCGGGAAAGCGTGGTCGCCCATGCCATCGATCACGAAGTCGACGAAGCCGCTGGTGAGGACGCTCTTGTGCTGGTTGGCCGCGAAATAGCCACCCCAAATGATCGCGACTTCCGGGAACC
The DNA here is from genome assembly GCA_049289815.1 of Flavobacteriales bacterium. Classification (GTDB taxonomy): domain Bacteria; phylum Bacteroidota; class Bacteroidia; order Flavobacteriales_F; family PHOS-HE28; genus PHOS-HE28. The sequence continues at coordinate 8,756 of JBATMK010000219.1, forward strand.
GTTCGCGCACGCGCTTGCTGAAAGGAATGGCCTGCCGCAACTGCGGGCCGGGCATCACGGTGCTGCCGAAATACGTGAAGCGGCCCGTGGCAAGGTGCTTCTCGATCGTGCTCCACGGATCCTGTTCGCGGTTGCCATCAACGAACACGTACTCCCGCTGGCCATCGATGCTCGCCCCGACCTGGAGTATGGAGTTCGGTATGCGGAACTTGTGTTCGGCACTCCGTGGGTTGAAAAGGATCACTCCGTTGCCCATGGCCGTTTGACATGAAAGACCATGACCCGTTCAGTGGGCATTTGTGCCGCCGTGAGATCGCCGATCAAGAACACTTCCGCCTTCATACGCTCCGCCACTTGCTGGCGCAGCTCAGGACGCGCCGTGCACCATACGAAGTTGTCCGATGGCACTTGGTCCATTGCCTTCAGGAGATGCTCATCATCGAGAACGTAGGCCGGCAAAGCACCATCGCAGAAACTGCCCATGGCGTTGGTCGTGGTGAAGTACACCGGGCGTTGCAGGTAGCCGCTGATAGCGGGCCCTGCTGTGTAGGCATCCACGACCACGGTGCGATCCTGGAGATCGTGCGTGCGCATGACAACCGGGAGACGGTACGCCTCACTCAATGGATCGGAAAACATGGCCATCGCCATACAGAGCAAGGCACCCACGACCTGACAGACCAGCAAAACGCTCGTGAACGCCTTGGCTCCTGGTCGGCGTTCAGCCAAGGGTATCCACCACCATAGCAACAGCCACGCAACGATCACGGGTCCATAGTGCCGTGTGGAATGGAAACCGCCAACGATGGGCAGCGCGCTAGTGCCCAGCAATGCCAGCAACAGGAAGATCCGCGCTGACCTGTCCCGCGGCGCGAACCAGAACAATGCGATCAGGAGTGCGGCTCCTATGGCGGCACTCAACGCATGGCTGCCATCGTGGAGCAAGTTGTGGTTCCACGGGCGATCGCTCAGGAGATCGGGCCATGGTAACAAGCCTTGTGTGGTGATGGTTGCGAAGCGGGCGACGGCGTTCGGCAGGGGGGTGCTACCGAGCGGCACACCCGTGGGCGCAGGATGATCAGGGATGCACCACCAGAAACTCAACAGGCAGCAACCCAGGACGATCAGTGCACAGGACCATGTCGTCCGGGTGCGTTCCTGGAAGAGTGCCGCGACCACCCATGCACCGGCGAAAACGATGGCCCAGATGTGCGTGAGGCCCGCCAGGACAAGCAGCGTGGTCCACTGCCAACCGGGTCCGATGCGGTGCCGCACATCCGCAGCGAGCGCAAGGAAGAGCAAGGCAAGCCCATAGTTGCGCGCGATCACGGCGTACTCGTAGAAGAAGAAATAGCCGAAGACGATCAGCACGCGCCACCACCAGATGAAGGGCGCCCGCCACAGCACCACAGCCGCCGTACACATCGCTATCCCGACGTGCAATACCTGCATCGCTGCAGGATCGTTCGTGACGCGCGTTAAGGCGAACAACAGCAGATACCATAGTGGAGGATGCCCTTCGAACCGGGTATGACGATAGAGGTCGGTCAGCGAAACGCTGTCTCTGGCTACGCACCATGGCTGCAACTCGTCGAGCCACATGCCATGCAACGCCGTCGTGCACAGCACCAAGAGCGCATACAGGATGAAGGCGATGGCGATCAGCCGTCGTTCATTGGCCGGTGCCATGTACCGTAGTAGTAAAGGGGTTTGCGCTTGAAGGGGCCGCTGATGAAGTTCTTGCGCTTCAGCTGCGGGTATGGGAGCACTTGTATGTCCATGCTCTCCAGCGTGCGGTGATCACCAAGGTCCAGGTATCCCTTCACCGGTTTGAAGAAGTAGGGCACACCGTGTTGTTCGGTGAAGCGCAGGGCTGTCTGTGCCAAGCGGGAACGGATGCTGCGCGGGTCGCGGTAAACATTGAGGCCGGTGAGGAACAGGGTGCCGCCGGGCGCCAGCAACGACTTCATCTGGCCGATGCTGCGGGTGATGTCCACCATGAATCCCATGCACCGTTGCGCAATGACCATGTCGAACGGGCCATCGAACAAGTGCAGTCGCTCCTGGTCGGCTTGTACGGCGGTGAATTTGGCCGGGTAATGCTTTACGGCCCCCAACCCATCATGGGCATCGGTGAAGACATCCGTAGCGGTTATCTCGTGTCCGAGTGCGGCCAACCGGTGGCTCAGCCAACCATTCCAGGCGCCAACATCGAGAATGCGCAGGCGACGCGTATTTGTCCCCCTTTGAAGGGGGGAGGGGGATGAGTTAGCAGGCTGCTGTGCATACTCGGTGAGCAGTGCTCCAACGATCTCCAGATCGTACTTTCTCAACTGCCACAAACCGGGATCGTGGTCCATGCCGCTTTCCGGTAAGCGGTTGTACATGCCGGGCTCCAGCAATCGTTCTCCCGCGATGCCGCGATACGCGCGGAAGGCTTTCAGGAAAGGGTCCAGCGTTCGCGACAGGTCAGCGTTGATGCACTGCCGCACACCATCCACCAAAGGCCAGGCATGGCCCTTCGCGCAGCGCCATTCGCTATCGAGCGGAAGTTCACACTCTGGGCAACGCATTCAACTTTCGTTCTTCACCTTTCATCAAAGCCAGCATCAACCACTGTCCGGTGGCCGCAGCGAGCAGTCCGCCCACGATGCCGAACCTCGGCAGCAGCAGCACCGTGAGCCCGCACGTCAGACCGGCCGCTGCGAAGTTGGCCCACATCACGGGGCTCTCGCGGTGGTGTTTGTACAACTGGTTCATCATCGGCACGTAGGCATAGACGGGCCACACCAGCGCGCAGGCGGTTGCGTAAATACCCCAGTGCAATTCGAACTTGAAGAGAAAGGTGAACAGCACCCAAGCAACCGCGCACATCGGTAGCAACCCGGCCAGGGCCCAAGTGCGCATGCGCCGGGTATAACGCGAAACGCTCGCAACGTTCAACCTGTAAAGATCCTTGGCCATTGGTGCAACCGCCAGTGCCGCCAGGGCCTGGAACTGGATGAACAGCGATGCTATGATCTGGTACCGCCCGACTTCCGTACGATCAAGAAGCGCGTTGGCGGTGTACAGATCGATGCGCGATGCGAGCAAGCCGCTGAAGCCGATAAGGAAGAAGGGGAGAGCGCGACGGATGTGGGTGCGGAAGTCCCAATGCGTGGGTTGCTGCCATGAGAGAACGGACCAGTTCAGTGTGAGCAGGAGGAATGCCCGGACCGCTTGGTTGAGGCAGATGCTCCAGAACACGGTGCCACTGTCCACGGTCACGGATGTTCCGATGTATGCTACTTGGACAATGAGCCCGATGAGATCGGCCACCGCGGCTTGCTTGAAGCGTTTGTGCCAAATGATCACCGGCTCCACGGATGAATTCAGGAACAACAGGACCGTGGCCATCGCTAGCGGCGTTGACATCGTCCGCGTATCCATACCCCACACCACGGTCGCACAGACCAAGAGGATACCGCGCGTTGCGATGCTGTTCCCGAGCAACTTTCCCTGTTCGTCCGGATCGGCCGCGAACAGCTTCATCAGGAATTCCTTGCTGCCCCAAGCACTGATGTGCACGATGAGCTGCAG
>JBATMK010000220.1:0-4400 GCA_049289815.1 Flavobacteriales bacterium
AGTCAAGGCCACGTCGAAGGCGGTCGGGAAGGAGGAAGAGAAACCCAACGAACGCGATGTGAAGGTGGGGCGCAATACTGTGCACCTTACCAATCTCAACAAGGTTTTCTGGCCGAAAGAAGGCTACACCAAGGGCGATGTGCTCCAGTACTATGAGCGCATGCACGCAGTCCTGCTGCCGCACTTGAAGGATCGGCCGCAATCGCTCTTCCGCACGCCCAACGGGCTGAAAGGTCCGGGCTTCTTCCAGAAAGATGCCGGCGGCACCGCACCATCCTGGGTGCCCTCCGTGCACGTGCCCTCCGATAGCCGCGGTGGTGCAACGATCGACTACATCCTCTGCAACGACCTGGGCACCCTGCTGTACATGGCCAACCTGGGATGCATCGAACTCAACCCGTGGACCTCGCGCAAACAACATCTGCTGAAGCCGGACCACATCGTCCTGGACCTGGATCCATCGGACAAGAACACGTTCGACCATGTGGTGGAGGCGGCGTTGGCCGTGAAAGTGGTGCTGGATCACATCAAGGTGAAGGGCTTCTGCAAGACCTCCGGCTCCTCCGGACTGCACATCTACATCCCCGTGGGTGGGAAGTACACCTACGAGCAGCTCGCCCCCTTCGCAAAGGACATCATGCGTGTGGTGCAGAACATGTTGCCGAAGACCACCACCATGGAACGCTCACTGGCCAAGCGGGACAAGCGCAAGATCTACCTCGATCACTTGCAGAACCGTAAAGGCCAGACGCTGGCGAGTGTCTACAGCATCCGCCCGAAACCCGGTGCTACGGTGAGCACACCGCTGGAATGGAAAGAGGTTCGGCTGGGTTTGGATCGTAGCGCTTTCACCATCCATACCGTCCCCGCGCGAGTGGAAAAACGCGGCGACCTGTTCGCTGGTGTGCTCGGAAAGACCGCGTTCGATCTGAAAAAGGCTTCAAATGCCTTGAACGCACTGCTTGAGGGTTCCTGAGCTTGTGAACGATCAGTGCCAGGTCGTTCGATCCAAGCGTGCTAGCCCGTCGCAGACTTTGCCTTCGGTACTGTCGCCTTGGCCTTTTTCCTGACGAGCCGGTCGATCTTGAAAATGGCGCGATGGTCCTGGTCGCCGCCATCACCCAGTACAAAACCGAACGGTTCCAACGCGGGCACACGATCGAAGATCACCTTGAGCATGGCGGTCACGGGGATCGCAAGGAACATTCCGGGGATGCTCCAGAGCGCACCACCCGCCATCACAACGATGATCGAGACCAACGCGTTCAGTTCCACACGCGATGCGACCACTTTCGGGACGATGAAGTTGTTGTCGATGAACTGCACCGCGAGGTATAATGCGAACACCCACAGCGCCGCGGTGGGTTCCAATGTGGCCAGTGCTACGAGCATGGGCAGGATCGTGGCAATGATCATCCCGATGTACGGGATCAAGTTCAGCACCGCTCCGATCACCGCAAGCAACAGGGCGTACGGTACCCCGATGATCATCAGGCCGACCCAATTGAGCACCGTGACAATGCCTGCTTCCATCATCAAGCCCACCAGGTAGCTCTGCACCATTCCCTTGGTTTGGGTGAGCACTTCCCCCAACACCTCATGGTCCTTCGCCAGGAAGAGTTTCGCGATGAAGGTGATGAGCAACTGCTTATAGAGCAGCAACAGGAAGGTGAACACCGGCAACAGGAAGAAGAACGCGAACAAGGTGCCCACGGTAGTGATGGTCTGGCCGACGAGCGATCCACCTTTCGCCATGCTCTCATCCTTCACTTTCTCCACTGCGTCGGTCACCTCTGTCCGCTTCATGTCGAATGAATCTTGGGCCCAGCGCTCGGCCTCGCGTAGCAGGCCGTTCAACTTTTTCTCCAGCTGGGGCAGCGTTTCGCTGAAATGCGCGGCCTGCGTGACGATGAAATAGCTTACTCCTGCGAGTGCGAGCATGGCCAGGAGTACGGCGAGGGCGATCGCTACCACACGCGGTAGCCGTATACGTGTCAGTCCGTTCACGACAGGGTTCAGGAGCATCGCCAGCAGCAATGCGAAGAGCATCGGGACAATGATGGACTGGGCGATGGAGAGCGAATAGATCAACGCGACAAGTCCCAGAAGGATGACGCTGAGCTTCTGGTATTGGGGTTGGATCACATGTCCGCGCTCGGGGGCTTCGGGGGTGGGCATCGGATAGGGGTTGCAGTTCCCATTGCCATTCTGGTTCCGTTCACCTCGGGAAGACCCTGAGTGCGTCATTTTGAGGCTGGAACAGTGGATCGCGGGTTCCGCTGGTACTGCGCAGTGCGCGCTTGCTCCACACCTTGGGGAAACAGCTTCCCATGCTCGGATAAACCCCTTCCCGAGTCTATCGAGTACGTGGTGCCACGTTCAGGGCAGGCTCGAAGGTTGGTCCAGCACAAGAGGACAAATTGTTGTGGAGCACCCTGCTCGATCCGTGGCATTGTTGAGGAGATCCTTTGCCCACTTGCATTTCCGCTGCTTTCGGCATGTGCGTGGTACTGGATGGATCAAAGGATATGAGCCATGGAACGCACGCTACACCCGATGAACTTGTTGCTGATGATGGCCACCTCGATCGCGATCCCGGGCAAGGCCGCCAGTTTGGAAGCGGATGGCCGACTCCGTGTTGAAGGCGCATCCTGGAAAGAGACCCGTGTGTTCGTCGTGCCGGCCATCGGCAACCCGTACGAGCTTCAACTCAGCGATACCCGGTTCACGATCATGTTGCCTTTGCAGGATGAATACCTCCTGAGCTTCGAGCGCGAGGGGTGTCCCACCAAGCAGATCATCGTGAACGCCAACGTGCCTGCGCGCATGAGTGGACAGCAGTTCACTTTTCCTTTCCTGGTGACCCTCTCATACCTGCCGGAAGAGGATCGTTTCGAATACGACGGACCCGTGGGCTTCGTGCGCTACGATGCGGCTAAGGCGGATTTCACGCATAGCACGCAATACAACGTGGAACGCGGGAAGCACATGATCGAGCGTTTGGAACATCTGCGCCAGGGCCCTCTCGTAGCGCCGGAGGTGAATGCATCCACCTTGGCTGCTGCTGCCATGAGTTCCGGCACCGCGGTCTCCGGACCGGCCCCAACGGAAGAACCGATCGATGTACCCCCGGCTGATCCCGTCAGCGTTGAAACGACGACGCCACCCGTTGAACGTGCAACGCTCGAGCGCTTGGAACTGCGCACTCCGCCGATGGTCGTTCGTCATCTCCCTCGCGATCCGCTCGGAACTGGTGACGGGACTTTCCTCGGGACGTCGATCGCCGTGGAAGAGCACAAAGTACCGACGGCGGATCTCCCGAAGAAGGTGGATGCATCCCCGGTTCTGCGGGCAGTGCAGCACAAACCACGGCCTTTGGTCACACCGCCATGTTCATGCGAAGCGCAGGAGACGATCATTGAGTCCCGTCGCGTCACGTACATCGCACGGGCGATGCGCGATGGGGTCTGCAGGGAACTGAGGAAAGTGGTGCATGGCTACGGGGGCGTGTTCTATTTCGAGGATGCGCGCTCCATCACGGCCCGCGATCATGAGCAAGCCATCTCTTCTCTTGCTACGCTCGAGGTTGTTCCGGTAGCCCACCGCTGAACATGAAGACCGGCATGACAATCCCCGCCCTCTGGCCAGCAGGGATCAGCCGTTAACGACTTCACCGCCGTTCGGATGCAATACTTGGCCCGTGAGGTAGGCAGCGTCATCGCTTGCCAGAAAGACATAGCAGGGCGCCACCTCCACCGGTTGGGCCGCTCGCTTCATGGGCGCATCGGAGCCGAATTCGGCAACGCTCTTGGGTGCGAAGCTTGAAGCGATGAGCGGTGTCCAGACCGGTCCGGGTGCTACAGCATTCACCCGTATGCCCTGTGGGAGAAGCGATGCGGAAAGCGATCGGGTGAAGGACACCAAGGCGCCCTTGGTCGCTGAATAGTCGATGAGCTGTGCACTCCCGCGATAGGCGGTAACGGAGGTTGTGTTGATGATGCAGGCTCCGCGGTGCATGTTCGGCAATGCCGCCTGCACCATATGGAAACAAGCGAAGACGTTCACCGCGAACGTCCGCATCAATTGCCGCTCACTGATATCGGTCACGGCCTCTTGCGGCGTATGTGTTGCGGCGTTGTTCACCAGCACGTGAATGCCGCCGAAACGGGTGATCGTTGCAGCCACCGCACGATCGCAGGCCCCGCGTTTGGTGAGGTCCCCGGGCAGGAGCAAACAAGAGCGGCCTTGGGCTTTCACCAACCGCTCTGTTGCGCGCGCGTCAGCATGTTCGTTCAAATAGGCAATGGCCACATCGCAGCCTTCCTGCGCGAACGCCACGGCCACTGCCCGGCCAATGCCGCTATCGCCACCCGTGATCAGGGCCACCTTGCCTGCAAGCC
>JBATMK010000221.1:0-3569 GCA_049289815.1 Flavobacteriales bacterium
AGAAGAACCGCTACATCCGCTACGAGCACCTGCCGGTGCGCAACCAGCGCGGCGAGATGGTGGAGGTGGAATTCATCGCCAACGTGTACGACGAGGATGGACGCTTGGTGGCCCAATGCAACGTGCGTGACATCTCCGATCGCGTGCGGCTGGAGAAACAGGTCACGCAGCAAGCCGCTGCGCTCGCCGATGAAGCACGGCGCAAGGATGAGTTCCTGGCCATGCTGAGCCACGAGCTGCGCAATCCCCTCGCTCCCATCCGTTCGGCCGTTCACCTGTTGAAGCTGCAACAGCGCGACGATGTGAACCCGATACAACGCCAGGCATTGGAAGTGGTGGACCGCCAGGTGGCCAACCTCACCAAGCTCGTCAGCGATCTGCTGGAGGTATCGCGCGTGGTGAACGGACGTATCCACCTGAGCATGCAGACGGTGGACATGCACCAAGTGATAAACGATGCCGTGCAGACGGTTACGCCGCTCATCGAACATCACCGGCACAAGCTCACCGTGCATCCTTGCGTTGCGGCCGCGTGGGTGCACGCTGATGCATTGCGCATGGAGGAGGTCTTCATCAACCTGCTCAACAACGCCGCCAAGTACACCCCCGATGGCGGCACGATCGATCTGCGCTGCGAGCGCAAGGACGATCAAGTGCTGATCCATGTGAGCGACAACGGCGTGGGCATCGCCGAAGCACTGTTGCCACGCATCTTCGATCTCTTCACGCAGGCCGACCGCTCGCTGGAGCGCTCGCAAGGCGGGCTCGGCATAGGGCTTTCGCTCGCGCACCGGTTGGTGGTGCTGCAAGGCGGTACCCTCCAGGCAAAAAGCGTCGGGCCTGCCACCGGCAGCACCTTCACGGTATGCCTGCCGATCGTGCGCTCGCCCGAAGTGCGCGCCGACCTGATCACACCACCGCAGGACGATGCCGGATCCAAGGGCCTGCGCGTGCTGGTGGTGGACGACAACCTGGATCTTGCATTGATGCTCTCCAGCACCTTGCGCTTCAAGGGCTACACCGTGCAGACCGCCCACACCGGACCCGACGGCTTGAAGATCGCCGAGCTCTGGCTGCCGCAGATCGTGCTGCTCGATATCGGCCTGCCCGGACTGGACGGTTACGAAGTGGCCCGGCGGCTGCGCACCCATTCCGGCACACGCACCGCACGCCTCATCGCCCTCACCGGCTACGGACAGGAAACCGATATCGCCCTCACGCGCGAAGCAGGCTTCAACGCCCATATGGTGAAGCCCTACGACTTCGATGAACTGGAGAAGTTGATGCTGGAGGAGAAGTAGTTCTTCCCGAGCAACTCCTCCAGTTCATCGAGCCATGTCAGGTGGGTATCCGTCGAAGAATACACGCCGCCCCCCTGTTCGCTGGCCTAACTTCATAGCATGGTACAACCTGATACCGAGATCATCGTTGGCGCTTTCAAGGCGAGGCATGGCGAGTTGTCGCGCGATGCGCTGGCCGCCGAAGCGCGGCAGGGCATTTCCATCGTCATGTTCGAGACCAACGGCTACGTGGTGGCCGCGCACTACGAGGTGGCCTCCGGACAGTTCATAAAGCTCGTGGCATCGCCGCATGCCGATCCGCTGTCCGAGACGCCGAGCCTGCCCATCACCATCACTCCTGCTGACGGGGAGGTATGGCAATAGCACCGTTCCGTGCGGAGCGTTTTGTGAAGCGTTGATCCAACGCACCAACAGGCGCACAGGCGACCGGTCGCGCAGTGGGGTCCAGTCTACAGCACTAGCACGCGCACCACGAACCGATCGTTTCAGGGATCGCCCCAGCCGTGGGGCAGCCGCACATTCATCCCCTTCCGGCAGATCGCACTCCACTTGCGGTGGTCGTTGTTCCAGAAGGCCGACCACTCCTGCACCTTGCCGCCTATGTCGCCGTCGAGCTCCACCGGCACGTCGAACACCAACCTGCAACGCTCCATCGAAACGCTCCCGACACCGTTCTCGGCCTCGCTGCGCAGGCGCGGTAGTTCTTTATGGAAGAACTTCAGCACATGCGCATTGCGCGTTGCATCCAGGTATTTAATGCGGTTGGGCATGTACCGAAGGTACCGTAGTTCTCCCGCACGCGCTCGGCTCTTTGCGGAGATGCTCCGGGCTACTCCTCGAGCGCGATCCGCTGGTACCCGACCGTATTGCCCTGTAGGGTGACCCGTAGCAAGTACAGCCCGGCAGCCAGGTTGCCTCGTTCCAGGATCAACGTGTTGCGGCCCTCGCCTATCAACTGCCGCACAAGCCTGCCATGGGTGTCGATCAGTTGGATCCCATGCTGGGGCGTCAGTGGCTCATTGAATTGCACAAGAGTTTGCTCGCTGAAGGGATTGGGCATCACCGCGCACTGGATGGTGGACAGTTCGTTGGTTGAATTACTGATATAGCTGAATGGCGCCGACAATGCCACGCAACCATAGTTGCTCGTGACAGAAACAGCATAGGAGCCCGTGAAATAGGTAACCAGTTCTTGCGTCGTCGCTCCTGAAATGGCTGTTCCGTCGAGGAACCATTGATAGTTGATCCCCGCGCTCGCAAGCAATGTGCTCGGCGAAGTCTGCACAACGGAAGAGGTGAACAGCGAGCAGTCGACAAGCGTGGTCAGAACAGTGTTCGTGGTCACCGGTACATTCAAGTCGAAGTAGATGCCAGCATTGTTCTGCACCGTGGTGCCACTTGGTAACCCATTGTTCAATGCGATCCTGAACCGCACATAGCCATGGCTACCCAGTTCATCCACGTTGCTGTCCGGGAGCATGATGCCACTGAAGGTGAACACCGCCTCGCGATCGGGTTCAACGCGCATATCCGTCAACGTGTGTGAAGCACCGATGAGGCGTATTGATGCTTCATCCACTTCGGCCGGAAGCTGATCCCGGATGATCACGGTGAACGCGGTATCGGTGCCGGTGTTCTGGAACCGCACCGTGTAGTCGAATTCTTCCGTGCTGATATCCACGGCGCCTAACCCTCCAAAGCCAGCAGGGGTCACCTGTTTGTCGTTCGGGTCGTATGCGCAACTCACGATGGATGCCCATGTTGTTTGGAACGTGCCGACCGTCGCACCAAGACTATCCACGGCGGTGAGTTCTATGGTGGTATGCATCGAATCGCCGATGAACAATGCACCCGGCAGGGTGCACGTCAGTTCGATCGGCAAGGAGGACAGGTATGGGATGCTGTCGATATCCCAAGTGATCGTCTGCCCGTTCACCGTGGTCGGAGCCGGAACGCTGCCGTCGAAGGTGATCAGAGGGTCGAGATGGACGACGAGCTGACCTTGCACGATCGTGTTGCCGATGTTCGCCAGATCGATGTACTGATGAATGGTCCATCCGCACCGGTTGGGGTCTGAGGTGAAGGCGACCACCACATCCGTTACGGTAGGTCCGGGTACAAACCCGAAATCCAGATGATCGACCAAGGTGTCATTCCCGGTGAAGTCCACTTGGTAGCTGGCGGAATCGGAGCTGAGCACCCACAGTGGGGCGGTCAGTGTAGGCGACACTACATAGCTGCCGCTGTCCAACGCGAACCTGTAAGCGC
>JBATMK010000222.1:0-7058 GCA_049289815.1 Flavobacteriales bacterium
CATCGACTGCTGCCAGCATTCGGTCAACACGTCCCAGCATCACGTCGAATGCTGCCAGCGTTCGATCAACACGTCCCAGCATCACGTCGACTGCTGCCAGCATTCGGTCAACACGTCCCAGCATCACGTCGACTGATGCCAGCATTCGATCAACACGGGCCGTCATTCGAACGAATGCCGACAGCGTAGCGCCCCATGGCAAGGCGTCAACAGCATGTTCGTTACACGTTCGCACGGGCAAACCAAAACCCTTTATGGACGCAGGTTCCGTGAAATGTGTACCCCCGGTATACCGGGGTGCCGTTACCCCGGCATACCGGGGTCGGCAGGTGTCACAAAAGGGTGGCGACTTTCATACAAACCGTCAACCCTCAAAAAAAGGGGAGCAGATGAAAAAAGTATGGTACATCGTGAAACCCGGTATCAGTCGGGTCACCGCAACGGCCCTGGTGGAAAAGGGACGGAACATCGTGACGATGATGACGGGAAATCCCGCCTTCCTCGCCCCCGCTCCGACACCGAACCCCACCCTTGCGGAGTTCACCGCCGGGCTGGACAAGCTGGATACGGCGCAACGATCCTACGGTTTCAACCGTGGCAAGTTGGAGAAGGAAGCACGCGACATCGCCTTCGAGGAAATGAAGGTGCTCTTCCACACCATGGGCGGCTATGTACAGCTGGCCAGCAACGGGTTGAAGGACATCATCCTCAGCGCGGGTTTCGACGTCACGGCATCGCCCACGCCGGTGTTGATCCCCAACGCGCCTCAGGGTGTGCGCGCCGAGGCCACCCGGGCGCGCAAGCAGATCCTGGTGCGCTGGGGTGCGAGCAAGGGCCGCCGCATGTACAATGTGTACCAGACGGTGGGCGATCCCACGCTTGAAACCGGTTGGGAGTTGATCGCGGTGACCGGCAAGACACGCCACATGGCTACGGAACTCGATAGCTTCCAGACGTACAGCTATCGCATCATCGCAGTGGGCACCTACGCCAAAAGCATCCCGAGCGATGCTGCCAGTGCCATCGCTGCGTAAGCCTTGCCACCGCTTGATGTGACTTTATCCTTCCAAGCCTTGGCCCCGGGTCACGACGCAAGTCGCGGCGCCGGGGTCGGGGCATTGAGAGAGGGATGACAACACGAAAAACCACGGTCATGCGGATCGTTCATTCCACATGAACAGGCACGAAGCCAGAGTTCGGTGTCACCAATGTGTTCCCCCCTGCGGACTTGGAAGCACTGGAGGCAGCGGTTTCCGACAACGACGACGACGAATATGTTCCTTGCAAGTGGGAAGAGCGATTTGAGCTCACCGAGATCGATAAGATGCTGCATCTGCTGGACCATCTCATCGAAGGTCTTCCCGCGAAACAGCAAAAGGAATTGCTGCTCAAGGCCTCCACCTTGCCTGGCTTGCATGGCCGGTTCGCTCCGCACGAAGGATGCCTCTCGTTCCACGCCGTGGAAGGAGAAGTGATCGGCAAGAGCGAAACGTGGGTCACCTATGAGAACGGGGAGCGGAAGAAGATGTGGTGAAGGTTCACGCGTAACAACCGTGCGCGACCCGTCGTACAAAAACGTGTTCGTCTTTCCGGGTTTCATGGTTTGGCACTGGCGGGGGTGAAAGCTCCCGCCAGTGTTTTTTTCGGGGTCCGCTCTTCACCCCCCCACCCTGCTCGAAGCGGTTGCATTACGTGGTGGATTTCCCCACCGCGCAGGGCCGGGTGGGGAGTCCATGGATCGCGGAAGTTGCGCCTGCTGGCACAGAACCTGCGTGAGCGCAGGTATGGAAACCATCCAGACAACGCAGCGCATCCACCCCGATGCCCCACCGATCATCCACGAGTTGCGGCGCCTCTTTGACGAGCGCTCCGATGACCTCTACAGGGTTGCCTTGGACCATGCGGTACAAAAGGATCATGGAGCAAGTCCGATGTACCACATCGACTTCCCGGCTGGGGCACTGCACGTAACGGCCATGTTCAACTTCGAGCGCAGCTGCTTTACGCAGCTGGTTGCCCGTGCAGCGGATGAGGCGCACCACGAGCGGCCCAGCTTCACCATCAGCTTGTTCCTCTGAGGATAGGAACGATCGAAGAGCCGTTCACACGGGAAAGCCGGTGGTGGCGTCTGAGCGCACCGTGGATGAACCAGCCAACTTCTCCGAACAGGGTCGCGGAACAAAGCCCTCCCATCCGTTGAGGGGCTTCTTGTTGGCCAGCGATGCGTATCGGATCCGTGGAACCTGTCCCACAGATGTAGTGCGTTTTCCCCGCCCGGATCCGGTGCAGAATTGGACTTCCCATTCTGGAACCCCCGTTCCCAAAGGGGGAACCGGAATACCGGCGGAACGCGGAGCACCACGGCCGCGACTTTGTCTATGGACCGGTGAGGGATGCCGGAAGCTCCGAAAGCGGACCTGGCAGACCACCACAATAAAAAGCAACGTGTTATGGCAGATCGTAACAAAGATCAAGGAAACACCCCAGGTGGTTCCTCGACCGGACAAGGCACCCAAGGCGGTGGCAAGCAACAGAGCAGTGCACAAGGTGAGCGCCGCGAAGGCGGTGCACAGGGTGAGCGTCGTGAAGGCGCTGCACAGGGTGAGCGCCGGGAAGGTGCTGCACAAGGCGACCGCCAGCAAGGCGGTACACAGAGCCAAGGTGCACAGCAAGGGAGCGGTGGTAGCCGCCCTGGCAACCCGGGCTTGGGGCAAACGGGATCAGCGCGCAGCACCGATCAACAAACCGGCGGAAACCGTGAAGGCAGCCGTACTGCACAGAACACCGACGAGGATGAGAACCTGACCGGTGGCACCGATGGTGGCATGGGCAGCGGCCGCAAGGACGGTGGCAAACCCGATCTGGGAACCGAGGAAGAAGAGGGCAACGACGCGAGCCGCACCACGGACCGCGACGAAGAACGGCGTGGCACAACGGGCAACCCGCAAGGCGGCAACCAAGGATCGAAGGGCAACCGCTGATCCTGCCCATCGCGATCACAGGCGGGTCTCAGGCCCGCCTGTGGCAGCGGTGAAATGAAGCATCACATCAACGAACAACCACAGAACCAATGGCAACCAGAAAGGAAGAGAGCAACGGGCTCATGAAATTGCTTGAGCACCAGCTCGCAGACCTGTACTACGTGGAAAAGCAGCTGACGAAAGCGCTTCCCAAGATGGCCAAAAAGGCCGTGAACGATGAGCTGCGCACCTGCTTCGAAGAGCACCTCGCTGAAACGGAGAACCAGGTCGGCCGTATCGAGCAGATGTTCGAGGCGATCGGAAAACCCGCGAAGGCGAAGAAGTGCCCGGCGATCGATGGCATCCTCGAAGAGGGCAAGGAGATCATGGAAGAGTTCGCCGATGACGCCGCCTTGGACGCCGGTCTGGTGAGCGCTGCACAGAAAGTGGAGCACTACGAGATCACGTCGTACGGGAGCATGAAGGCCTGGGCCGAGCAATTGGGCCTTGAAGATCTCGTAAGCCTCATCGACGAAACGCTCGAGGAAGAAAAAGCCGCGGACGAGAAGCTCACGCAGATCGCTGAAACCGTGGTGAACATCGAAGCGGAGGAAGATGAAGACGAAGAAGAAGATGATGAGGAAGAAGAAGAGGAAGCGGTCGGTGCCGGAAATGGCAAAGGCTCGAGCCGCCCAGCCGGAAAACGGGCTCCTGCAAAGGGCGCCAGGATGGGGTCCAATGGAAAGATGGGGACCAAAGTGAAGAGCACGGTGTAGCCGTATCCCCGATCAGATGGAGCGCCTCCTTGTACGGGAGGCGTTCCGCTTTTTTCAGGCACCCACTTGACCGAAAAAGCGACAGGTCAGCATCCACTGATGGATCACCGCAAGCACCGGAACGCACCGCAACAGCGGCGCCTCGGGCTCGGACCATCTTATCCAATGCTGCCCCTGGGACATGATCAACGCGCGATCCAGGGATCACAGCATCTTCCATGTGCAGGGCTCGTCCGGGCTTGATCTACTCCGGCTTCTGCCACTTGCACAGTTCGCGCCATTTCACCAATTGCTCGGGGCTGAGCACCCCGCGCAACTCCTCCTGCAGGTCCTTGGGGTCACCCTTCCCGGGCTCGGAAGGTTCCGGGCTCGCCGGTACCGTTTCCACATTGCCGGAGGGCGGCGGGACTGCTGATGGATGAGGGCGCCTCAGAGGATCGGGTTCAGTGTGTATCCGTGGATCGTCCTTCGTGTCCGGTGTCGTCCGCTTGGGGGTGGTCTTCGGACCTGATGGGTCGCCCAAGGGTGGCGGATAGTGGTTGCGGATCTCCTCCAATCGCTCCACTTCTTTTGGCTGAAGACCTAAAGCTGCCCATGTCGTCTCATTCGCGCTCCACAAACATTCGATCGGCACTGGCTCCTGGATGCTTGGTGGTTCGATCGTTTGTGGTCGTGCGACGGTCACCATGCAAGCCGCAAGGCAAAAGGCCGTCATCCTGTTGGTCACTCTCCGTTCAGGTTCCATGTTGCGAACGTTCTGGGTTCGTTGTTCCGGTCGCAATTCATGGGCCAGCGTGCGCTGCCATGCCGCTACAACCGGTCTCGTTCTTTGAAGCGGGCATGGCAGCCTGAACAGAATGTCACGCAGGAAAGGCAACCTCACGATGTGCCCGTGTGTTCGTGGGATGCATCGACCGGTTTCGATTCCGGTGAACCCTTCTGGCGTAGGTGGATGGAGAGGAAGACAATGGACAATACGGCGAGGAATTCGCTCTGCCAGTTCTGGAAGCTCTCGAACCAAAAGCGCGAAGAACCAAGGAAGCCGGCGGTCGTTACCACGGTTCTCCCCTTCTCCACTCGTTCGGCGTTGTATTCCGCGCAACTGTTGTTCAAATGCACCAGGAAGGAAAGGAGGAAGAGCACGATGAAGGCAATGGAAAGTGAGTGCTGGTAAACCTTCAGGTACCACCCTCCTTTGCGCACAGGCCAGGGGGCGTCGGGCCTGCTGCGCGGTGTCCGGTCCACCTCCTCCTTGCCTTCCAGTTGTTTCGATTCCGATGAACCGAGCTGGCGCAGGCGGATGGTCAGCAACACGTAAAGCCCCATCTGGAGGAACTCACTTTCCCAGTTCTCCCCCGTTGCCGACCAGAAATGGTGGCTGCCCAGATAGGCGCCGAACGTAAGTACGTGATCACCGTGTTCCTGGAGCTCGTTGTTCTTCTCGCACCAGCCAGTGAGAGCCTGACCACCCCAGGCCAGGAGCATGATGAAGAGGAGGACCAGGCTGAGGCCGTTGCGCCTGAAAAAAGTCGAGGATCTATTGGGCATGGCAGGAATGGTTCAGGAGCGCGCTGTGCCGATACTCCTAAAGTGCAACACAGCCCACGCCACACAGAACAGGCAATGGATGGTGCCATCGACGGTGTAAACGAACGAGATGACCCGCGTGAGCGAACCGGCCACGGCTACAATGCCCAGCACCCCTGCAATACCACCGGCGACCAAACGCAATGTCCTATCAACCCTGCGCCGCACAAGCGCATCGTGCAACAAGAGAAGACCGATGAACAGGAGGATCCCAGCCACTGTGCGCACCAGCCATTCGTCGCGCTTCGGGCCCGTAACGATCTCGAAACTGTCCATGTGCAAAAGGGGCCATAACCCACCGATCATATTGTACAGGCCGTGCAAAACCGCCAGCACGATCATCGGCCGCTTCCCCGAACGGCTGGTATCCGATCCGCTGCTCATGATGGGCCGCTACACATTCGATCGCCCTCCCACACCTTCATCATTGGTCCTGACCGCATCGCGATCGCGCAATTGTTCGTGGTTCCCCATGGGTGCTTCGTTCACGGCAACGGACCAACACACATGCCATTGCCCCGGCCATACGAGTGCATGATGGATCGGGGAACGCACTGCTCGATCGTGGTGGGCATGGTGTCATTCTCCCGGAACGAACAGCGGGCCACCGAAGTGGCCCGCCGTCATCAAGGCTCGGGAAACTTTCACCAAAAAAGAACCCCGTTCCTAATTATCAATGTCCGTCGTTGTCGTTATCGGCCTTGGTATCCCAATCGATCTTCTCGGCCTGGCGTTTCACCCAGCTCTGGGTGCTGTCCACGGTTTCGCGGGCTGCACGTTTCACATCCTGCCAGTCCGTGGTGGTGCTGGTCTCCAACCGGATCAAGGAAGCATCCACGCGCGCGATCTGGTTGCCCAGTTCGGTGATGGCGGCTTGCGTATCGGCCTTCTTGCTGGCGTCCTTTATGCCATCGGCCAAGCGCTTCTCCAACACCGTTTTCTTGTTCACAAGGTCTTCGCGCAGGTCGCGCAATTCCTTCACCGCTTCATCGCGTTCCTTCATCCATTCCTGTGAGCCATCGTTCTTGGCCTCGGCCAGTTCCTCCCGGTTCTCCTTCAATTGGTCATCCGTTTTTTCCGTGGCGGCACCGGGATCGGCTCCGCACGCGATGAAGAGGCTCAGGAAGAGGGCAGTCGGGATCAAATGGGTATTCATGTTCGGTGGTTTTGGTTTGTGCCCTCCCCTTTCAAGGTGCGAGCCGTTACGCGGAAAACATGCAGTGCGCCCACAAAGCGTGCTGGATAACGCTTGGGGCCAGTTGGCGATCGCGGTCAGGGTTCCCCAACGATCGTGGAAAGGATTGCACGAAAAGGGGGAAGTCGGTGTTCCGCGGCGCGTGGGAAAGTGATGGCATACCATCGGCAATGCGGCAGCAACCAAAATCCTCATCGCCATGCTCGCTACTTCCTCATCCAACGGCCCGGAAAACCCTCAGCGCTATTCCGCAGCGGAACTCAGCGAATTCCGCAAGCTTCTGAACGACAAACTGGCCAAGGCCAAAGACGACCTGCGCTACGCAAAGGAGTCATTGACACGGATCGCGCAGAACGGGACGGACGATACTTACTCCGGCGGCCACAGCATGGAGGACGGGAGCGCCTCCTTGGAACGCGAAGAGCTGGTGATGCTTGCCGAGCGGCAGGAGAAGTTCATCGTCCAATTGGAGCACGCGCTTGCGCGCATGCGTGCAGGCAACTACGGTGTGTGCCGGGTAACAGGGAAGTTGATCCCGAA
>JBATMK010000223.1:0-13619 GCA_049289815.1 Flavobacteriales bacterium
TGCGGGCGATGATCGCCAGCGGCGATGGGCTTACGAGCGGTTATGGTTCCAAGCCATCGTGGTTCATGCACACCATGGGCATGGGCGAGCCGATCGGCACCAGCGTGCTGCTCACGATGAACAACACGTCGATGTATTCGCCCGCTGCGGACGGTGGCATGTCCAACCTCGTTCGCGCGCACCTGGCGCTCATGGGCGACCCCACATTGCGGTTGCGCATGGTGGCCCCGCCCACCAACTTTGCGGTGACCAACGCCAGCGGGCTGGCCGCTTTCTCCTGGACCGCCAGCACTGACAACGTTCTCGGCTACAACATCGACCGCATCAATACCAATGGTTCCCATACGCGGGTGAACACCTCGCTGATCACCGGCACCACGTTCCAGAACGCCAGTGTGCCCTTCGTCTCCGGGGCACAGTACATGGTGCGGGCCCAGAAACTCCAAACCACCTCCAGCGGGTCCTTCTTCAACCTCTCCTTGGGCACCTTCGCCACGGCAGGCAGCGGCGGTGCACCTCCTGTAACCGATTGCCAGGGTGTGGTAGGCGGCCCTGCAATTCCCGGCACCGCGTGCAACGATGGCAACGCCTGCACCACCAACGATATCTGGAACACTTCCTGCCAATGCGCGGGTACCGCAATTGTCCCTACCGCCACGATCACCCCGTCTTCCTCCACCACCATCTGCACTGGTAGCAACGTCATACTGAACGCAACTACAGGAAGCGGTTACGCCTATGTATGGAAGCGCGACGGAACGGTCATCACCGGGGCTACAACCAGCAGCTACACCTCCTCTGCCGCAGGCAGTCACACCGTCACCATCACCAAGAGTGGTTGCTCCTTGACTTCCTCGGGAACAACGGTGACCGTGAACCCCAAGCCCAATGTGAATACCACGGCCGACGATGCCGCCGGTACGGTTTCCGTAAGTGCAAGCGGAGCCACGGCCCCGTACATCTACGCTTGGGACACCAACCCCGCGCAGACCACCGCAACGGCCATGGTCACAACGGCGGGCACCTATACGGTCACAACCACTTCCGCCAATGGATGCAGCAAGAGCGCATCGGTAAGCATTACGCCTACGAGCAACGATGCCTGCGCAGGGCTGCGCACTGAATCGCAAGCCACGTGGGGGGCGGTTTCCAATGGGCCTGATCCGGCTGCCTACCTGGCTGCCTATTTCGATTGGGTATTTCCTGCGCCGGACCACATCGTGATCGGCTCGGGCACCCGGAAACTGAAACTGACAACGGCAGCGGCGATCACGGCGTTCCTGCCATCAACAGGAACCACGGCGAAGCTCCCCAGCGGTACGTTGGTGAACCCCGGTAGCAGCTACTCCAATGCATTGGCCGGAGAACTCGTGGCGTTGAAACTCACCTTGAAGTTCGATGAGTTCAACCCGGCGTTCAGTACAAGCAGTGTAATGCTGAAGGACATGGTGGTCGCCTCGGGACCGTTCGCCGGCTACACCGTGGCCGCTCTTGCCATGGAAGCGGACAACAAGATCGGTGGCGGTTCCTGCTCCCACTCCCTATCGCAATTGCAAACGGCCATCAGTACGATCAACAATGGATATGAAGGCGGCACTGAGGCAGCAGGTTACCTGCTCTGCAATGGAGTGCCCAAAGACCTTTCCCAATCCGGAGTGCTCCAGCCGGACTTCATTGCCACCGCCTTCCCCAATCCGTTCAGCCACGTGACCAACTTGGTCGTGGGCGCTACTGATGTTCCGTCGAAGGTCACCGTTGAGGTCTACTCCATCACCGGGACCCTCGTGACCCGCCTCTTCGATGGTACCATGGCCCCGGGCGGCGACATGCTCCTCCCTTGGGATGCGACCGGTCAAACCGCCGGCATGTACTTCTATCGCGTATCCCGTGATCAAGAAACCATCACCGGGAAGTTGCTGCTCGAATAGAGGTTCCTTCAACTCATTGTTACCGAACGCCTTGCAGCTTGTTTTGCAAGGCGTTCGGGCTTTCATGCCCTGCCGGGATCAAACCCGGCACGATGCTGGTTGTCGCACAGGTGGATCAAAACACCCCCCGACAGGATCGGGGTAGGAACACAATGAGAAAGCACTTCTTCCTTCCTGCGCTATTGGCCACCACGTTGGTGAACGCGCAAGCTCCCGCCGATAGCACCGGCCTTCCCGGCGATCACTTCAGCCTGGAAGGTGCCTTGAACCTGTTCAAGCAAGCCAAGGACCTCGACGACTTCGAGAAGTCGTTGAACACCGAGAGCAACAACGTGAACAACCTCGACCTGAACGGCGATGGCAACGTGGATTACGTTCGAGTGGAAAGCCGCAAGGAAGGTGATGCCTTCGCCATCGTGATGCAGGTGCCTGTAAGCAAGGACGAAGCGCAGGATGTTGCGGTGATCGAACTGGAAAAGAACGGTGAGGCCAGTGCGCTGGTGCAGATCAAGGGCGATGAGGACCTGTATGGTCCCGATGAGATCGTGGAACCGTATGCGGAAGCGGAAGACGGCAAGGGAAGCCGCGGCCCGGGGGCACCCGATGATGAGTTCATGTGGGTAACGATGAACGTGTGGATGTGGCCGTGCGTGCAGTGGTGCTATGGGCCGAGTTTCGTGCTGTGGTATTCTCCCTGGTATTGGGATTACTATCCGGTGTGGTGGCATCCGTGGCACCATGCGTACTGGCATCATTGGCACCACCATCAACCGCACTACAGCTGGTGCCATCACGTGGACTTCTACCGTAACACACACGCGCACAACCTGTACGGCGGGCACCGCAAAGCATCACCCACGGTGCAACGCAACACCGCTGCCCGCAAAGAACAAATGGTACGCGAAGGCAGGCAGGCCCCCGGGCGCGTTCAGCCGGACAAACGCGAAGGAGAACAACCACGCGTAGCTCCACGCACCGGCGATCCAGGCAAAGTGGAACCACACACTACACCCCGGACCAAACCCGTGCGCAAGCAGGACCGCACGCGCAAAGCACCTGCCCACACGCCTGCCCCAAGCAAGCCGCGGCGATCGCGATAGCAACCGATAGAGACAAGAAAGCCCCGACATGTCGGGGCTTTCTTGTTCTTGCTCCGCCCTTCCTCAGGGAACGCGCACGTTCTTGTTCGCGCGCCCTACGGATATGCTAGGCGCGGGCTCAGGTCGAGCTAAAGGATGACGATGGCTGCAATGATCACCACCAAGAGGATCACCAGATACTGCCAGATGTCCAGGAAGTAGGGCGAGTACTGTTTCCAGAATTCCTTGAATTCCTTCATGGGATGCACGCGATCCTTCGGGACGGGATCACCGCCGCGAAAGTAGATGCGTCCCAGTGCATTGCGATGCGGATTCAACCCGTGATCCCCGGTGCAACGCCGGGGTCGATCAGTGGCGGTCCTGGTCGGCGGCGTTTTGGGGTTGACCTTGGGCGTTCGGATGGCACCGGCTTGGACTTCGGCTTGGGAATGGGCTTGTTCGTTCTGGATCGTTCCATGATGAGCTTCCAATTGTTCGCTGTACGTGTTCCTGCGGGCGTCACCGATCCCGTACCGATCAGGAAAGCCGCACCACCACACGTGCGCGGTCCGGTTGGATGATATTGCTTCCCCGATCTGTGGAAATGGAGCCACACCGCCGGGCCGCTCAAACGATGAGGTGAGCTCGGATGCCTCATGGGAGTGCCTGCCCCAGGTCGGGCACGGTTGCTGGGTTACGATGGCAAAACCATAACGCCATGCTACGCTGGGTACTTGCATTCCTCGTCATCGCGATCATCGCCGGCATCTTCGGTTTCACGGGAATAGCCGCAGGAGCGGCAGCGATCGCCAAGGTCATCTTCTTCATCTTCTGCACGCTGATCGTGCTCGCGCTGATCTTCGGCGGAGCGATCTGGAAAAAGGTGAGCTGACGATCAGTGGGTGCGGAGGCTCCGTGCCCCCTGATCACTTCGGCCAATTGCCCGAATGGGAGATCGTGAAGAAGGTGACGCCCTCCCGAGTGGAACGATCGGTGCGCATCTGCTTGCCGTCGTGGGCGAACACTTGTGCCTGGGTACCCGCAGCTGCCGGTTGCAATTTGAACCCTTCGGCAGCGGCAGCATCCATCATCTTCTTGAAGGCAGCCTCATCCGGCGTGCTGAACGATAAGGTGCGCATGCCGTTGTTGCAGCGCATGGTGCTTATCCTGTTCCCGACCTTGCCCGCCGGCCTGCCCGCCAGGTAAGCGAGTGTTGCACACTGGGCGTTGTTCGTGTTGCCTTTGACATCGGGCCGGAACCCCAACCCTTCGATCTCCTTTTCGAAGTCGGACAGGTCGAGCGCGGTCAATCGTTCAACGTCGCTCCAAGTCAACGTGCCATCCTGGGCGGATGCAGGTGTGAACGGGAGCAATAAAATACAGGTGAGCAGGATCTTCATCGGTTCCATGACCCGAAAGCTACGTGTTACGCGTGGCACCGATCTCATTGGAGCACGGTAACATGACCGATGCGGTGCTGTGCCTCCGTACTGCATTCCAGTTTGTAGTCCACCACATACACATAAACACCGTTCTGCACCATCGTTCCCCCGTAATCACCGTTCCATGCGGAAGTCGGCGATGACGACTCATGGATCAGCTCGCCCCAACGATCGAAGACGCGCATCTCATACGATTCGATCCCGGCGCTCACGCCAACGAAATCATCGTTGGAACCATCACCGTTCGGGCTGAAGGCGTTGGGAACGAAGAAGTCGCCGTCGGTGCCGGTTGCACCCACATGCACCGTGGCCGCATCCAACGCACAACCGCCGCTGGAGGAAAGGACCTGGTAGGTATAGGTACCGAGGTCATCGGCCCCGGCATCGGGCACTACCGCCGAATCCCCTTGCAACAGTTCACCGTTCGGCGCCACCCATTGTCCGTCTGCGGTGCAGATCGTGTCCTCGCGAACGACCCACAGGACCAGTTTGCGGCCGCAGATCAACGGGCTGTTGCTGAAGGCTTCGACTTCCGGGGGGTCCACGATCACCTGCACGGAAAGGGTCGTATCGCCTTGCACCATGCCGCACGCGTTCGGACACGCGGCACCAAGATCCAATGTGGCTGTATAAGTGGTCGTGGCACATGGCGCGGCTACAACACATATACCCGTGGTAT
Organism: Flavobacteriales bacterium; assembly: GCA_049289815.1. GTDB lineage: Bacteria > Bacteroidota > Bacteroidia > Flavobacteriales_F > PHOS-HE28 > PHOS-HE28. The sequence goes on from JBATMK010000223.1 coordinate 5,129, forward strand.
CGATCAACCCGGGGGACGGTGACCATGTGACGGAACTGCCCGGCGGCAGACCCGAAACACAGAGGAGACTGCTGTCGCAGAGTTCGATCGCCGATGGATCCGCGCTGATCGTGAGCGGACCCGTGATCACCGCGCCGGATGAAACGCGCACGTCATCGATCTGCAGCTCGTACTGCATATTGTTGATGGGGGGGCCGGCCATATATGGGTAGATCAACAGACCGTTGAACGTTGCGCTGGGCGTAACGCTGAAGCTGAGCTGGGTCCAGACCTGGTCGTTCACGAACGAACTGTCGATCAGTTCGCCCGTGATGTTCTGCGGGGGCAGCGAACCACCGTTCTGGTACTGGCTGTAGTTGTTCACCATCCAGATCTGCAAGTGGCCATCGGCGGTGATGATGTTCGTGTTGCGTACCCATAAGCACACTTCGTACGTGGTGCCGGGTTGGAAATCGAAGCAGGTGAACACACCTTCACCATTGCCGTAGTACGACCACATCCAAATGCTGCAACCGTTTGCATTGGATGGCGCATCATTGCCGAACAGGGTGGGCGTGCCATGGGACACGTACCAGCCGTTCACGGTATTGTTCGCACTGGTGTTCAGGTCGCCGCTGGGCGCCGGAGCCCCGAGCTCATTGTTCACGATGCACTGCGGGGGCACCTGACAGGGCGATTGTGCCAGCAGCGACCGCATGCACAGGTCAGCGGCAATTGCAAAAGCAAGGGAACGGCGGATCATCAACGGAGGTTGGTCGTGAGACGTCCCTTTCAGGAACGGGGTTGCCCTACACAGCCATCAGTGTGCAAGGGAATGTGACCTACGCGCGACCTACTTCAACTTGAAGTTGATGGGCAGAACGTAGCGCACCTTCACGGGCTTGCCAAGCATCCGGCCGGGCGCGAACGCGGGCAGGGTTTTTACCACACGTACCGCTTCCATGTCGAGGGAAGAATGTGCACCGCGCTTGAGGGTCACGTCGCTTACGTTCCCGTCTTCGCCAACGATGAACTCCACGAATACGCGGCCCTGTATGTCCGCCTCCATGGCATCGGCCGGGTACCGGATGTTCTTGACGAGGTACGACATCAATGCCTGCTCCCCACCCGGGAATTGTGGCAGCTCCTCAAGAGCACCGAGCTCATAGGTCGTGTCCGCTCCCACCGGCTCCGGGACCGGTGGAGGGATCGGCGCTTGCACCTCATCGATTAGAGGCTGCGTCGCCGACACCGTGTCGGCCGTGTGCTGGGCGATGGCGAGGTTGCTGGTCAGCACGGCGACGAAAAGGAAGTACTTCTTCATGTGGGGGATCGGTCTATGCGCGAGCGAGCATGGTCGTGTGCTGCTTCATGGGCGCTTCTTTCCGGAACGGCGAGCGGACAACGAACTCATCGGGCTTCACCTTGCGGATGAAGGGGCCGATCAGGTGGTTGGCCACCCTGTTGCGGTGTTTCATGTATACGAGCATCTGCACGGGTACGGCGCCGATGGTGCTCTTGGCCTGCTCTGAAGTGCGCCCGAAATTGATCCTGCGCGAGCCGCGCTCCAACGCGCGGTCCAACAGGTCGACCAGCATGCGCAGATAGATGCCGTGCTGCTGGTTGTGTGTGTGGTCGAACCCCACGAACTGCGCATCGAGCGTATTGCCCAAGGCGAACGACGAACTGAAGCCGACCAGCTCGTCGTTGAGGAAGAAACCGCGGAACATCAACCGATCGCCCAGCAGCTCTTTCCATTCGGCATACACGCGCACATCCAGCCGGCCGAAGATGAACGGCGATCGTTCCAACACCCCCTTGAAGAGACCCTGGATGGCCGGTACCCGGCGACGGATCTCGTCCGCCGGCAGTTCACGGATCCCAAGCGCAGCCGAACGACGCAGGATGGACTTGATGCGCGTGCGTGCTTTCGATGTCAGCGCGTCCTGATAACCGGCAAGGTCCTTCCATGTGGGGTCCAGGTCCATCACCATGTTCACATCCGTGGCGAGCTGGTGGTAGCCCTTGTCGAGCAACACAGCGGTTGCATCGCGCCGTTCCGGCCAGAATTCCTTGAAGGCCAACAGCGAGACTTTCGGCTGCAAGCGCTCGTCGGCGCGCAGGTTCTCCATGGCCGTTTCCAAGGCGGCCAACTGTTGCTCGAGGCCGATGCCCTTGGCGAAGTGCGCCCCGTGTTCTCCGCAGTTGAACACATTGCCGCATACGAGGCTGCGCGCCTTCATTTCCTTGATGATGCGCGCACCGATACCGGCGCCGAGCTTGCACATGGCAACGCCCTGCGTGCTGCCGTTGTCCTCGAAGTCCAGGATCTGGAAACCTGCGATGCCCACCGGCTTGTACTGCCGGTCGTGGAAGATGGCATAGCGGAAGGTCATTGTCGCGGACATCACATCCTCCAACGCGACCAAGTAGTCGTAGCTCAGGTAAAGCGAGGCGTCCGCGGCAACAACGTCCCAATCCGCGCGGCGGATCAGGTGGATCGAATCGTGGAGGCTGAGGCGGAGCTCCGTGGATCGGGAGCCGTTCTCCGTTGGTTCGCGCATCTTGAAGGCGGACAACGACCGCGTTGGCCGAAAGTAGAAAGACCGACCACCGACCGAGGTATTGGGGGAGGAACGGTAGCGGCGATCTGTGGGCGGCCACCGCTGGTGGAGCGTACGGGGAGAGCCTTCTTCCACATGTTGCAGTGTATCGTGAAGTACATGCAGGCCATCGCACAGAACGGGAGCTGTTCACCATTACCGCACTATCTTCTTGGCCGAACCTTGACGAGAATGATGGCGATCCCGAAAACCCCCTGTCCGGTGGGTGGCTTGGTGCCTGTGGGCCGTGGCGTCTGGCCCATCAAGGCCCGCAAGGAGCACCCTGTGCTGCTCTGGTTGTATTGCTTGCACGAGAAAGACAAGAACATGGGGCTCATCATCCATTACAACTTGAGCCAGGAGGAGATCGTGCGGGGGATCGATGACCACTGCCGATTCAGGATCAACGACCGCGTGCAGATCGGGCAGACCAACACCTGCCGCATCCTCAAACGTAAGTGGGACTTCGAGCGTGGCACCGTGATCTACGCACTCAGTACGGATCTGCCCGGCGGCCGCATTCACACCATGGACCAGGACACGCTGTTGCGCCGCATCAAGGAGGTGACCGAGGAGCACGCATGAACATTGGGGGGTGCTCAAAATCACGCCCCTACCTTGTCCGCATGCACCTCGAACTGGTGACCATCGTGGTGGCCGACTACGACACCGCCATCCGGTTCTATGTGGATGTGCTGGGCTTCGAACTGATCGAAGACGGTCCCTCAACCACCAACGATGGCCGTGTGAAGCGCTGGGTGGTGGTGCGGCCACCGGCTGCACGCACAGGTCTGCTGTTGGCCAAGGCCGATGGCCCTCAACAAGCAGCGGCGGTGGGCAACCAAACGGGGGGACGCGTCGGCTTCTTCCTGCGCGTGGATGACTTCGACAAAGCACACGCGCGTATGCTGGCCGCAGGTGTAACCTTCCTTTCGCAACCACGCTCCGAAGCCTACGGAAGAGTGGCCGTTTTCCTGGATATTTCCGGAAACAAGTGGGACTTGTTGGGACCGGAGTGAACAGGAGAAAACCAGGACACCCCATGGGCCACATGGCATTCGAGCATGGTCTGGCCAGATGTGAACGACTGTCAACCGGCCGGGCCTGTACCGAGCGCGACATCTATACTTGGTTCAACAAGACCAGTACGATAGATCGGCCATGCGTCGTACGCAAAACAGTTGGACCATGAAGAGCAACAAGATCGGTGACCGGGCGGTTGGACATCTCCTGTTCCTCTTCCTGCTCACTTCGTGCCATGCCCAGGAAAAAGATGACACGAACAAGTACGAGCACTACTTGTCCGAGGCCCACGCCAGGGGCCAGTTCAACGGAACCGCGTTGGTCTTCGACGGTGGCAAGGTGGTTTACCAAGGCGCATTCGGTATCCGGAGCATCGACCCCATCGACTCGCTGGACCTCAACTCGCAGTTCCGACTCGCCTCGGTGAGCAAGCAGTTCACCGCTATGGCCATCATGATCCTGAAGGAGCAGGGTAAGCTCAATTACGACCAGGACATGCGCGACTTCATTCCCGAGCTGCCTTACTCTGGCATCACCATCCGCCACCTGCTGCACCATGTCTCCGGCTTGCCGGATTACGAGCCGATGATGGACGAGAACTGGAAGACCGAGCTGAAGTACGATGACCCGGCGCGCTACACCGACGGCAACCCGGATGTCATCCGGATGCTGGTGGCGAAGAAGCCGCCGGTGTACTTCGCGCCCGGCGAGAAATGGCAATACAGCAACACGGGTTACAACCTGCTCGGCACCATCGTGGCGAAGGCCTCGGGCGTGTCCTTCGCTGACTTCGCGCAGAAATACATTTTCGGTCCAGCCGGGATGTCGCACTCCTCATTTTACGACTTCGTGATCGGCACCGATCCGAACATGCCGGACCGCGCCTATGGATTCCAGGTCGCGTGGAACCGCACCGACCTGATACCCGCGGATTCGCACTACCTCAACCGCGGCTTGGGCGAGGATGGCGTGTATTCCACCGTGGGCGATCTCTTGAAGTGGGACCGCATTCTCTACACCGACAAGCTCGTTCCCAAGGCCACGCTGGAAGAAGCCTTCAAGCCGGGTGTGCTCAATAACAGCGACACCACGGACTACGGTTTCGGCTGGCACTTGGAGCGATCACCGACCGGTGCACGGGTGGTCAGTCACTCAGGCGGCTGGCTCAGTTTCTCCACCTACATCTTTCGGGCGATCGACGAGGACAAGTGCATGGTGGTGCTGATGAACAATTCCTCGAAGTACTTCTGGCCGATCGTCGAGGGCGTGAAGAACATACTCTATGACAGCACCTACGCGTTGCCCGCCCTCTCCATCCGCGAGGTACTGGGAAAGGACATCGCCGAGAACGGGGTGGAACACGCCATTGCGCAATACAGGACGTTGAAAGCTGAACGCGCATCGGAGTTCAACATCACCGAGGGCGCCCTGAACATACTGGGCTACGAGTTGCTCTGGGCCGGTCGAGTGGACGATGCCGTGGCGATCCTGAAGCTCACGATGGAGGAGTACCCGGGTTCCGCCAACGTGTACGACAGCTACGGTGATGCCTTGCTTGCGAAAGGCGATACCGCGAACGCGCTGGTGAACTTCAAGAAGGCGTTCGCTATGGATCCCGCACTGACGGCCACCAAGGAAAAGATCGATGCGCTTGGGGCAGATGTGGTGCCGAAGGCTAAATGAGATCGGGCGCTTGGCCCCTTGCCTTGATCGCAACAGAGGGTCCGGGGTGCACGACCGTGTTCCGTCGATCACATAGCACGAAGGCCGGGGAATCCCCCGGCCTTCACGCATTCGTTCCTGCTGTCCTATTCCAATACCACCCGTTCGGTGAATGTGCGCGTGCCCAAACTGGCGCGCACCACATACAAGCCGGGTGCGGCGCCCGACAGGTCGAGGACGGTGCCCCGGCCATTGGCCCCGAGCTGCGTGGACCACTTGATGGTTGAGCGGCCCATGGCATCGATGATGTCCACATGCAACTCACCGGCACGATCATCAAGGCCGCCGATCGCGAGATTCAGTTGTCCATCGTGGTTCGGATTAGGCCACAACTCCATGAAGGCGGACCCCGCCGTCGAGGGCGCCGTCCTCGCAACCAACATCTGCTGGCCTCCTCCGATGGTGACAGTGCAACAAGGTCCGAAGGCGCTCCAAGTGTTGGTGCCTGCCTTTTTGGTGGCCACCCGCACAATGAACACGTCACCCGGCAGGGGGTCGGGTTGGGCGGCAGGCCAGTTGGGCATATACGATGGGACATTGGTGCGCGAGAGCACCATGAAACGGTTGTTGTCCAAGCTTCCGCTCGTGCGGTCCACGAAAAAGAACGACCCATCGCTCACGCGCTCCCAACGAAAGCGATAGTGGTAGGCGAGGGAGCCGATGCGCCGTACCGCGTAGATCACATTGTCCACCCCGACGGGATCGAAATCCATGGTTACATCGCACGAGTTGAACGGATCGCCTGGCAGGTCCACCAAGTGCGTTTCCCAATAGGCATCCGTGGTTCCGTTCACCTTGATCCTGCACGCAGGCCCCCAGTCGTTGTTGACGCCGACCACGCGGGCCCGCACGCGCACGTTCAGTGTTTTGTTCAGCGGCAATGGATCGGAAGTGAACGCAGTGTGGTTGAGCTTCAGGTAGCGCGCATTGGCATTCGCACCGCCTTGCCCGTTCAGCACCCGGAGGCTCTGGTAGACCGTTTTGGAATAGCCTCCGTCCGGATCGAAGAACCAGAATTCGTAACCCGAGTTGTAGGGTTGCAGGCTCCACGTACCGGGCGGTACCACTTGAGCGGCCACATCGGAGTTGGAAGCCGCGCGCACGTAACCGGTGGCAGTGAGCCCGTTGGCATCGCAGCTCTGCTCCACCAGGTGATCGGTGCCCATGTCGGTGCTGAAGGAGCCGTCCGTGCCGTGTTGCGCCAGTGTGCCGGCGAAACCCTCAGAGTTGTGTACGATGCGCCCATGGCCGCTCGCACGCAACTGGTACGAGCCGGTCATACCGGTACCCGCATCGTGCACGTTGAGCACGTGCGTACCCGCCGATACGCAGCATTCCGAGGCGAGGCATCCCGAGTTGCTCGCGAAGCCATCACCGGAGCATTCGATGGAAGCATCGCCGCCATTGAGCACTTCCCACGATGTCTCGCCACCGTTGGCATCGGTCTGCAGTTCGAAGGAGAGCAGGTAACAATCCAGCAGCCGCGCCCATCCGGGCCGTGCTACGCCATCATATGTGGTGAATCCGCCGCTCAGCAGGATCCTGCCATCGTACTGACGTTCCATCTCGCTGATGTACGCATCCGGACCCGCACCGGACGGGTAGGCCGGATCCACCTGTCCGGTGGCATCGAGCCGTGCAATGAAGCTCTTGCTGGTACCGCTGAGGTCTGTGAACTCGCCGCCCAACACCACGGATCCATTCGTGGCCAGTACCATGTCATGGATGGAATTGTCGACCGTCACCGACCAGCCCGGATCGATGCTGCCGTCCGTCAGGTAACGTATCAATCTGGCTCCCGGCTCAAAATTCCCGGATTGATCGAGGTGGTACCAAGCGGCCACCAGGCTCTTGCCATCGGGCTGCAGCAGCAGCGCGGTCACGAACTTCCCCCCAACGTTGGAAGGAACGGGGATGGTGGGAACGAAGGTGGCATCCACTTGTCCGCTCGGCAACAAGCGCGCGAATTTGTCGCGCGCATTCCCGCTCACCGAGGTGAAGCCTCCGGCGATCAGGATGCTGCCGTCGCCCTGCTCGATCATTTCACTCATGCCCACCCCGTTGGGCCCAGTGCCCATGGCCGTCATGAACGCCGCATCGTTGCTTCCGTCCGATAAGAGGCGCTTCAAGGGTGGATAGGTCCCATTGTATTCCAGCGCACCCGCGATCAGCACCTTGCCATCGGCTTGCATGCTGACGACCTCCACCCAATGGGAGAACGGTCCGGTGCTTTGCACGTAGTCGAAGGTGTTGTCCACGGAGCCATCGGCATTGAGGCGCACGAGGTAAGGATGGCCCGTGCCTTCATAACCCGTGAACTGGCCACCGACGAGGATCTTGCCATCAGATTGGCGGGCGATATCGTAGATGGCGCCGAAGCCATCCGTGCTTCCCACTTGGAACGAAGGATCCAATGACCCATCAGATAAGAACCGGCCGATCATGAAGGGTGGGTCCGATCCGTTGTCGAAGTAACCTGCAAGAATGGAGCTGCCGTTGGGCAGGGCCACCATCGAACTTGGTTGGGCATACGTGTACCCCGGCAGGTTGAAAGTGGGATCCAAACTTCCGGGTTGCGCCAATACTGCAATGCACGAGCACCCGGCCAGGGTAAGTGCCGATGCTCGTTGAAAGATCGTCAACATGTGGATATGGTTTAGGATGGACGGAAAGTAGCCGCGTCCATCGCGCACCGAAGTGTTGTTGGTAATTTCTGCGTGTACAGCCTGATGTGATGATGCACTAGGCGAGCCAGCATGCCTTAGCCCCGAGCTTCTGCGGCCGGGAAGGCCTTCGACCGAAGACGTATCCCGACTTGTTGGGACAGAAGGGCTATCGCGCCACCACCACCCTTGCCGATAGGGAGCGATCCCCCGTGGTGATCCGCAGTATGTAAGTGTCTTCCGGTAGTTCGCCAGGAACGATGATCGCCATGCCCTCTGTCACCGGCACATCGCCTATTGAAAGAACCGCACGCCACGGTCGGGGGCTCGATGACCCAGGAACGGGGTGATCCTTCCCCCTATCCGCCAAGTCTGCCCCGGTTATCACAGCAATGAAGGTCAGGTGCGGGGCTAGGCTTGCCCGCCGATGACAGGCCCAACCGCACATGCGCAATAGCATGCACGCGACGGGCGATAACGGCACAGTAAGTGGACCCGTTG
>JBATMK010000224.1:0-8938 GCA_049289815.1 Flavobacteriales bacterium
GTCGTTCTTGATCTCGTGGTAGGCCGATAGGATGAAGAACAGCTTGTCGCTCGGACGGAAACGTTGTTCGAAGGTGGCCCATCCGTTCTGGCGATCACGCTCGTTGAAGTGGCGAAAACCGAGGTTCAGGTCCACCGCATAGGGCTTGTTGTAGTTGGTGCTGATCCACACCGTGTACTGTTCGTTCGACGGGAATTCGTAGAGGCGTCCCGGCGTTCGCGCCTCGAAAGGGTCATAGGTCTTCACCGGTTCAATGCGGAAGCTGCCTCCGAACGCATTGAACCCTTGCAGGATGCGGAAGGTGTTGACTTCCGCGGCCAGATTGAAGAAGTGGTCGGGCTGGACGACACGTGAATATTCGCCGTTGAAGCCTATACCCCAACGCTGCCACGGTGCCTTGGGCTTGTACTTCACGAAATCCAGCACCGGTTCAACGGCGCGATAGTTCACCCAAGGCCAGAACCCCAGGTCGTTCGGGTCGTAGTTCGGCGAGAACTCCCGGTACAAATTGCTGTAGGTGAGCGCGCCACCCGTCTTCCCGACCTCAACCTCGTACGAATAGCCAGGGTCGCGGTCCAGGCCTGGGCCGTATTGCTGCGAGATCCGCCCCACGGCGCTTGTTTGAAACGTGCGCGCCTTGTTGTTCCATAGCACATCCACGGCGGAGGCGTTGGCGTCATAGGTGTCACCATCGCGCAGCACATTGGTGTTGATGAAGCTCACATACCCATTGTTGGGCAACTGCTGATCGGCCACCAGTACGTTGTAGTTCGTAAGCGGATCGGTAAGCACACGGCGTTCATTCCCCAAGCTGTCCTGGATGGTCCCGTAAGTGGCACGTGTAACCGCGTTGAGCACGCCGATGCCCAACCCTTTGGCACCGCGGCCGCTCACCTTGGTGGCGTTGAGCAACTTGCTGACGCCCGGATCTTCGGCCACCGTTTCGCCTTCGCCAAGCGAATCGTAGAGGTTCCCGCGCAAGAGTGGGACGCCGCCTATCCGCCGACTGTAGAAAAGACGGCCACGTTGGAAAAGCTCAGTGCCCTCGGTGAAGAACTGCCTGTTCTCGTTGTACTGCACCTCGAACGGTGAGAGGTTCAGCACCACGTTGTCGCTCACCACTTGGCCGAAATCCGGTATCAGTGTCATATCCAGCGTGTACGCATCGCTCAAGCCCAGCTTCACGTCCATACCGCCATTGAAATTGCTGCTCCAGTCGTTCGCTCCGGGATCGGTTTGCGGAAAGTGCTGTGCATATGCCGACGCATACGGGTAGAGCATCAATCGCAAGGGAGCCTGCACATTGCTTACCCCGGTGAGCACGCCGCACTGTCTCAACCAGCCTTCCTTCAACGGATCGATCGGGTTCCAAAAGGTCTTTTCGCGTGTGCGTCCCACGAGGCGGAGGAATTGCACCGACCACACATGCTCCTCTGCTTTCGGAAAGCGGAAGGCGGAGTAGGGGATGCTCATCTCCGCCACCCACCCATCGCTGGTCACTTTCGCGGCGCTGCGCCAAACGGCATTCCAGTTCTCGTCCTCCTCCTCATTGGCCACGATCGCATCGAACTGCACCCCTGCGGCGGTGGTGATGAATTCGAATCCATTACGGCCACTTTCGTAGGGGTCGAGCGTGATCCCGAACCAGTCGGTGATACCAATCTGGTCGCGGCCGCTCAAGCGCATCATCACACTGTCCGGATGTGGGTCATAAAGCACAGCGCCGATGTAAAGTGCGACGTCGTCGTACACCACGCGCACAGCAGTGCGCTGCGTGGCAGGTTCGTTCGGGCGCGGTTCGTTCTGCACGAACTCATCGCCGACCCGCGCGGTTGCCCAGATCGCTTCATCGAGTACGCCGTCCACTGCGATGCGCTCAGTTGTGCGGACAGCAGTAAGGTTCTTGCATAGCAACCCATTGCTCGCGGTTGTATCGGCGAGATCTTGTGCGGATACCGCGCAGGGCAACAGCAGCAGTGCAATAGATAGCAGGCGCATCCGGCGCGAAGGTCGGGGCGAAGAGGAATGAGAGGAAGCGGATCCGAACCGCCGGACATGGGATGGACCGTTCGGAACGAAGGCGCCCTGCGGGAAACCGCAGGGCGCCCCGGTCGGACCGCATTCAGGTCAAGCCGCCACTTCTTCTTCCTTGTGGCTGCTCATCAACTTATGCTGCAGTTCCGTTGGCACCTGCTGGTAGGCGTGGAACTTCTCGGTATAGGTCCCCCTGCCTTGCGTGAGGCTGCGTAGCGTGGTGCTGTAACGGTCCAGTTCGGCCAGCGGGGTCAACGCGGTGATCACTTGGAAGCGACCTTGACCTTCCACGCCCATCACCACGCTGCGGCGGTTCTGGAGATCGGTCATCACGTCACCCATCAGGTCTTCGGGCACGCGCACCACGATCTCCTGGATCGGCTCCATGAGCTGCGGTTCGGCATTGATGAAGGCTTCCTTGAAGGCCATGGTACCAGCGATCTTGAAGCTGATGTCGTTGCTGTCCACCGGGTGCATTTTCCCGTCGTACACGATCACCCGAACGTCGCGCGCTGGTGATCCCGTCAGTGGACCTTTCTCCATTTTCTCCATCACGCCCTTGAGGATGCTGGGCATGAACTTCGTGTCGATGACGCCGCCCACGATGCAGTTGTAGAACACCAGTTTGCCGCCAGTGGGCAGTTCGTGTTCGTCCTTGCCCCGCAGGCTATGGCCCGTAGGCTCGGGGATCCCTTCGTACCACGGCTCGATCTTCAAGTGGACTTCGCCGAATTGGCCGCTGCCTCCGGTTTGCTTTTTGTGCCTGTACATGGCGGATGCCCCTTTGCGGATCGTCTCGCGATAGCTCACGCGCGGGCTGCCGAAGTCGATCTCGATCTTATGCTGGTGGCCTAAGCGCCACTTCAACAGGTTCAGGTGCAACTCGCCCTGGCCGCTCACCACCTGTTGTCCTGTTTCGCGCATGTAGTGCAACAGGATCGTCGGGTCTTCCTTCTGGATCTCCAGTAATGCCGCGTGTAGCTTCTCTTCCAGTTTTTGGTCCTTGGCTTTGATCGTGAGGCGTAGGCGGGGTTGGGGATAGGCGATGGGCTGCAACTTGATCGCCTTGCCCGGTGTGTGCAGTGTGTGCGCGGTTGAAGTGTCTTTCAACTTCAACGTACAGCCGATGTCCCCGGCCGCTAGCTGGTCCACTTGCTTGCGTTCCTTGCCCTCAACGATGAAGAGCTGGCCAACGCGCTCGGTGGTACCGTTGTTATCGTTCACTAGTTCCTGTCCTTCCTTCACCGTGCCGCTCATCACCTTGAAGTAGGTGAGCTGCCCGGTCTTCGGCTCCACCATGGTCTTGAAGGTGAACAGCACGGCGGGTCCATCGGCCTTGCATTCCAGCCAAAGGGCAGAAGGCTCGGCGCCGTCGGTGGCCAGCGGTTCGGGAGGCATTTCCACAGCGCTCGGGGCCACATTGTCGATGAAGCCCATGAGCCGGCCGCTGCCCATGTTGCGCAATGCGCTCAGGCAGAACACCGGGAAACACGTGCGCTTCATCATGCCTTGCTTGAGCCCAAGGCGCATTTCATCCTCATCCAGTTCGCCGCGTTCGAAGTAGTGCTCCATCAACATCTCGTCGTTCTCTGCGGCTTTCTCCACAAGGATCTTGTGCAACTCTTCGGCCCGTGCTTTCTCGTTCTCGGGGATGGGTTGCTTCTCCGGTTTGCCACCGGCGTCCTTGAACACGTACATCGTCATCTTCAACAGGTCGATGATGCGGTGGAAGCCTTCACCCTGCTCCACGGGGTACTGCATCACTGTAACGGCGTTACCGAAATGTTCCTTGGCCTGCGCAAGTGTCAGGTCGAAGTCGGCATTCGCATGATCGAGCTGGTTGATGCCGATGATGACAGGGCGATCATACCGTTGCATGTGATCCCACACCAGGTCGGTGCCCACTTCCACACCGTGGTGGGCATCGAGCAGCAGCACACAGGTATCGGCCACACGCAGCGCGGGGATCGTTTCGCCCACCAGGTCGTCGAGGCCCGGCGTATCGATGATGTTGATCTTGAAGTTGCGCCACTCGGTATGCAGGCAGGTGGCATAGACGGAACTTCCACGCTCGTGCTCGATGGGATGGAAGTCGCTTACGGTGTTCTTGTCCTCGACACGGCCGCGGCGATTGATCAGACCCGCTTCGAAGAGCATTGTCTCGGCCAGCGTGGTCTTGCCGCATCCGTGGGATCCCAGCAGGACGACGTTCTTGATGTGTTTCGCATCGAAGGCTTTCATGGCGGTGAAAGGGTTTGTCCGTCGTCGCTTCGTCTGGCATTGCTCCTGGAGCAAGGCGGAACGGTGGCGGAAGGGTGGGAAGGAAGGAACGTTACCGCTTGGGCCTTTCCCAAAGTACAGGGATGGAGCAGGCGAAAGGGTGGCTTGAAATTACAAGCAGGCGGGACAAATCCAAGTGTCCGTCCGGTCTCATTCGGCCTCTATCAGCACTTCGTCGAGGAAGAGCCAGGTCGTTCCGCCTTTTCCCCTGTGCCAGTCGGGACATACACCGCCGTTCTGCACGCGGATCTTGATGAACTGTGCCTTTTTTTTGATCTCGTCCGTGAAGAGATCCATGATCAATGACCCATCGGCTTCGCGCGGCACGCGGTTCTTAACCACCGTGCTGCTCCACGTTCGGCCGGTGGTGCTCCATGCAACCTCGACCAACTCGGGGTAGAAGATCCACGAGGCTTGGTCCTGCAGCGCCCCGATACCTACGCGCTTCAACGTCTTCACCTTGCCGAGATCGATCGTGGCCAACACATCATGTTCACGGGTGCCCTGCCATTCCCCAGTACGGAAGTCGCGACCGCCGCGCTGGCCATCAATAAGGGCATTGTCACCACCGGCAGCATACTGGTTAGCGTATGCCGTGCCCAACTTGATCGTGATGTCGCCGTCCATCTTGGTGAAGTGTGCGACAACGGGAGCATGCTGGTCGCTCCAGGCGACCTTCACTGTTGCGGTACGATGTAGCGTAAAGGGTGCGCAAAGTGTCCCGGGGCGAGCAACTCCATCCTCTTCAATTGTACATGTCCCGGTCCCGGATACCGTCACTTGCAAGGTGTCAGTGAAGGAGTTGGAGCTTGCACTGATCACCGGTGCTCCCGGCCGCGGACATGAGTTAGGTCCGGGTTGTTCCTTGCTATAGGCGCCCTTGAGCACTGGCCGCGGAGGGATCGGTCTTCGCCGCGCAGCGCGATCGATATCCAATGAAATGATGCCGCCATTCACCATATCGCTGTGCGCAACGCTGGTGGGTACATAGGTGGAACTTTTGTCTTCTTTCAGCCTTGGCGGCGCTTCCCATTGTTCGGCCGCGATGCGCTGTTTGTTCTTGCTGCGTTCACGTTCGATGTCCTTCTTCCAGGCGGCATCGCCGATCTGTTCCCATGTGCTGTCGGCAACCTGCACGGCGAACGTCCGCCCTTGTCCGACATCAATAGATGCCTCGGTGAAAAGAGCATAGCCGAGTTCATAGCGATCGTCGATACCCGGTGCGATCTGGTACAGGCCCAAGGCGCTCATCACGTACCAAGCGCTCATCTGCCCGCAGTCCTCATTCCCGCTCAAGCCATCCGGGGCGTCGTGGTAGTACTCTTCCATGATCCGCTTCACCAACGCCCTCGTTTTTTCAGGCTTGCCCACCCGGTTGTACAAGTAGGCCATATGGTGACTGGGTTCATTCCCATGGGCGTATTGGCCCACCAAGCCCGTGATGTCGGCTTGCTCCCGTCCGGAAGTCGCGGAACTCGCGCTGAAGAGCTTGTCCAAATGCGCTTCAAAGGCTTCATCACCGCCATGCATACTGATCAATTGGTCGATCGCCTGCGGAGCGAACAAGCTGTACTGCCATGCGTTCGCTTCCGTGTAGTTGAAGTTCACTTCGAAGGGATCGAAGGAGGGAATGAAACCGCCGTTACGCCGACCACGGAAGAATCCGCTCTCCGTGTCGAACAGGCTCTCGTAACCGCTCGAACGTGAGTGGAACGTTGCAGACAGGCTGTCGAACCGTTGTGCCCGGATAACATCCCAGCTGGGTGTGGCCCGCACCATCGCGGCCATGTTCCCGATGCACGCATCGTCATACGCATACTCCAACGTCCGGCTCACGCTCTCGCTCTGGTTTTCGCTGCTGATGTATCCTTTGGCGCGGTAGGCGTTCAGGCCGGGCTCATCGCGCATGGCGCTGGAGATCATCGCTTCCAACGCAAGTTCACGATCGAAGCCACGGTTGCCTTTCATGTAAGCATCGGCGATCACGCTCGCACTGTGGTAGCCGATCATGCAATCCGTTTCATTGCCCCAGAGTTCCCACACGGGCAACCGGCCACCATCCTTGTAATGCAACAGGAATGTCTCTATGAAGTCGTTGGTCATCTCCGGTTCCAGGATCGTCATCAGCGGGTGCAAAGCACGGAAGGTGTCCCATAGACTGAAGACGGTGTACACGTTGTGATCGGCCAGGTGCACTTGTCCATCCATGCCGCGGTACTTGCCGTCCACATCGTTGAAGATGTAAGGCGCCACGTAACAGTGGTATAGGGCGGTGTAGAAGATGCGATGTTGCTCTGGTGTTCCGCCTTTCACTTGGATCTTGCCCAGCTTGGTGTTCCACGCGTCCTCTGCTTGCTTGCGTACGGCATCGAAGTCCCAACCGGGTATTTCGGCATCGAGGTTGGCACGCGCGCCTTCGATGCTCACAGCACTGAACCCGACTTTCACGATGATGGGTGCTGCACTTTCGCGTTTCACGGCGATCACCGCCCTAGTGCTGTCCAAGGTCTCCATGCCGAAGCTGCATTGACCGCTTTCACGCGCAATGCGGATGCAGTAGTACAAACGCTGGTCCTTGGCCCAGGAGGAACTTCGACGTTCGCCGACGATCTCCTGTCCCTCACGCGCAACGCGCGCAGCCAGTAAGCCATCACGATGCACGAGGTCGAGGATGATGAACTGCTCCGCTTCCTGGGGCATGGTGTACCGGTGCATGCCACAATGCGCTGTGGCTGTCAGTTCCACTTTCGTTCCCTCATCCTCCAGAAAGACACTGTAGTAGCCAGCATGCGCTGATTCCTTTTCGTGGGTGAACCGCGATCGGTATTCGGCCGGATCCACCGAATACCTGCCGCTCATGGGCATCAGCAACACATCGCATAGGTCCGCAACACCGGTACCGCTCAGATGGGTGTGGCTAAAACCGTAGATCAGGCTGTCGGAGTAGTGGTAACCACCGCAGCCGTCCCAATCGAAATTGCCATCGGGCCGGGTATCAGGGCTCAATTGCACCAAGCCGTTCGGTACGCAAGCACCGGGGAACGTATGCCCATGCCCGCCTGTGCCGATGAAGGGGTTGACCGACGACGTGGCATAATTGGTCTGCCCTTGAAGTGAAGCAGTGAAGCAGAGGAGCAGTGAAGCGGTGAAGAAGAACGGGAGACGCATGTGCCGAAGCTATGCCTCCGTCAATGCTGCCGCACCAAGGATCGCGGCGTCATCATCCGGTAAGGCGGATACGGTGAGATCCACGCGGCCCATGTAGATGTTCAGCAGCGCTTTCTGGAAGGCATCGCGCAGGGGTGCCATCAGCAGATCGCCGTTGCGTGCGATGCCGCCGAAGAGCACGATGCGTTGAGGACCCGTGACCGTTACAGCATTTGCCAAGGCGACCGCAAGCCATTCAACCGTGCGTTCGAAGGTGCTGAGCGCAACCACATCGCCTGCGCGCGCGGCCTCAGCGATCGGAAGCACACCATCGCGCTCCAGCACTTGGGCCGAGCCCTTCATCTCCAGATAGGTCTGTCGCATGCCGCGGATGCTCACGTAGGTCTCCACACAGCCCCTGCGTCCGCAGGTGCACTGCCGGCCATCGATCACCAAGGTCATGTGCCCCAGTTCACCGGCGTTGCCATGACTTCCCAGAACCAGTTGCCCGTTCACGATGAAACCGCTGCCGACACCCGTGCCGAGCGTAACGATCAACAGATCCTTGTAGCCCTTGCCCGCGCCGTACTTCCATTCGCCCAAGGCTGCGGCGTTCGCATCGTTGCCCAACACCGTGTGGATACCTAGCCGATCCTGCACCATGCGCGCTAACGGCACGTCATGCTTCCACGGCAGGTTGGGCGCCATCTCGATGATGCCCGTATGCTGGTTGGCATTGGGCGCGCCGATACCGACGGCGCGCAGTACCTCACCCCCGGCCCCTCTCCCGGGGAGGGGGGAGGAAATTGAACGCACTGTGGCTGCTAT
This sequence comes from Flavobacteriales bacterium, assembly GCA_049289815.1. Classification (GTDB taxonomy): domain Bacteria; phylum Bacteroidota; class Bacteroidia; order Flavobacteriales_F; family PHOS-HE28; genus PHOS-HE28. The sequence continues at coordinate 8,290 of JBATMK010000224.1, forward strand.
CGCATCGGCAAAAGCGTTGTCGTCAGAATGGCCGGTTGTGGAGATGCGGGTTTGCACCAGCACTTTGCCTTCCTCCACCAACCCGATCTTGGTGGTGGTGCCACCGATATCGACACCGGCGATCATGCGCCCACGGATGTGTGGCGTGATCCCATGAAGCCGTACCACGCTAAGTAGAGGTAGCAGGCCACCGGCAACAAGAACGAGATCTGCAACCCTGCTCGATCGGCGATCAATCCTTGCAACGGCGGGATCAGCGCCCCGCCCAGGATCATCATCACCAGCAACGACGAGCCTTGCGATGTGTCTTCACCAAGACCATCAATGGCCAAGGTGAATATGTTGCTCCACATGATGGAATTGAAGAGGCCGATGGCGATGACGGCCCATAAGACCCACGGACCGGACATTGAAACCGTGAGCGCCAACAATGCGCATGCTGCCAATGCGAAAAGACCGAGCGCGCGCTGCGGGTTGGGGCCAGCAACGATGAAGGCGAGCATGTTCCCGGCGATCAGTACAACCAACGGCCAAATGTGTTTGAAACCGAAGCGGTCGGATGCGTTCAGCGCAAAGAGCAGCGCGAACATGCCGATGCCCAAGAGGAGCATCAAGCCATAGCGCTTCATCGGGGCCAGCGCTTTCGACA
>JBATMK010000225.1:0-6169 GCA_049289815.1 Flavobacteriales bacterium
ACTTCCACCGTGTAGCTGCCACTGCTCGATACGACCAGCTCCTGACTTGTGGCGCCTGGTACCGGCGCGCCGTTCAAAAACCATTGGTAGCTCTCGCCTTCGCTGGCTTGCAGCAGATCAGCGCCCAAAAGGGTGATCGTGCTGGTGAAAAGGCTGCAATCTATCAGCGTATTGAGCACGGTATCCGTGATCACCGGTTGGTTCGTGTCGAAGTAGATCGCGGCGCTGTTCTCGATCGTGGTCAAATGCGGCAGGCCGTCATCCAGGTGGATCCTGTACTTCACATAGCCCATACTGCCGCTGAAGTCGCTGCCGCTGTCAGGCAGGTTGATGCCGTCGAAGGTGAATACCAAAAAACCGGCCGGCTCGATGCCGGCACTCGTGAGCGGATGCGACGCGCCGAGCACTGTGAGTGACGCCGGCTGGAGATCGGTATCCAGCAGATCGCGGATCACGACATCGGTGGCCGGCGCATTGCCCGTGTTCTGGAAGTGAACGGTGTAGTCCAAATACTCCGTACCGATGTCCACATAACCTAGCGTATCAATGCCAGCGGGATCCACCTCTTTGTAGTTCGGGTCCCAAGAGCACCAGACCATACCGCTCCAAGGCACGGGGATCGTGAACGCAACGTTGCCCAGGGAGTCGAGCACACTCAAGGTATCGGCAAGTGTCACCACCGTTCCAATGAAGCCGGTGTCCGGGCTGTTCACCACCAGAGTGATGGGGAAGTCGGAGTAGTAATAGAGCGCATCGAAACCCCAATGGATCGTCTGCCCCACCACCGAATCCGGAGCCGGGTTGGCATATGCGTAACTGAGCATGCTGTCCAAGGTCAGCGAAACGATCCCATCGGGTGTGGTGGTGCCTTGGTTCGTGACGTTCAAAAAGATCACACTGGTACCGCCGCAGCCGAAGAGCGGATCAATGAACGTCTCCAGAATGGTGGTATCGACAGCAGCGACGTAGCCGAAATCATTACCCGTGCTCACCGGGTCGAGCAAGGTGAGGTTCACGTGGTATTCGGTGGAATCAGTGGTGAGGGTCCATAGCGCATCGGGCGCTTGGATCGAAAGCGTGAACAGGCCTTGCTCCAATGCGAACGCATATGCACCGGTGGTGTCCGTAAGCGGGTAACCATAAGGGGGATCGCAGCCCAATAAGATGAACGGCAGTGGCCCCTCGCCCGGGTCGTGCGTGGCATCGGCATCGGTGTCGTGCCATACCTCGCCCAAGGCGCGGAAGTTGGAGTTGAACGAATTCGGAAGCCATGCTGCGCTTCCGGTCTCTGAGCAGGTGATCACATCCAGATCGTTGTCGCCATCCATATCGGCCAGGGCCAGGTCGGAGCGGCCGGTGTGGAGCGATCCGCTGGCCAGCATGAACTCGCCGCCAAGACTTCCGTTGCCTTGGTTGAGCCATGCGAGGATATCGCCGTTGGGCCGCAGCGCCACCACGTCAGGATAGCCATCGCCGTCCATATCGCCCACTTGGAGACTTCCTGCAAAGCAGGGCACCGCACTTGAGTTGGTGTACATGCTGCCGTTGTATAGCATCACGGCCAGTGAATCTCCCGCGAAGCACACGAGGTCCTCCGCACCGTCCAGATCCATGTCGACCGACTGGAGCCCTTCAGTTCTGGGCGCCGTTGCCAACCACCACGACTCTTGGGTCCAGTTCACCCCCGACATGCCGATCCACTGGCTGGGTCCAAACCCCCCCATACCATTGTTGGCGCACCAGAACAGTGAATCCACAGCACTTCCTCCTTGGGCCCAGATCAGGTCCGGATCGGTATCGCCATCCATATCGCAGAGCGCAAAGGCCTGCGGGATCCACCCCCAATCCGGAGAAAAGGCCTGCTCCGGCGCGAAGGTGCCTCCGCCCATGTTGAGGCTGGAGTGGATGTGACTGCTGAGCCATGTGACATCCGGATCGCCGTCGGAATCCAGATCACCCAGCAAGGGGATCGTCTGATGGGGCAAATACTGGTTCCACCATGTGCCGATGGCGCCAACGGAATCCAACCCGGGGTTCTGGTTGTCGAAAACGATCAACTGCTTGGAAGTACCGCCTATCGGGTCTTGGGATACCGCCACGAGGTCATCATCACCATCTCCATCAATGTCCGTTGGATCCGTCCTGACGATAGGAACGTCATTCACCCATGCGTCAATTGGGGTCTGGCCGAAATTGCCTGCACCTTGATTCATATGAACGGCCAACTGAAGAGGCTGGACACCCAGCCCCGGCCCCGACCCCCATGTAGTAACACCGGACACGGCCACATCGTTGTCGCCATCGCCATCGGCATCGAACACGGAAACACTCAGTGGTTGGGGGACGGATGTGATCCGCTGTTCGGAACTGCTTCCATCCAGTACAACGAACAATCCAAAATTGGCCCGCCCGAAAACATCCAAGCCGTTCGCGCCATCGAGATCACCGATGGCGTACGGTTGCCGGTTGAAGCCGGGCAATGAGGACGACCAGGTATCCAGTTGACCAGTCCCATCATTGTGCGCGATCTCCAGCCAATCGGGGAAACCCGTGCCGCCTCCAGTGCGAAAGGCCAAGTCATCGTCGCCGTCGGCATCCACATCCAACGCCTCCATGTATGTGGCACTACCCAATTGATTCGACTGCGGTGCACCGAAGCCACCTGAACCATCGTTGATCAGGGTTTGAACACCGCCCTGCGATATGAGCAGATCGGGATATGGATCGCCGTTGAGCTGGGCCAGTTGAATATTCTCGCCCCACAGGCCACCGGGAACGGGCACGGTGGTGAAGTTCCCGGAGCCGTCATTCACTGACCACGCAGTAACCAGGCCATCGATCAGAACATCGAGGTCGCCATCATTCTCCATGTCGCCGATATCGAAGTATGAGTATGTCTCCGGGTAGTTCGGGAAATTGACCAGCGTTGAAGCGATCAACACTGCGTTGCCGAACGAACCCCCTCCCAGGTTCTCGGCCCAGGAGACTTTCACATTGGCGGTATCGTGGGCGAAGACCAGATCGAAGTCCGCATCGCCATCCAAGTCCTGTGCCTGCACATCGAACGGCTTGGAGATGCCCACGGCAAGATCCTCCAGGGACCCGAATACACCACCGCCCAGTACGCGCACCCACGCAATGGTGTTGGCATCCCTTCGCGCCAGCACAAGATCCCGAACACCATCACCATCCATGTCCACCACGCGCACACGGTCCACACGGCCAGGCACACCCAGATCGGAGGTCACCCGGTACTCTCCTGGCGCCACCTGCTCATGCACCAGGATGTGATCGCTATTGACCTGCACGGCATCACCATCGCCGTCTGTGTCCATGTCGGCTATCGCCATGGACCATGCATCCGCCGGGTACACGAACCGATGTTCAATGCCCAGTTGGGCGCTCGCACACGATCCGATCCACAACGCGAGCAGCAGGAGGATGTGGCGGGTCATGCAGTTGATCCTGATCAATGTCGGGATACGAGTATCTGGAAGACGCAGTATGAGCACGCGGTTGCCGAACGCGCTCACTCAACCACCACCCTGCCCGCTACAACAGCACCGTTGTCCTGCACTACCCGCACCACATACAAGCCCTGCGATAAGTCATCACCATCTATACGCAGTTGATCGGTGCCATTGCCGATGATGATCCTGAGGACGCGGCCACGCACGTCGACCAACTGCGCATTTTGGATCGGCCCTGGTACACGCACGGTGAAGTCTCCGCTGCTCGGGTTAGGAAATACGTGAACCATTGCGAGCGCGCGCACCTCCGGAAGTCCCAGTGGGAAGTTGCCGGTGTTGCCCAACCACGCGGCACTGCCCAGAACGGAGCAGGTGATCACATCCAGGTCGAGGTCGCCATCCATATCGGCCAGAGCGAGATGGCTGGTGCCGGTGCTCTGCGGTGCAGCCGCCATCAATTGGCCAACGCCGAAAAGAACTCCGTTGTTGAGGTATGCCGTGATATCAGTGTTCGGGCTCAGCGTTACGATATCCACGAAGCCGTTCCCATCCATATCGCCAACGGCGTATGCGATCGCACTGCAAGGCCATGTTTGCACTGCACCGAAGACACCACCGCTGTTGTACATCACAGCGATCGAATCACCATTGAAGACCACCAGGTCTTCGAGCCCATCGCTGTTGAGGTCTGTTCCGGAGAGCACCGGACTATGGATCGGGACGTTGGCGTAAGTCAGCACAGGCGAGATCGCCACGAACTGGTTCGATCCGGGCACACCGAGGCCCATATTCTCGTTCCAGAAGAGCGAATCCGGTCCGTTGCCCCCGAAATTGCCATGGCCCCAGACATAGTCGGGCAGTGGACTGCCGCCAACATCGCAAAGCGTCGCCGCGCTGGGGATCCACATGCCTCCTGGATCGAATTCGACTTCAGGACCGAACACGGCGCTGCCGTTGTTCGGGTTCCGGAAAAGGCCAGAGGCCACATGCCGCATCAGATCAATGTCCCCATCACCGTCCAGATCGCGCAGAACGGGCTGGAACGGATCGTACGACACATAGGGGAACCATTGCGAACCAATGGCGCCAATGGAGTCGAACACGCCGCCCTGGTTCTCCAACACCATGTATTGCTTCGTGGTTCCCGCCTGGGGCTCCTGCCACAGTGCCACCAGGTCTTGATCTCCGTCGCCGTCCAGATCGGCATTGTCTGCACGCAGGATGGGACTTGGTGAAAGCCAGACTTCCTCCGGTGCTTCGTTCATGGTGCCACCGCCGCTGTTGGTGTTCACCGCCAACTGCAAGGGTGGAAGCCCTTCGGACAATGGGCTCCACATGGCCGGCCCGGCAAGAACAACATCGGTATCGCCATCACCATCGGTATCCGCAACGGTGATATGCTGCGGTACGGGCACCGAGGTCAGGCGCAGCTGATTGATGCCCGTGCCAGGTACCACGTACAAGCCGCGGTTGGCACGTCCGAACAGGTCAAGATCCCCGGTCCCGTCCAGATCGCCCACAGCGAAGGCTTGCACGTCGTCCGCCCCGAGCGAAGTGGGGCCGAGCGCGAACGCGCCGGAGCCATTGTTGTCGGCGCGTTGCATGAGGTGCGTTACGGCGATACCACTGCCATAGCGGTAGATCAGGTCGTTGTCGCCATCGCCGTTGATGTCCACGGCTTCGATGTGGTACGGGTTCGCGAAGCTGTTGAGCGATGCCAATAGCTGCGCACCGTTGAAACCACCCGAGCCATTGTTGATGCGCTTGTAGAACTCCGGACCACTGGTGTAGATGATGTCCGGATAGGGATCGCCGTCCACATCCGCCAACTGGATGTCGGAAAAGAACGTGCTGCCGGGTATGGCCGTGGTGACGAAGTTGCCCAAGCCATCGTTGTTCAACCAAGCGAGCGCAGCGCCCTTCACCAGAATATCGGCGTCGCCGTCGTTGTCCACGTCATCAATGTCGAAGTAGCTCCACCACTCGGTATATGGCTCTATCGTGGCATTGGCCGCGATCACAGGCCCCGCGACGAACGTGCCGCCACCTTGATTGATGGCCCATGCGATCTTGACGCCCGTGGTGTCATAAGCGAACACCAGATCAAGATCCGTGTCACCGTCCATGTCGCTGGCCTGCACATCGAATACCTGGTCGATACCGGTGACCAGATCCTGCAACGGCCCGAAACTCCCGCCACCCAACACCTGCACACATGCGATCGCATCGGCATCGCGCCGCGGCATGACCAGATCATCGATGCCATCGCCGTTGAGATCGGCCATGCGCAACCGGTCCGTACGACCAGGTGCACCAAGGTCGTAGGTCACGCGGAACTGGTTCACCGCGAATTGCTCATGCACCCAGATGTGATCGCCGTTCCCTTGGACTGCATCACCATCACCGTCGGTGTCCATGTCCCCGATCACAACGGCCCATGCATCGGCGGGAAAGACGAACCGATGCTCAGGACCAAGCTGGGCGGTCGCGTTCAGTACAAGGAACAACGGCGTAAGGAGTATCACATGTTTCATGGCAGGAACGTTCTGTTGCAGAGACGAGCGTGAAAGGTCCGGGTTGTTCAGCGTCACCAACTTGCTCACTCCACCACTACCCGGCAGACCGCACCAACGCCGCTCTCCATCTTCACGCGCACGACGTACAGGCCTTGTGGCAGGTCGCTCCGATCGATGCGCAGC
>JBATMK010000226.1:0-36838 GCA_049289815.1 Flavobacteriales bacterium
TGGTTCGAGAGTACCGGGCCCGAGACCGATGCGTTCGTGATGGCGAAGTGGATGCGGGGGTCATTGAACCCCTTCCGCAGGATGTCCTCCTCGATATGGCCGAGGTCCATCATTTCACCGCCGATCCTGATGAACTTCTGCTTTTCCGGCCCGCCGATGTCTTGGATGCTCTCCAGCGGAAGGTGATCACAAACAAGCTTCACCGTGAAGGCATTGTAGGTGTTGATCCAGTAGGCCTTCTGGTCGTCCACGCTCCAACCTTCCTGCGGGGCGAAGCGTGAAAGCGAGGCTAGATAGCGGTCGAACGTCAGGTCGGCCATGATCCCGGTATAGTCCACAACACCTGCGGTGGAGACGTACTTGCGCAAGAGCATGTCCCAAGCGCTGTGGTCCATGCGTGTGGGCTTGCCTTGTGCAGTTGCGAATTGGGCTGCGGCGCAGAACAGTATGGCGGTGATCGTTCTCATGCACCGGGAATTCGTTGCCGTTGCCTTGTGTCCCAAGCAACCGACAATTTCTATCCCGCAAGCTCTTCAGTTCTCATCCGGGAGGAAGCTGTAGTTGCTTCCATACTCCAGCATCTGGCCGATGAAATCCGTGGGGTATTCCACGTTCACGTCGGTGATGTTGCCCTCTGCATCGGTTACCGGCACCAACACTGGCTGTATGAAGCCAGCGTACGGAGCCGTGGTGATCTTCTTTGCGCGTTCCAGGATCTCGGCATGAAGAGCAGGGTCCACTTTCACACCGTAGGTTTCCACCAAGGCTTTCCCTGCTTCGTAGTCGCCCTGGCTCTTGATGCGCTGCACTTCCCTGAGCAGTTCGCCGAAGAGTACACGCATCTTCTCGTAGTCCAGGATATCGTAGTAGGTGGCACCGTCGCGGAGGTTCTTGGCGATCGCTCCGTTCTTGCTGCCGCGTTCGAACACCCACGCGCTCACCCAATGGCGGTTACGCATGTGCGCCTCTTCGATGTCGGAACCCGGTTTCAAGCGGCGCAGCTGTGCCAACAGGCCGTTGCGGATGTAACCATCATACTCAGCCTTGCCGACCTCCAGGCTCGGCATCACCCCCATTTCCACCAGCTTCGGATCCATCAAGTAGTACAGGGCCATCAGATCCGCGCGGCCTTCCTCCAACGTGCTTGCGTAGTTCTTCAAGGTGACATCCGTCCCTTCAACGCCCGGCTCGATCTGCCCACTGGCGTGACCGACCACCTCGTGCAGGGCAGTGTGCAGGGTGCCCGAAAGGGTACTGTAAGCAATGCTCCGATCGATCTCCTCCTGGTCGTTGCAGAACACCTGCAATGAACTTGTTCCACCGCTCTTGTCGTAGGCTTCGCTGATATTGCCCAGGCTCACGCTCTTGCTTCCGAGCTCGCGGATCCAGTCGGCGTTCGGCAAATTCACGCCGATGGGTGTGGCAGGGGCTGCGTCACCGGCTTCACCGGCAGTGTTCACGAACTTGTAGGTGATGCCTTGGACGGTGTCCTTCTTGTGCTCAGCCATCAATGGGCTGTTGTCCTCGAACCATTGCGCGTTCTCCTGGATCACCCGCATGGCCTTTGTCGCTTCAGGGTCGGTCACTTCCACGCAGCTCTCATAGCTCCCGCGCTTGTTCATCGGGTCGTTGTACACCTCCACGAACCCAAGGATGAAATCCACATTGCTGGTGGTGTCCATTACCCAAGCAATGTTGAAGTCGTCCCAGGTCTTCAGGTCACCCGTGCGGAAATACGAGATCAACAAGCCGATGGCCTTCTTCTGTTGATCATTGCAGGCCACCTCCATCGCCTTGCCCAACCACTTGTTCACTTCCTTCAACGCGCTTCCGTACATGCCATCCTCTTTCCACGTGCGCTCGACCAGTTTGCCATCCACATGCGCCAATTGGCTGTTGATGCCGAAGCTCAACGGCTCCTCCGGGTCCGGTGATTTCATGGCGGCATGGAAGGCTTCAACTTCCTTCTCCGTTACATCACTTCCGTAGAAGTTCACCGCGCTGGCGAGTTGAAGGTCCTTGGCCGGGTCCAGGCTCACCTTCTTGGCGTCGATCGCGGGATCGAACATGGCATCGAGCACCTCCGGCGCGAGGGAGGCCCCGACACCTTTCAGCGTTCCCTCGAACCACACACGCTGGAAGCCCGGCTGGAACTTGTCCATGCCGTAGTGATGATGGATGCCATTGCTGAAGAACACCTCCTTCGCATAAAGCATGAAGGCCGTCCAGTCCGCAGCGTTCTTGTCACCTTGGTACCCCGCGATCACCTTCTCCAATGCGCGGCGGATCTTCAGGTTGTACTTGTAGTTCTGGTCCCACATGATATCGCGACCGGCGAGACCGGCCATGGAGAGGTAGTAGGCGAGCTTCTTCTCCTGCAGGGGCAACTTCTCCCAGCCATTCACACGGTAGCGCAGGATCCGCTTGTCGCTGAACTGTTCGGTTTCCCATGCGAAGCTGTCGGCCTTCGCCAAGTTGTCGGCAGCCTGATCAGCCGGTGCATCGGGTGCGCCACAAGCGAAAAGCAGTGGAAGGCAGAAGAGGGAAAGTTTCAGCAAGCGCATCACAAGGTTTTTTTTGATGGGCGCCGAAGATATCCGGCACCCTGCCATCGGGCATGACCTTGAGCGGCCACAACCTCCCCCCATGTGGTGGGTTGCTCGTGCTGTGACGGACAGGTCGAGCCGTTGTGCGGCGGCTAGGCGCCTATTTTGCCCTTGCGTGAAAGCATCATGTTGGCCCTCGCCTCCTCCACCACCCGTTTCAGTTTATGGAAAGCGGCCAATTGCTTGTTGTAACGCTTCAGGTCCACCAGGTCGAGCTGTTCCACCTGCTTGAGGTCCATCTTATCGGCAAGGTCATGGAGTTTCACGCGCGCTGCCAGGCTGTCCTGCAGCACACGGTCGATGTACGCCTCGTAAGTCTCTCCAGGCCGCCGGCTGATGTGCCCCAAGGCCTTGGCCACGCGTTCCGAGAAACCGCGCCGCACGATATCCGCCTCCGTGAGGTCGCTGCGCTCCAGCACGTCATGCAGTGCTCCCAACACCTGCTCCTCGAAATCCTGCCCGCGCATCATCACGCGCATCACATGCAGGATGTAAGGCTTGCCGAAACGGTCCACTTGGCCTTTGTGGACCTTCGCTGCAAGCCTTATCGCACGTTCGAGCAGGTGGTCCATGATCGGTTCACTTCGAAAGATCGATGCGCATGTCCAATGCATGCGCATCCGCAGTGAGTACGCTCCAATCCGTTTTCGCTGTCAGCTGCTTCTTGTCCGTGCTGCTCCGTTCGATCCCGGGCGCAAATTCGGTGGCATGGATGTCGTCCATGAAGACGAAGTTGATCTCATACTTCATCGACTTCGACAATTCCATTGCCTTTGCTTCGGAGTCCTCCCCTTCGCCACCCGAAGCGCCGAAGAGCCCACTGCCCTCGGACATTTCAGAAGTGAGCGAATTGCCGGTGCGCACGAGTGTGCTACCCTCCCATGAAAAGAACCTGTGCTCGGGCGATGCGCTGTCCGGCATCAACACGTTCAACGCTGCGTTGAGCGCCTCGATGCTTTCGAAATTGAAGATGACGCTCTCCACGAAATCCTTCTCCTTCTGCTTCACCTTGCTGATGCCGGGCAGGGCTTTCAGTGCGTCCACCTTGTCGGTGAGTTTCATCCCATCGCCGTTCCCGCTTTTCTCCGCATCGCCCGGGTCCATGCCCATCTCCTTCAGCATCTTCCCCATTTCGCTCGCGTCCACCACGAATTCCATGGCGCCGCTACCATCACGCTTGAACGAATAATTCTCCCGGATGGTGATACAGGATGCGAGAAGCGTGCAGAGGCCGCACAGCGCAACAAAGGAACGGGCCGGGGTGCGCATGTGATCGATCGGGGATCGGGCGTGCCAATGTAGCGCGCCCCCGCCAACACGGACCAAAGCACGGAACCCCTGCCGGTATTGCTACCAACAGGGGCCCGTGACTCTTCGAAGTAGTTGACCTGGAACTACTTGGACAAGGCCTTCAACGGGCGGCGGTCCGGAATGGTTCCATAGGCCCGAATAAGGAACGCCTCCCGACCGGGAGGCGTTCCTGGAAAGTCATGATCCATCAACGCACCAAAAGCAGTTTGAAGGTGCGCTGCTCGGTGCCGGATGTCACCCTGAGGTAGTAGATGCCATCAGCCATTCCCATGGCGTCGAAGCGCTCGGTTCCCATCGAGGCGTTCACACTGCGCGCCATCAGTTCGCGGCCCCGGCCATCCAGGATGGTAAGCGACAGATCATCGGCATCGGCCAGGTTCCATTGGAACACGAAGCCGTTCGCGTCACTGTATGCCTCCACGGCACCATCGACGAGTTGGACCAACCCGGTGCTTCCGCTGATGACGATGTCGGCCGATACCGTTGCGGTGCATTCACCATCGGTCACCGTCAAGACCACGGTGTAGTTACCGGGCATCGTGTAGATGTGCTCGCCATCGCCATCGGTACCTGTGCTGCCATCACCATAGTTCCAGGTGTATTGCACACCGTAGGTGCTCGTATTGAAGAAGTACAGCGTATCCCCCACGTATGCCAAGGTGTTGCTGGCCAGGAACGATGCCGATGGGCCGGGGCCGGCGGTCACCATGAGATCGTTCACGATGTGTGTGCATCCGTTGGCATCGCTGATCGTCACGTCGTAAGTGCCTGCTTCTTCATTCACCAGATCCTCATCGGTACTTCCATTGCTCCAGGCATACGTGTAAGGAGCGGTCCCTCCCATCACGGTGAGGTCCAAGCTGCCGTCAGCCTCCGCTGCACATGTCGAAGCAGTGCTCCCGACCACGGCATCGAGCACAGGGGGCTCGTCGATGGTGAAGGCCTCGGTGAGCGAGCCGCAACCGGTGTTGCTCACCTGTACCAAATAGCTACCAGCAACAAGTCCGGTCCAGGCACCAACACCGGCCACCTGGCTCTGCACCAACTGCACATTGCCGAAAGCATCCATCCACGTGATGTCGATCGGCGTACTGCCGGTGTTCACCACCGTGGCTTGGCCATCGGCAGCACCCGCACACGTGGCGGGCTCATAATAACGCGGCAGCACTGCGCTCGCATGCACCAAGAAGCGCGCGGGCTCGGCGGCATCGCTGCTGCTGATCGTGAAGCTGTACTCAGCTCCGTCGGTCAATGTGGTGGTGGTGCCGGTCAACTGGTCCTCCAACACCAGGCAACTGGAACCCATGACGCCTTGTGCATCATACACTTTCAAGGTGTACATACCCGATACGCCCACCTTCACACAAACAGGAAGCGTGGCATCGTTCGCCAGTTCGCCCCAGGCGTTCAGGATCAGGTCCTGTCCATCGCTGCTCTTGCTCCAAAGAGCAGGTGCTTCGGGGTGGCCGAACGTGAACTTCCCGATGTCGTGCTCATCGCCGAATGCCGGTGCGCCGGAACCGAAGTACACGACGGTTTCATCGAAGTACGGGTTGATGGCACTGGTGATCTTCACCCGGAACATCGGCTTCGGGGCATCCTCGTCACCCCCGAACAAACCTCCTCCGTTCAGGTCGAGAACCTTGGCGTTCTCATCCACCGTAGTGGTCACCGCCGGGCCATTGGCCTTCAGCCAGAAACCCTGAGCGCTTTGGATGTTGCCATTCAGTTCGCCGCCCGGAATGCTCACACCCAGCCCTTCGTCCCATGCCGCGTTGTTCCCGCTGACCGGATTGAAGACATAGTAGAAGTTGTCCACATCGGCGCCAAGCACCACGTCGGTGAAGTCGATCGGCGAGGGCAGTGGGTTACCCACAAGGTTCCAGCCATCGGTTGTGGCAAAACCATTGTTCGTCCAGGTCATCGGCAAGGTGAAAGGCGCCACCGGAATGTTCGGAGTGCCACTGACATCAATGGTGAAGGCGTTGGTGGTGTTGAGGTTGTCGCCTGCCCATGCGGCAAAGCCTTTGCCCAGGGTGAGTTGCATTCCGGTGCCGGTTACGCCGACCAAACCGTCCTCGATCAGCGGACCAGCATTGGCTTCATTGTAATGGCGGATACTGGGCCATGGATTGCCACCCACCATGAACCCGGGGAAGTGCGATCCGGGGAAGCCGGCCGTGTAGAAGTCGTCCTTCCAACTGGCGATGTTCTTCCCAACGATCGGGCATGCCAGCGATCGCCAATTGGTGACACCCGCCGGGATATGACGCTCCAAAGTGAGTTGGCCCGTGTAGGAATCGGGTGCGATCACCGGGGCGAGTCGCGCAGTGCCGCCCGCGTCGCTGCGCAAGTTCAATCGCGTAGCGCTGGCGTTGAAGTTGTTGTTATCGACGCGTAGTTCCGTCCAGATGTTCACCGTGTCCAAACCGACGACCGTAAGGCCCTGGCCATTGGCGATGAGCGTCTCGAAGTTCACCGCGACCGCGTCGCCGCTCAGGGTGCCGGCGGCGGTGTTGAGGAATTCGACCTCATCGAAGATGGAGCCGGTCACAGCACCATCCACGTCCATGGTGTTGCCGCAAAGATCGATGTCCGGGGAGGCGGTCAGGTTCAATGTGCTCGCTGTTTCAACATACAACTCATACAGGTTGAAAGGACCAGCACCCATGGCCACCACATCGGGGGACTGGATCACCATGGTCGCATTGCAATCGAAGGTGGCCGTGGAAGCCGCCGGTAGCCCCGTGCGCGATGTGCTCCAGATGGAACCCGTGGTGGCACCGCTGGCGCGGCTGAAATAGATCGGGCGGCAGCGCACCCCTTCCATGACCACGTTGTCCACGTTCCAGAACTCGACGGCCGCATTGTTGATCGCCACAACGCGCAGCGCAACCGTGCTCGATCCGTTCGGGATGCTCACGTTCAAATAACTGTAGCCATCGGTGGTGCGGTTACCTCCGGCAGCAGGGGCTACCGACAAGGGGGTTCCCGCTGCGGTGGAAGCAACGCCAGTACCAGTGGAAAAACCCCAGCGTGCATTCGAATTGCCCTCCACCTGGATATCCGGCGTACCTGGGAAGCCGGCACCGTCCACATCAGCATACACGCGCACAAAATCGCCCACATCCGACCCGTTCGCGTTGTTCGTGGAAATGCTTGAAAGACGCACGCGTACCACGACACTCGTGTATCCCAAGCAGGAGAAAGCCCCAAGATCCAACGTGTTGGTGCTGTTGCTTGTTTGCCATGACATCGTTGGTGAGAGGATCCGTTCCAGCGGCGGGAATTCACCTGCTCCGGTATTCGAACTGATGTTGCCCGCACCGGCCGTAATGCTCCATGTATCGTTCACGCCCGAATCGAAAGCCTGTTGGGTGATGGTGACCACATCCGTCTCATCATCGTCCACAGTGAGCGTGTGTGCACTGGGCGCTCCTACGCTCGCCACATTGCCACCGGTCGCCGACTGCAATTGGAAAACCTCATTGACATTCCCATCGCATGCGCCATTGTCCGAAAGCGTAACGCTCAGGTTCTGGTTCGCACTATTGTTCGCAGGCCAGCTGAGGGTCTGCGTGGTGTAGTTGCCGATACGCGTTGCATCACCGCTGGAAAGGGCGACATCAACCGTCGTGGGGTTCACCACACTGGCATTCACGATGCCGACGGCGATCAGGTGCGTTCCACCATCCTCGTTCGCGGTGCTGGTCGTACTCACAAAACGCAAGGCAGTACGTGCATAGCCCGTGACCGCGATGTCGTCCAAGGCGAATTCATCGCGGGTGCCTGAGCCGCTGACATCATCACCGCTCCAACGGATGTAGAAAAATCCCCCGGCCGGGATAATGAAACCGGTGAGGGTGGTGCTTTTCAAATTGGCCACGAACACCGATGCCCCCGCCGCTTGCGTGGAGGTATGCGCCAAAGCGGGAACGTTGGTGAAGGTGACGTTGTCCGCCGACCAAGCACAGTTGAAGCTGTTGGCGAAGCCCCCGTCGTTGCGGATGTGCAGTTTATACGCGAGGTCGAATGCCGTGAGGTTGAGACCCGTGTTGTTCTTGACGCGCAGGGTTACTGTACCCGGCGTGAAATCAGGTAGGCTCGGCTGGATGCCCAAAGCCCTGCCGGTGATGGATCCCCCTCCGAACGAATAGAAGCCTGCCGTGGTGACGGCGGCATTCCCCGGTGCGGTGGTGCCTCGTGCATAGTCACCGGTAACGTTGGCTCCACCGAAGGCAAGGTTGCCATCGCTCATCCCTGTGCTGGCCCAGGCATCGCTATCCAAACGACCTGCCCCGGGCACCGCCTGGAAACCAGTGCCTGTGTAAGCCGCGTTGTTCACCCCGGCCATGGTAGCATCGAAGGTGATGGTGTACGTGGTACCTGCTGCGGCCACGCTCAATTGTGCTTCTGCACCGGTTGAGGACAAGACCGCCGCAATGATCAGGACGGCAGGAAGCTGCAACAGCGCACTCCAAGCGTATTTCTTCTTCATGGTTCAGGGCTTAGACAGGAGGATGGATCCCCTCGTTACTACAAGGCTGCCAAACTATCACAAACCCCCTATCGGAGAGCGGCGTTGCACGGGCATGTTTCAACAACCCGACGACCGTAATTCCGGGGCGGTCCAAGCCGCCGATCCAAGGTGTGTATGAACGCAAAAGGTGCCTTGCGGCACCTTGAACTGTTGTGGACCCGTAGGGATTCGAACCCCAAACCTCCTGATCCGTAGTCAGGTGCTCTATCCAATTGAGCTACGAGTCCTTGCGTTGCCTGGGGCAATGGGGACGCCAAAGCCTTGGAAAGCGGCGGCGAATATAGCGGAAGTTCGCCCTTGGACCCGGCTCGATCAGCGCGCCAGCGGCACCATGTAACTGCGCATGGCAGTGCTGTTCCAGATGCGCAATACATAGCCACCTGGAGGAAGTCCGGTCGTGCTGATGTACATGGGACTATTGCTGTTGAGACTGCGCTGTGCGGGTGATACCGATCGCCCTGAAGCCGAGAACAGTTCGGCGTTCAAGGCCTGGTCAGCATCGGGCCAGGTGATCATGATCCGATCCGTTTGAATGATCACGGCGGCGTCAATGGCGTTCATCTCCGCAACACCATCGGCGCTCTCGACCTCTATCACTGTGGCGGTCGTCGCGTCACATCCGTTCATTGACACGGTGAGGGTTACCGTGTAGAGACCGGGTTGCGAATAGGAATGGGTCGGCTGCATATCGGTGCTTGAACCACCATCGCCAAAGCTCCAGTTCGATGTGGTGCCTGCCGTTGACATGTTGCTGAATGTGACCACCTCACCCACCTGAACCTGGGCAGAACTCGGAGCGAAAGCCGCCACCGGTGCCGGCCCACTGCCAATGGCCGTTTGAAAGGTCTGGGCACAACCATCGGCATGTGTAACAACTGCGCTGTAGTTC
Source organism: Flavobacteriales bacterium (assembly GCA_049289815.1). Classification (GTDB taxonomy): domain Bacteria; phylum Bacteroidota; class Bacteroidia; order Flavobacteriales_F; family PHOS-HE28; genus PHOS-HE28. The sequence goes on from JBATMK010000226.1 coordinate 9,347, forward strand.
CCCGGTCCACCTTGCAATTGGATCGGCGAAATAGTGAATGATACGGGTGCGATCTGGCCGGTTTGCGGGTCGGGCCACATCACGCTCCATGGGCCCACCCCGCTCACGGGCACGGTGACCATACCATCGTTCGCGCTGGGGCAACTGGCGTCCGTGGCGGCTGCTTCCAGCGGAGCGGTCATATGTATGAGGAAACGGGCCGGGTCGATCGGATCGGAGGCGTTCATGAAATAGCTGTAGGCAAGGCCTTGGGCCACGGGCACCGAGGTCTGCAACAGTTGATCCTCCAGCGTGATGCACGAACTGCCGAAGAGCCCCTGCACATCGTAAATGGTAAGGCTATAAGCTCCGCTGACGCCGCATGCCACCTTGATGGGTACTGCGATATCGCCCCCGATCGGACCATGCGCGTTGAATATCAGGTCGGCCCCATCAGCTGAAACGCTGGCAATGCTCGGATTGCCGCCACCCGCCATGCCGAGTTTCGGGACGTCGTTCGGATCGACCGTGGGTACTCCGATCCCGAAATGCACCATGGTCTCATCATAGAAGCTGGTCAACCCGGTGGTGATCTTCACCCTGAAGGTTTGTGCGCTGGCCCTGGCATTGAGGACGAGAGCTACCAGGACGATAAGTGCGGTACGGGCGTTGGACGTTTTCATTTCAGCAGCACCGCACGCCTTGATGGCGCTCCGGGCTGCGGTTTCAACGGCACAGGCAGGAAAGGGTTCCCAACGGCCGACCCGGTCACCGGCGATGACCCTAGGTCCTGAAGGAGTGGCTACGGCTTGAAGTACTCCAACGCCTTGGGCATGTACGCCTCCAAGTCGCTCACGCGGCGCGCATCGCTCGGGTGCGTGCTGAGAAGTTCAGGTGGTGCCGCACCCCCATTGGCGCTCATGCGCTCCCAGAACTTGGGGGCGGTGCGCGGATCGTACCCGCTCATGGCCATGAAGATGAGGCCCATCTTATCGGCCTCACTCTCCTGGTTGCGGCTGTATGCGAGCATGCCCAGCTGGCTCCCGATCCCGTAGCTCTGGAGAAAGAGGTCCTGGGTCCATTGTGGTTTCTGGCTCAATGCAACACTCAACGCTATGCCGCCTCCTTGCACCAGCAGGCCTTGGCTCATGCGCTCGTTCCCATGGCGGGCAATGGCATGGGCGATCTCATGTCCCATCACCACCGCAAGGCCGGCTTCATCCTGCGTAACGGGGAGAATGCCGGTGTACACCACCACCTTGCCACCGGGCATGCACCATGCGTTCACAGTTTTGTCATCCACCGCGTTGAATTCCCATTCGAACCCCGAAACGCGGTCGCCAACACCATTGTCATTGCAATACTTGGTGGCTGCAACGGCCAGCTTGTTACCGATCCCTTTCACCATCTGCACGCGCTGGTCTCCGCCGGGTAATGCCGGGTTCTCCTTCAGGAAGTCCTGGTAGGCGGTAAGGCTCATGCCCATCATCTGGCTTTCGGGCAGGAGGTTCAACTGGCTGCGGCCGGTGATCGGCACTTTGGCGCAACCCCCGACAATGGCCACGAGAGCCAGTAGTGACCAATGCTTCTTCATGAGGGGCTTCAATTGATGTCGGCGGAAAGGCCACGCAACTGGAGTGCCGAACACATCGGCTCCAGGTCATCGTACGCGCCGCGCTTCACGCTGCACTTGCCATTGTTGTGGACGATCCACGCACACTGCTCCGCTTGGAGCGGTTCATGCGAGCAGATCTCCATCAGGCTGACGATGACATGTGAGAAGGTGTTCACGTCATCGTTGTGCAGGACGATCTCACGCGTGTCTGCTGTTCTTTCTTCCACCAGGACATCTTCCTGCTCCTTCCAGTTCGGTGACATGTGATCCAACGCTGTGCGCACAAATGTAACCGCACATCGTGCGGCTGCAGAAGGGCTATGGGGTTGCCAACGCGGGGTCGGCGAGGACGCTATTGCCGAACCGCGTAAGCAAGGCTCGTGCATCGCGGATGGGGATGCGTTTCCCATTGAGGTAGGCTGTTACGAATGCGTCCTTCACCCCCAACGCCACCGTTGCATCCTTGCGCACCCGCGCCTTCTCCGTGTCCAAGTATACGCCTGTGGTGTAACGCACCTTGGCCGTTTCGGTACGCTCGCTGTTCAGCGGTGTGATGTTGAACAACTTTTCCAGCGCGACCGGTTTGCTGTACACACCCACCTGCACAGTGAAGAACAAGCCCTTGATCATCTCCACTTGTTTTGCCGGTGCGGCGCCGGGCACATTGTAATACTCCGTGGCATTCGTAGCCGGTGTGAAGGTGGCCAGCACTTGATCGGCGGTCGCCGGGTATTTGGCCAAGACGGTGGCTTCGTCCTCAGGTGCTGCGGCAAGAGTGGATGCGATCGGTACGGTGTTCAGCGTGATCGGCGCTGCATCCGGAACCGTTGGCCGCTGTGCGGTCACAGTGTTCGTCACCGGGATCGTTGTTGCAGGTTGCGTGCGCTCCTCTTGGGCACTTGCTATTCCGCCTTGCAGGTTGCGGGCTTCGCCAAGGCTGATGCGCTGCCCATTGAGATATGCCACCACGAAGGCATCGCGGTAACCGCGATCGCGCACTTGTTCCTTGGCGTTATCGGCGTTGCTGTAATTGGTGAACATGCCGGCCATGTACCGCACCATGCCGTTGCCCACGACCTCACCCGTGACGGGTGTCATGTCGCTGAATAGATCCTCGGGGATCGGAAAGCGGAACGCGCCGATCTGCACTTTGTACACGAGCCCAGCGGGCATTGCACCATCCAGGGGAATGGCGCGGGCTGTCCGTTCGCCCGCAGGCAGCAAGGTGAACACGTCTGCTTCCAGAGGCGGAAGCAAAGGGCGATCGCCGATCCCGGCTGCGGTGGTGGGTGCTGTCGTTGGAACTGGATCCTCATGACCCTGGCTTCCGGTCGGGGAACTGGGCTGCACAACAGGCTGGCTGATCGGCTCCGGCCTCTTGTTCACCCCACTTGCGTCGGTACCAGGCGGAGGCACATCGGCCACAGTACCATTTCCAGTGCTTTCCGCAGGGGGTTGCTGCACCGTACTGCGCGCTTCGGCCAGCATGGGTTCGGTGCGCCGTGTGCGCTGCTCCAAGGCCATGATCGCTGTGCTGCGCTCAGGTGGCAGGCCTTGCAACAACGCCGCCGCCTGGCTCTCGTTCACATTGGCCGAACCATCCAAACGCGCGGCCACGGCATCCAGCGAATCGGCACGGCCGTTCAGCTGGACCGCACGATCATTGAGCGCGGTGGCCTGTGCCATCTCCTCCGTGTTCGCACCCTGCGCCCCGGTGGCGTTGGCCAGTACCGCCTTGCTCTGGTCGACAAGTGCTTGAGCGAGCTGACGTGAGCCGATCGCATCCATGCGCGCAACATCGGAGCGTTGCCGCTGGTCCAGCGCCAGTGAACGAGCCTCGAAGTAGCGGCTATGATCGGTCTGGCCCATGACGCTGGTAGCCTCGTCGTTCGTCAGGTAATAGAACTGACGCAGGCGATCGCTCAGGAGCTGGTCCTGTTCAGCTTCGTGCTGCAACACCAGGAGCGAATCGCTCTTTGCGGCCGCGATCAGGGACCGTGCGTGCATTTCGTCGGAACGCTGTTGGGCCAGCACCGCCTGTTGTTCCAACGTTTCGCGATCACGGCGCTTGGCCTTGTCAGCGCTGTCGCGCAAGGCCATGGCGGCATCGGCTTGCTCCACCGACCCACGTTCGAGCATGCGCGCGTCCTCCAAGGCTTCGGTGGCGGCAACGGCGAATTCCTGCGCTCCAAGCGAATTCCAAACGGGCCGTTCGCCGGTCTGCACGGCCCGGTCTGCTGGTACGCTGCCCGGAGCAGCGACCTGGCTATTGGAGGGGTTGGTGGTTCCTGTTGTCCCGCTTGTGCCAGCCTGTCCGGTAAGCGGGTTCGCGTCCGTTGAACCACCCGTGGGTGATGACTTGATCTCCTGCGTAACTTCCGGTTGCGCCTGCTCCGTGGTCCCGTCGACCTTGTGTAGCTGCTCCGCCACCGACCCATCCGCGTTCTCCGCCAGCGTATCGCTCGCGGCCACTTCCGGTGTTGTCGATCCCTTGATAGGTTTCTGCTCGGCCAACGGGGGCTCTTCCCCGCCGAACATCTTCCGCTCAATGGCGGTGTAGGTCATTGTCTGCCCGCGCGCGAAATCAGTACTGAGCAGGTAGTTGTTCACGGTAAGGGCCTGGTCCAGACCGCGCAACGACATGACTTCCATTCCGAAGGCAGCGCGGAACAGGCTGTCGCGAACAACAATGTCCTCGGCACGATCGGCCAGCTTGCGCACTTGCTGGGCTTGGGTGAATTGTGTGCGCGCATCCTCTTCCATCTGCCGCGCCATCTGTACCAAAGGCTCGTCGGGTGCCAGGCCCATCCTGTTCACATCGCCGCGCACCTGCTTCAGGCTGTCATTGGCGTGCTCGTATTCCTGTTTGGTGAGGAAGGCCGAGCGTGCGCCCATTTCGGTTCGCTGGATCACCCGGTCGTCAATGAGACGGTCGGCACGCTTGCGCACCTTGTCGTACTCCTTCCCGCGCGGCATTTCCTCCAGCACGGTCTCCAGTGAATCGATCTCCTCTTCCATATCCACCATCCGCTCCATATCCTGCTCGCGGATCAGCAACGCATCGGCCACCTTGGTACTGCGGAAGTCGATGGGGCTCTCCAGGATGAATTCCGGATCGTCCACCGGACTGATGTACTCATCCACGTGCGAGGTGCTTGTGCTGGACGAGCGTTGCGGTGGGTTCCCCTGCTTCGTTGTTCCATTCCCCGGATCGATCGCATAATCCTCGGCCGGGTCGATGTTGCGGGCCAGTGCTTCGTTGGCGATCCCCGCTTCCTTCAAATAACGATCGGCTTCCGCGGTATGGGCCAACCGCATCTGCCGCAGCCGCTCAACGCGTGGCAGGATCTCATCAGCGCGCTCGGGTGCGCTCTCCAATACGGTGGTCTGCCGGTCGGCTTCCGCTTGCAGGCTGTCCACCAACATCAACTCCAACCCGTGTGCTGCATTGGCCCGCTCCACCGGATCGGTGAGCTTGATCGAACGCTCATGATCGGCGGCATAGTTGGTGAACAACAGCCCGATCAATTCCCCGTCGGGCATATTGCGGTCGAAGGCGGTAGCCGGTCGCGCGATGGTCGGCGTATCGTCGGTCATCACGACCGGCTCCTCCATCGTTGCCTCCGGTACCGCGACTTCCGTTGCGCGGGCCATGCGTTGCCTGAGTTCGGCGATACGCATGTCCAAACGGGCGCGCTCGGTCTTGTTCTTCTCCGAAGCACGTAATTGTTCAAGTTCCGCCAACTCGTTCTCCATCACGAAGCGCTCTTGCGCACGGTCCGGTGAAGACACCAACGTGTTGCCGGGATCCGGCGTGCTGGGCATCAGGGAGTCGGAAGGAACAACAACGCGACCGGAGGTGTCCTTGACGGCTGTCGCACCCGAGGCCCCGTTCCCTCCTTCCTTCACTGGTGCATTGCCGGGACCTGTGAGGCGGCCGTTGGGTTGCTGCGCGAGCGCATCGCGTTGCGCCTGCGTCTGCGTGGTGGTCATCGCGCTGGTGCCGTCGGGAACACCGTTGGGCACGGTGCCCGCGGTCGTATTGCGATCGCCGGTGGTCTCTTGCGCCAGTGCATCGCGCTGCATTTCCGTTTGCGTGGTGTTCAAACGTTCCGTGCCGTCCGCGGGGCGCTCAATGGTCTGGGTGTTGCCCGCCACACCATTGCTGGCTATGGCGTCCCCGCTCAAAGACCAATCGTTCGCGATGGTCCGCTGCCGGGCCACCTCCTCGGCGATGGCCGCTTCGAAGCGTTCATCGATCGGCAATGCGGCCGTGCTCTGTTCGCTCGAGGCCAGGCGCCGGCCCAACTCGTTCACCTGCGTTGCGTTGAGTTCGGTGGCCACCAAGGGCCCGCTGCCGTCATCCAGCACTTTCATCAACGACGCCTGGCTCCGCATCAAAGCGGTTTCGCCTTCCATCCCTTTCGCCTTTGCGAAGGCGCGCGCCGTTTCATCGCGCAAGGCCGAGAGTTGATCCTGGTACGACGCGATCTCCTTGTTCAGGTCTTCCTTCCTGCTCTTGCTCTTGGTCTCGTCCCGTTCTCGTTCCAGGCGGCCGATCCGTGTCACGAGTTCTCCTTCCTCGTCGCGTTGTGTTGAGGCAGCCTGCAACGCCCGGCTCGCTTCGCGCTCCTTTTCCACAGCGGCGCGGCGCGTCCGTTCGTGCACCGCCACGGTCGCATCCGGTCCGTTCTTGGCGGCCAGCCGATCCTTCAACACGGTGAGCTGCTGCACGCTGGTTGCGTCGTTCTTGTTGTTCACGGCGGCAGTAAGATCCGTGCTGAGTTTGTCGGCTTTCACGGCTTGTTGTGTCACCGCCATCGCTTCAACCTCAAGATCCTGCCCGGCGCGCAGTGCGGCCTTCGCGCGGAGATTGGCGGTACGTGCACGCTCGCGTTCGCGGGCCGCTTCGGTCATTTCCGCGTTCTTCACTGCGGCATCGGTGGCGGCATCGGCGTTGCGGATGTGTTGGGCGGCGGCACCAGTGGCCTTTTCGGCATCGGAAGCTGCCTGCAGTGCAGCGGTAAAAGCCGCGCCGCTCTGCTCCTCCAGGTCGTCAGCAAGCGCACCCAGTTCCTTCGCATCATCCTGTGCCAACTTCATGGCGTCGGTCACGGAAACATTGCCAGCGAAGCCGGCCTGCGTCATCACGTCGCCCACCGGTTTCTCCTCCGCCGCTGGCTTTTCGGCCACAGGAGCGGCTTGCGTCACATCCAGTTTTGCGCGGCGCTTGATCTCCTCCAATGCCAACGCCACCAGGTCGTCGGCCAGGGGTTCGTTGAAGTAGTTCTTGATCAGCAACTTCTCCTGCCCACCCAGGTTCTGCAACACGAGTTCCTGGCGATAAGCCCTTGCCGCATCCACACGCGGCGCTTCCACCATGCCCACATGCGTGCGCCCGCCCGGACCAGCTTCCACCATGAACTTGTAACGCCCGCTGTGGGGAAGGGACAATACGTACGTACCGTCGAGCCCGGTGCGCACATCGGCCACTTGCTTGCGCGTTGTGGCATCCTCCACGATGATGTGCGCCTTGCGGTCCGTCCCGTCGATCTCGCTCAAGTATTGGCCTTTGAGGATCACCAGGTCGAGCGGCATCTGTGCTGTGCTCACACGGTACACGTGAATGCTGCCCTGCCGGCTGTCGCGCGCGCTGGCGAAGCAGGCTTCCTTTCCCCCGGGGTCCACGATGTAGAGCAGGTCATCATCGGGGGTGTTCACGGCGAAGTCCAGGTTCTCCGGTGTGCCGAACACGTCCAACCCGCGGTCGTAGTTGGTGCGGAACACATCGTAACCGCCCATGCTGTTGTGCCCCTTGCTACTGAAGTAGAAGGTCTTGCCGTCCGGGTGCATGTAGGCGAAGTCCTCGTCCTGGTCGGTGTTCACATATCCGGCCAGCTTGCGCGGCTCGGCGAACGTCCCGCTGGGCAACAGTTCCGTGGTGTAGATGTCACGACCCGTCCGGCCGTCCTTGCCGTAACTGCTGAAATAGATCGTGCCGCCCTTGTCGGGTTTGAAGATCAACGAGCGTCGTCCATCCTTCCGGTCCAGCGAGGTCTTGAGTTCATCGGGCACTTCAACGATGCGCCCACCCATATCGGTGAGGTCATAGAAACGATCGAACTGTGTTCCGTCCACTTCCACCTTGCTGTGCACCTCGATCTCCTTGAGGTTGCTGAGCAATTGCAGGCCGTTGCGGCATTGCTTCTCCAGGACTTCCACCGGATGTTCGCTCAAGGATTTCTTGTCGGCCTTCTCCTCGAACTTGGCGTACGCGGCCAAGGCTTCCGTGAAACCGTAGGTAACGTGCAACGCGCGACCGAGGTAGAAAAAGGCCAGTGGTGTGATCCCGGGATCCTGTGTTGCGAACTTGAGGAAGCCCACCGCCTTTTCCTTGTCGCCCCCGCTGTGGATCATGCAGGTGCCCAACCGGTAGTTGAGATCGCGATCGGCGGCATTGAGCGAAACCAACTGGGAATACATGGGCATGGCATCGGCGAAGCGGCCCTGGGCGAACAGCGCTTCGGCCTGTGCGCGCTGTGCAGCATCGCCACCCTGTGCGTACAGGCATACCGCACCGAGGACGGCTACGGCGGCGGCTAGGATCCTGTTCATCAGTTGCTCGGGAGCGGCCCTCCTACGGCAAGGCACCGCCGTTGTTCATTGCTCAACCCTTCCCCGCGCCTGCCTGTCCTGTCGGCAGGTTCCCCTTCGTGCTCCATCGCATCCGGCTTTCCTCCCCACGCATCAATCGACCGATGTTCTGGCGATGCGTCCAGAACACCAGCACGCACAGCAACATCGCGAAACCCATCTTCACCCTGCTCGGTTCGTGCCACACCAATACCACCGACAGCGGGAAACTCACAGCGGCCAGTAGCGACCCCAGGGAGACGTAATTGGTCAACACGAACACCAAGGCGAAGATGAGCACACAAACGAGCGCTGCGCCGGGATGGACAGCCAATACACCACCAAGCGAGGTGGCCACCCCCTTGCCGCCCTTGAACCGGGCGAACACCGGATACAAATGGCCGATCACCGTGGCCAGCACCAGCACCACACGGAACCACATCCACGCGTTGCTGTCCACCTCCAGATCGCTGAAGTTGGGCAGTATACGCACCGGAAGGAAGCCTTTCAGGATATCGATGAGCAGCACCGGAACGCCCGCGCGCCAACCCAGCACCCTGAAGGTGTTGGTTGCACCGGCGTTGTGGCTGCCGTGCTCGCGCACGTCCACGCCATGGAAGCGCTTGCCCCACCACACCGATGTGGGTATGCTGCCCACCAGGTAGGAGATGATGATCGATGCTCCGCAGTACAGCCAGGTCAGTTCCATGGTTCAAAGGCCGTAGCGGTTCTTGAAATCGTCCACTTTCTTCTTGTTGGTGAGGATGAACTGGTAGGGCGCCTCATCCTTCTTCGCATCCAGCACGCGCTTGTCGTCCTTCAGTTCGCTCAACATGGTGTTGAACTGCTGATCGCTGCTGTAGGCATAAAGGTAGTTGCGGCTGTATTGGAAGAAGTAATAGGTCTGCTCATCGAGCATCAACAGGATCGTCATGCTGTCGCCGCTGCGTTTGCGCATCAGTTCCACCTTGCCCTTCAGCGTGCGGAACACGGTCTTCTTCAGCACCGTGGCCAGGCCGATCGGTCCCTCGCTCACCCACGCCTCTTCATCCTGGTTCCAACGCAACTGCACATCGCTCAGCACCAAGCTGCGGATCAGCTCGTCCGGCAATTTCTTGATCTCACCTTTCAGGCTCAATTCACTGATCAGCTTGTCGCTCTTCTCCAACCCGAGGAGTTCGCGCATCGTCTTCTCATAATTGGTCTTCAACAGGTCCAGCTGCTTCTGGTCGGGGTAGGCCATGATCTCCTCCACCATGCGTTCCAATGCGTTCTCGTGGAAATGGAAGTTGGCGGTGAGCGTGACTTTCGCCGTGGACTCTTTGGTGCCGGGAATGTGCTTCAGCGTGCCCACATCGATAAGGTCCACGCGGCCCAGATCGAGGCCCGCACCCACGCGGCCATCGGCTTCGATCTCGCAGGTTGTGGTGTTGAGCGCCACCAGATCGCCGGGCAGGTTGCGCTGGCGGATCTTGTCCTTCGGTCCGATGAGGTATTCCTGCTTCGTTTTTTCGAAGAAGAGCAATCCCCTGCTGGCGATCACCGCGCGATCGGGTCCATCACGCTTGCGGCTCAGGAAGGTCCCGTACACCGTGAAGGGATCGTCGTTGGTGATGTAGATGCCTGCGCCGATGTCGGCACCGATGTCATCCTTGAGCGAATCGCCAACGGGAATGAAGACCTCCAGAGGATCGATCGGCGCGCGGAAACGCATCCAGTTCTTCTCGAGGCCTTCGCACACATGTATGATGCGCGTCTGCCCATCGAAGGTGAGGGGCTTCTCGCTCGCGCGCACATGCACATCGCCGAAGAAGTCGAAGTGCGGGCTCAGTTGGAAGTTGTCCTTCTCCAGCAGCTTGCCCTTCGCATACGTGGTATAAGCGGTGTCCACATCGATGTTCTCCAGGTGTATGGGCCACTTCTTCTGGTTCTCGTCCACGTAGTCGATATCACCGGTGGCACTGTAATCGCGCTTGGCCCTGATGTTGGCCGTGGCGTTGTAGATGGTGTGGTGCTTGGTGACGTAGTTGGCCACGATCACCGCGTTGGTGATGGGGTCCATCTCGGCATTGCGGCGGATGCGCACGCGATTGCTGTCGGGCGTGATCCGTGCATCGGCCACCTGTATGTACGGCACTTCGTTCGCCGTGATCAAGTGCTGTTTCAGGTCATAGCGCGCTTTCGGTGCCATGAAACTGAGGCTGTCCTGGTCGGGCCGCGTGCTGATGAAGTTGGTGCCTGACAATTGCAGGTCCTCGTTGCCGGCAGCCGTTGTCTGGTCCGCTTCCAATTCCAGGTCGCCTTGGTCCATGAACCATTTGAAGCGGTCCATGAAGCACATGTACTGGTTCACAGGGAACTCGACTTTCGTGTTCTTGCCATTGCTCACGAACTCGCCGATGCGCTCGTCCAGCTTCACCGTTGCGTTCACGTTGTCGGTGCGGAACGCGATGCTCGCCGTGTCGCCTTCCGTCAGCCTGAAGTCGCTGGTGTCGGCGTGGATCCGCATGGTGGTGAAGTCGAACAGTTTGCTGGCCAAAGTGGCGTTGGTGAAGTCCACCAGGCCCGCGCCCGTCATGCCGCGCGGCGTCAGTTCCGTTTTCCCGTAGAGGAAGCTCTGGCCACCGTACATGTTCATCGGCTTGCCGCGGTGATCCGCGAGGAGCTTGTCGTTCTTCGGCTCCAACCGCGTGAACACGTTGGCCGCCTGTACCTCTGGCACTTTCAGCGTGGCATCGCTCTTCTGGTTCCACAGCGTGTCGGCCATACCGTAAGTACTGTCCGGACAGAACGCGAGCGACTTGCTCTGGTACGTAGTGGTGAGATACTCCAGGGTCCCCTCGCCTTGCAAGCCGCCGTGGTTGAGGGTGATCGTGCTGGTGAAGGTCGCCTTCTTGCCATAAAGCGGCAGGCCGCCATCGCCGGTGGGCCGCACGAAGCCGAGCGCGTAATCGGGTTGCAGGCCGAGCGTTTCGCGGATGTCCGGGAAGATGCCACCGCTCACCAACGTGCCGGGGAAATTCAGTCCCTTGTTGGTGAAATCATCGAGGCTGTCGATCTGGAAAGGATCGCTCTTGTAATAGAACTTGTCGCGGTTGTATACGCCGTTCTGGATCTCCTTCTTGTCGTAGAAGACATAGCTCTCCTTCGTACTGTTGAACTTCGGGAACTGTGGATACCGCCCCTTCATCTTCCCGTCCTCGCCCTTCACTTCCTGTATGCCGCTCTTGTTGCTCGGCTCGTCGATCTCCAAGGTGCCGGTCACTTGCTCCAGTACGTTCTTCACCTTCACGCCATAGGTGAACCCGTTCTCGTCCGGTTCGAAACTGTCGGCCATGAAGCTCACGCTGTCCACGTTGAGCAGGTCGACGATGAAGGGATCGTAATGGAAGTAGTATTCCTTGCCGTGGTAGGTGAGCTTGCCCGCCTGCACCACGCCGCCGAAACTGAAGTCGCGGTCCTTCTTCACCACCACTTCCTTGCCCGCCGGATAGATCTTCACGTCCTGGCTATCGCTGACGATGATCCGCGCGACACCGCGCAAGGTCAGGTCCCAGTTCAGTAGGTTCAGCACGGCATTGCGTCCATCCTCGATGTTGCTGTTGAACTGCAGCACGTCGTAGTCGCGCTTCTTCGCGCTGGCCAGGATATGGTCGCGCAGGCGGGGCTTCACGAAGACCGTTTCACTCTCTGGATCGTATTGCAGGTAGCCCTTGTTGGCCATGTCCATGAGCATGGGGACCACTGCGGCCTTGTTCAGTTTGGTGAACACGGCGAACTCCTGCGCGCTGAACACCTCGCCGCTCTGCTTCACGTAGTCGTTGATGCGCACCAGGGGGTGCACGGCATCGATCCCCAGCATGCCCAGGTAGCGCTTCTCCTTGAAGTAGTCGAAGCTTTCGAAGCTGGCCTTGGTCTGCGCGCTGGCCTGGAGATTGCCGAACTCGATCACCGGATCGCCCTGTTTCCAGTTGAGCGTCTCGAAGTACATGTCGAGCTTGTGGTAGGTGTCGTAATACGGTCCCTTGCTCAAGCCTTCATCCTTCTTGATCAGGGTGAGCTGCTTTTTGTCCTTGATGAACTTGAGGCTCACGCTCGGGTGGAAGATGCTGTCCTTGTCCAGGATGATCTTCACACCGACATCGTCGCTGCTGATCTTCTCGGGCTCGATGGTGAAGATCGATCCGCTGCTGATGATGAACGGGCGCTTGTCACGGTAGAACGTCAGATAGGCCGGCTCATCGCGTGTGCCATAGCCCTGCAGCTTGGCGCCTTTCATGGTGAAACCGCCTTCGAAGTCGATGCCGTCGATGATGTCCTTGACGCGCTGGCGCCGATCGTAGCTCTCGAAACGCGGATAGCTGGCGTTGTCCTCATCGGCACCCGCGAGCACCTTGTCCACGATCCGGCCATGCAACGTGCGATCGAAGTACGGATCGTTGAACTGCACGCTGTCCACTTCGTACGTGGCGCTCTTCAATGGTACTTCGTAAGGGCCCGCCCACTCGGCGAAGGTGGCTTGCGGTTTCAGGCCGGCCCGCTCCCAGGTGACCTTCCCCCCGCGCCCTAGCCACAGCACCTGGGTGGGCATGTAGATGCCGCTGGTACCGAAGATCACAGCACTATCGCGTTTCGCGTAGCACTTCAGGTCCATGCGCTCGAAAATGATCTTCGGCACGGTGTCGTAGGCGAAGGTGAATTTGCTGCTGCTGCTCTTCCACACCGTGCTGGCGCTTGCGTAAAGCGTGTTGTCTTTGAAGAGCCCCGCGCACACGGCGATGAAATCGCTGAACTGTTTCTTGCGTCCACCGTCGATGATCTTCTGGTTGCCCGCCATCCATGCATCGAACTCCGTGGCGCTTTTGCCGCTGGTGCTGAAAGCTGCCACGGCGCTGAGATAATCGCGGAACGAGGGGAAGGCCTCGAAGCGTTTCTTCTGCATGTAGTTGGCCACTTCCACCACCTTGATGCGCATCGACCCGGTGAAAAAAGCGCCGTTCCATGCCGGAGCGAACGTTTCCTCTATGAAGGGCCGCGCTTCCTTCTTATCGGCCGCTTCCAGGAATTCCGTGATCTCCGAAAGGAATACGGCTTGATCGCTGCTGAAGGTTTTGGACTGGGCATTTACCGGCGCGGAAGCGAGCAGGAACGCAAACGCAAGCCACAAGCTGCGGGCTTCAGGTCTCAGGCCACAGGCTTCAGGCCACAAGCGATGGACGGCAAGGACTCCTGGCCGCCACCAGCGGTGTGCGGGAACGGCGCGTTGAAGAGCCTGAAGCCTGTGGCCTGAGACCTGCGGCCGCACTAGGATTTCCTTCCTCCAACCAATGCCCATTCGCCTTCGGTCAATGCCTCAGCGGGCTGCAAGCCTTGTTCCACCAATGCGGCGCGCATGCGCGGTACATCGGCGACAACGAAACCGCTGAGCAGGAGGATGCCTCCTGGCACAAGGGCTTCGCGCAAAGCGGGCAGGTCGCGCAGAAGCGTGTTGCGTTCAATGTTGGCCAAAATAACCTCGTACTGAAGGCCCTTCAGCGCTTCCACCGTGCCATTGTCCACATGCACTCTTTCACAACCGTTGCGCGCCACACAATCGCGTGCGTTCTCCACCGCTGCTTGGTCGATGTCGAAGGCGTCCACATGGGCGGCACCGAGGCGCTCGGCGAGGATGGCCAGTACGGCGGTACCACAACCGAGGTCGCACACGCGCTTACTGTGGAAGTCGAGCGGCAACATGGCGCGCACCATCATCCGGGTGGTGGAATGGTGTCCCGTTCCGAAGGCCATGCGCGGGGTGATCACCAGCTCGTGCGCGAACCCTGGCACACTTTCGTGGAACTCGGCGCGGATGCGCACTGTTCCGTCGATCTCGATCGGGCTGAAACTGTTCTCCCATTCCGCGTTCCAATTCCGCGGAGCGATCGTTGTGTGCTTCACCCCGATGTCCACATCGGGCATGTTCATCGGGAACAGGGCATCCACTTGCGCGGCATCGAACCGATCGCTGCGGATGTAGGCCACCAAACCGTCGGCGTTCTCTTCGAAGCTTTCGTAACCCAGTTCACCCAACAGCGCCACCATGATACCACGCCACGGCTCCAGCGGCGTAATGCGGAAGGACGAGGAAGTATAGTCCATCACTGTCCAGCTATCCTCACCAATGCAGTGAAGCTCGCCACTTCCAGCGCCGCGCCGCCGATCAATCCGCCGTTCACATCCGGGCATGCGAACAGTTCGCCCGCATTGTCGGGTTTGCAACTACCGCCATAGAGGATGGGGACGTTGTCCGACACGGCATCGCCATGCGTGCGCAAGAGACCACGGATGTGCGCGTGCATATCCTGGGCCTGCTGTGCCGTGGCGTTCAAGCCGGTGCCGATGGCCCACACCGGTTCGTAGGCGACCACGATGCGCTGCAGCTCAACAGCGGTGAACGCACCCAAAGCTTCCTTCATCTGCGCGCCCACCACCTCGAAATGACGTTCCGCCAAGCGCTCCTCCTTACGTTCGCCGCAGCAGAATATCGGCGTGATGCCCGCTTTCAGAAGGGCGGCGATCTTCTTGGCCACTTCATTGTCCGTTTCGTTCCAGTACTGTCGGCGCTCACTGTGTCCCACGATGCAATACTGGACCCCGATGCTGGCCAGCATACCCGCGCTCACCTCCCCGGTGTAGGCGCCGTGCGTTGCGCCATGGACGTTCTGTGCGCCCACACGCAAGGGCGTGTTCTGCGTGCGTGCCACTGCATCCGCCAAGAAAGGAAAGGCCGGTGCAACGACCATCCCGACGCCCTTCGGCAGATCACCGCTTTCACGCAGGATGCCGTCGATGAGCGTTATCGCCTCCGCACGGTCCTTGTGCATTTTCCAGTTGCCCGCAATGATCTTCTTCATCGGTGGCAAAGATGAACGTCCGGTCGGCTCTTCACTATCCATGGTAGAGACCGGAAGTTCCCACGAAGCAGCCTCATCACTATCTCTGCGTCTCGGCAATGACCAGTCCCCACCGCGAATGATCAGAACCATCCTCCTTCTCGCTGCGGCCTCTGCTGCTACAGGCGCGAACGCTGTGCTCAGCCTGACGCTTACATCATGGAATGAAGAATGCGGCAATGCCAACGGTGCCGTGGTCTCCATGGTCGGTGGTGGTGTGCCGCCCTACACGTATGACTGGAGCAACGGCAGCACGGACTACCAGATCTTAGGATTGGTGGCTGGCACGTATTCACTTACCGTTACCGATGGCAACAGCGACCAGGTGACGCAGCAGGTGACGATCGTGAACGTCCCGAATTTGGAAGTACCCCCGGATGCATACTATAACGGACTTGTGCAAGTTTCCAACGCAGGCAACTATCCGTGCACTGGCATGTGCAATGGCGGCTATGGTTGGAGCGAGTACGCCTTCAATCCGTACGCCGTGCAACCACTCACCTACGACCCCGTTCCTTACTACGCCGTACCTGGATCAGGCGCGAGTTTCACCGGATACTGTGCTTACGACTACCCGATCCTGACGATCACCGATGCGAACGGCTGCTCAGGCACCTTCCCTATTTCGCAAGTGCCTGAATTGTATGCACCGCCGTTCTACCTCTTGGGCACCGAACCGTCGTGCGTTTCCACCGGCACCATCACCGTGGAAGTGGGTGCGGGTTGGTACGGCGACATCGAGTTGCGAGATGATGGCGGCCTGACGCTGCAAGGCCCGATCGGGATCAACCAGACGCCATGGACCTTCACCGGACTTGCGCCGGGTGATTACACCGTGGTGCGTTCCTCGTTCCTTACCACGGATCCCTGCGAAGAGCTTGTGAACGCCACCGTTGCCGACATGGGCCCCAACTGTGGGATCGTGAGCGGAGCGGTGTTCTTCGATCATGACCAGGACTGCGTGAAGGATGGGAATGATGAGGGTATCCCCTACCGGGTGATGACGATCATGCCGGGCTCGGAATACGCCATCACCAACGGCTATGGCGCGTATGATCGCGGGCTGCTCTATGGCAATTACACCGTCGGGCAACCGATCGCCGGTCTGCAACAGCTCTGCCCTGCGAACGACCCGGTCCCTTTCGTGGTCACCTCACTCGACCCCAACCCCGTGGTGGACTTCGCCGACAGCAGCTTGATACCGCTGGATGTTTCGGCGTCGCTCAGTTCCACGGCCGCGCGCCCCGGTTTCGTGGTCACGTACTACGCCCATTTCTCCAACTCAAGCGGGCAGGTGAGTGCCGCCATGGATGCCAACTTCATCTTCGATCCATTGCTCTCCTTGGTATCCGTTCTTCCCGCTCCCACAAGCACCGTCGGCAATACTATCTCATGGTCGGGGCTCCCCAACCTGGGCGCATTCGCAAGCGGCACCCTCGTGGTGCAATTGCTGGTGCCACCTGACCCCGGCCTCATCGGCACGGTGCTCAACGCAGCGTTCGATGTGTCGCAGCCGTTCGCCGAAACCACGTTGGCCAACAACAATGCGGCACAGGGCACCACGGTCGTGGGCAGCTACGACCCCAACGACAAGGTGGCGCGCACCAGCAGTGGCAGCAGCAACACGTACTACTTCATCCCACTGGATGAATACGTCGACTACACCATCCGGTTCCAGAACACGGGCACCGATACAGCGTTCACCGTGGTCGTCACCGACACATTGGAGGAAGACCTCGACATGAGCAGCTTCCAGCAAGGACTCGCATCGCACCCGTTCAACGTTTCCTTCAAACCCGGCCGCGTGGTGGAATGGCGTTTCGAGAACATCCTGCTGCCCGATAGCAATACCAACGAGGCCGCAAGCCATGGTTTGGTGACTTTCCGCATCCAACCGCAACAACCGCTCGTGGCCGGCACAACCATCAGCAACGCCGCCGACATCTTCTTCGACTTCAATCCGCCCGTGCGCACACCGCCTTCGGTGCTCGTTGCCGACCTCGGAACGGCTGTCGCGGGAACGAACGAGCGGCGCATATCGCTCTTCCCGAACCCGGCGCAACGGTCGATCGCCATCGTGGCGAACGGAGCGATCGAGCGGGTTGACATCAGCGCGGCCGATGGCCGTTCCATCCGAACCCAACGCGCAAGCGGTGAACAGGTGGATGTAATGATCGAAGACCTCGCCGCAGGCAGCTATGCGCTTTCGCTGCGCCTTGTTGACGGAACGATCCTGCGCCAACGCTTCATCAAGGAATGACCATGAACACCACCACGCTGTTCCGCACCGCCCTTGTTTGCTCAACAGTGCTCTGCCGCGCTGAATGCGATGCGCTCTCCTGGACATACAGCATCGCCCACGAAACGTGCAGCAGCGGCAACGGCTGGTTGCAGGCCAACGCTTTCGGTGGTGTGGCCCCGTACAACTACTCATGGAGCAACGGTGGCGTTACAGCGACCATCACGGGCCTCACGGCCGGTTGGTACGTGGTGACGATCACTGACGATATCGGCACCGTGCTGGTGGACAGCGCCGAGATCATCGACCAGCCTTTTCTCGACCTCCAAGGCGCCATCAACCAGCAAGGGTTGCACGCGTGCCCCGACCAATGCAATGGCGCCTTCAACGTGCATGAAGAATTCATCGGGCACGTGGGCAGCCTGTATTACTCGGTTGACCAAGGCGGCTACCTGGGCTTGGATCCGAACAACTTCCTGCCGATGTTCGGTCCGTATTGCGGTGGAGAGATGGTCACCGTACAAGTGAGCGACGATGTCGGATGCATCGGGAACGCTCTCGAGGGGATCGTGGCCCCGTTGGACAACAACCCGGTTGTGGTATCGCAGATCACCGGTGCTTGCGGTGGCGGTGCCAACGGAAGCGCCAACATCGGTGTGCCCGATGACCCGTTCGTTGCTGCGGAGGTGACCGTGCTCGATGCGCTGGGCAACTTCGCCGCGGGACCGTTCCAATATGGAGGCGCTTCGCTGGCGCAGGGCCTGGCCGCAGGACACTATGTTACCGTGCGCAATTGGTACGGCCTACTACAATCGACCTGCATCGATACCCTCGGTTTCGATGTGCCCGATCTGGGCCCCGATTGCGGCACCGTGAGCGGGTCGGTCTTCTTCGATCATGACCAGGATTGCGTGCAGGATGCCAACGACCCCGGCATGCCTTACCGCATCCTCACCATTTTGCCCGGGGGCGAATATGCGATCACCAATACGGGCGGCGCGTACGATCATGGACTGCTGTACGGCAACTTCACCATCGGCCAACCGAGTGCGGATATCCAGCAGCTCTGCCCGGCGAACAACCCGGCGCCCTTCACGCTGGACAACCTCAACCCTTCGGCGGTCATAGACTTCGCCGACAGCAGCCTCACGACCCTCGATCTGGAGGCCACGCTCAACTCCACACCGGCACGGCCGGGCTTCTCCGTTACCTACTACGGTCATGTGGCCAACCTGAGCGGCCAACTGAGCGGTGCGCTGGAGGTCACTTTCACTTTCGACCCGCTGCTGACCTTCGTATCGGCCACACCCGCGCCTTCCTCCACCACCGCCGGAAGCGTTACATGGAACGGTCTGCCTCCATCCATCGGCTTCGACCAGTTCAATTTCCTGATACAACTCTCGGTGCCACCCAACCCCGGCCTCATCGGCACTGTTCTCAGCGCAACGCTCGACGTGTCGCAGCCGCTTACGGAATCAACGCTCAGCAACAATTCCACGACTTTCCCCCGAACGATCACGGGTGGCTACGATCCCAACGACAAAACCGCGCGCACCAGCAGCAACTCCAGCGGCACGGAGTACATCATCGGCACGGACGAGTACATCGACTACACGATCCGCTTCCAGAACACGGGCAGCGATACAGCGTTCACCGTGGTGATCACCGACACGTTGGAAGCCAGCCTGGACATGGGCACGTTCCAGCAAGGCCTCGCCTCGCATCCGTTCGATGTTTCCTTCAAACCCGGCCGCGTGGTGGAATGGCGTTTCGCGGACATCCTGCTTCCCGACAGCAACACGAACGAAGCTGCGAGCCACGGCTTGGTCACCTTCCGGATCCAACCACAACTTCCGCTTCTGCCAGGCAGCAGCATCGCGAACGCAGCGGACATCTTCTTCGACTTCAACCCACCGGTGCATACCAACGATGCGGTCCTCGTTGCGCAAACGGGCATGCTCGTATCGTCCTCGCGGACCGGCGGGCAGATGCTGTTGTTCCCGCAACCTGCCACCGACAGGGTGCACGTTGAACTGCACGACAGCATGAGCGGTAGCCGTTACCAACTCCTGCACATCGATGGCCGCGTGATCGGCAACGGGCAGTTGCAACGCGATGGCGTGGATGTGTCCGCCCTGGCCATGGGGGCCTATATACTGGCGGTGCAAGGCAGTACGGGCTGGCATCGTGCGCGGTTCGTGAAGGAATGAACGC
Source organism: Flavobacteriales bacterium (assembly GCA_049289815.1). Taxonomy (GTDB): domain Bacteria; phylum Bacteroidota; class Bacteroidia; order Flavobacteriales_F; family PHOS-HE28; genus PHOS-HE28. The sequence continues at coordinate 28,959 of JBATMK010000226.1, forward strand.
GCGCAGTTTCTCGAGCGTCTTGCGGTAGCTTCACCGCATGACATTGGAACCCACCGAGCGGCAAACCGCCATTGCCACGTTGGTGCGCGTGCGCCCCGACTTCCTGCAAGTGAACTACCGCTCTGGCTGCATCCTATCGTCCCTTGGTGTGGCCGAGGTGCAGGTGGCACGGCGCGAACTCATGGGCAATACACCCTATGGCATGTTGAGCATCATCCCTGAGGATGTCGATTTCGAACTGGGCGCCATGAACGTGGACCACATGTCCATCGACCGGCACGAAGGCCTGGTATTGGCGATCGCCGTGGTGGCCCGCGCCAACATGATCCAGATGATCCTCAAGCTGTACTTCTCCTACTTCCCGCAGATGAACCGCATCCTGGTCACCGATAAGGAAGCCGAGGCCCGCAGCTGGCTGGTTGCGCAAATGGAAGAGATCACGCGCACGGGCAGTTGATGGACGCCTTTCATTGCGTCATGCAGGAGCGATGGTGATGGACGGTTGTTCCATCGCAGATGGATCGGATATTTTTGGGCAAATCTTAACCACATGATCAGAACCACTACCCTTTTCCTGCTGCTTGTTAGTGCCACCGGCGCGGCAGCGCAATGCACCAGTGCGGTGCCTTCGGGCTCCACCATCATCGACGACTCCAGTCCTGTGCAGATCACGGGCACCGGGCAGAACTACTGGGTCTGCTCCGATGCGTTCCAGAAGATCTTCACCGGCGGGAACAACAACATATGGATCGAATCCGGCGCTTTCGTCAGTATCAACAGCGGCGGGAACACGATCCGCTACAAGGGGAACTTCCTTGGCATCTTCGGCAGCAACAACACCATCTACGCGCAGTCGGCGGGGTCCATCAGCGACCAAGGTTCAGGCAATACCGTAACGCCTTGCGGAACGGGCGCCGTGGTGTTCACCTACGGCAGTGCGCCCAACCCCGGTTGCTCCGGAGTGGGTTTGGCAGAGCAGGCCATTGCCGATCTGCGGATCCATCCGAACCCGGTGCAGGATATGCTGGTCATCAGCGGCGGCGGCGCTTCCATCAAGGAGGTGCGCATTTGCGACCTCAGCGGGCGGGAAGTATCGGCGCATACGGGCGATCAGCTGCAGTCCATCCCTGTTGCGCATCTGGCCAAGGGGACTTATCTGGTACGTATCGTCACCGATCGCGGGACGTTGTTGCACCGGATGAACAAGAGCTGAGCGATCACCATTGTTCCACAGGACCTAAAGCCGATGCTGACGCATCGGCTTTCGGCATTGATGGACATGTCCCATCGGGGAAGGATCACTGTACCGGCACCGTGCCCGGAGGACTGCCTTTCGCCTGACGTGTCGAGCGCCGGTTCATCCGCTGCCAGTGCTTGCGGCCTTCAGGGTCCAGGGCGCGCTGCAGGTTGAGTTCGGGTCCTTCGTTCGTGTGCTTCACGCCCTTGCCCGCTCGGCGCGCAGAGCTGCTTCCGGATGAAGAGGAAGCTGTTGGCGATGACGATGAGCGAGCGCTCGCGCGTTGCTCCCGTGCGCGGGCAGCAGCACTCGGCGGGCTGCTCTCCGCCATGCTCCCGAAGGTGGTATAGCGCGTGGTATCGGGTGCGGTAGCGGCAGTATCACCAGCCTCGAACGATGGCCCGGAGCCATCGGTGATGCTGTCCCCGACGGTCTGCGCCACAGCGGTGCCCGACAGCGCGGCGCACAGTATGGGAACGATGATCTTCTTCATGGCTTTGCAGGTTTGGTCCCAAGGGTCCAAACGCCGGTCCAAGCCATATGCGTACAGGAACTGAAAAGTTCTTCCGTGGAACGATCTGCCCATCCGTTGATGGATGTTCCCGATCAGCCGGTGATCCCTTGTTCGCGGCGCTGCGACTTCCGGATAATTTCGACCGCTCATCGCAACCGCATGATCCGTTCATCCGCTCTTCTCTCCTGCGCACTGTTCGCATGTCCTGCCTTCGCGCAGCAGATGACCCTTGACTGGGTAACGCCCACCGTACCGACGAACCACCGCGTGAAGGCTGCTTCCAACGGCGATGTTTTCGCCATGGGCCGTGAGACCAACAGCGTTCTGTTGCAGCGCTTCTCCAGCACCGGTGCGCTGCTCTGGACCAAAACACTTTCGGCACCCACGCTACAGGCCATCGACATGGACGTGGACGCCAGCGACAATTTTTACATCGCGGTAGGCTTCACCACAGGGCAGCTGGACCTGGACCCCGGACCGAACAGCACCTTGGTGAACCCCGGCAAGGCCTACGCGAAATTCAACAGCAACGGCCAGTTCCAATGGGGCTTCGGATTGGAGAACAGCACCGACCTGAGCGATGATTACTGCGCGCTCTCGTGCGACGATGCCGGCAACCTGTTCATCTGCGGCGACCTGGGTGCAGGCACCTTCGACTTCGATCCGGGAGCGGGTGTCACCAACCTCGTTACCCCGACATCGAGCACGGGTTCCTACGTGGCGCGCTACCACACGGATGGAACGCTGGACTGGGCCGACATGCAGGTGTGGTCCACGGGCACGAGCAACTCGCGCGACATCGCCGTGATGGCCGATGGCAGCAGCTTCTACATGATCCGCGTATTCGACAACGGGTTCCCCGGTTCGCAGATCGATGTGGATCCCGGGCCGAACGTGGTGAACGTGTACTGCGATTCGCAGAACCTGATGCGCTACGACAGCACCGGACAGTTCATGGCGCAGGGTGGCACCAACTACTATCGGTGCCGATTGGCCGTGGATGGCAATGGTGATGCGTACGTGCAGAGCGAGCAGCTCGGCGGCGCCGGCGCCACGGCCTGGAAGTACAGCATGACCGGATCGGACATGAACGAGGTGTACAGCACACCGCTGTATTCCGTGGGCAGCATGAAGGTGGGCGACCTGGTGGCCGATGAGCAGGGCGGCTGCATCGGCATGTACACCCTCAACTGCAATTCGGGCAGCATCCGTTTCTACAAGATGAATGTGAGCGGGTTGGTGGACTTCAACCTCTACTTCCTCGTGGGCACGGACTGCACGTATCCGTTCGCGCCCGGCTTCGACCTGCGCGGCGATGCGTTCTACATGGGCACCTTCAACGATGGCCATGCGTTCGATTACGATCCCGGCGCGCCGGTCCTCACACTGCCCGGTGCGAGCGAGGATGGTGCGGTAGCGCGCTACACCTGGTGCGCGGGTGCGCCCTTTGATCCGATCGATATACTGCCGTCCGGTCCTGTCTGCTTCGGTGAAGAGGCCACCTTGGTGGTGGATGCCTTCGGCGATGCCACCGGATACCAATGGACCATGGATTCATGGAACATCGTGAGCGGACAGGGCACCGACAGCATCGTTGTTGAAGTGGGCGGCGTGGGATCGGAACTCGCCACGGTGGTCGCCACGAACGCCTGTGGCAACAGCGCACCGACTTCGGTCGTGATCGAGAGCCTCGAGGCCACCGCGACCCTGCCGGCCGACCAGACGTGGTGCTACGAATTCACCGGCGACCTCAGCACGGTGCCTTGCTTCGGATGCAGCTACGAATGGCAACCCGGCGGCCAGACCACGGAGATGATCCCCATCTCCATCACGCAGACCACCACCTACGTGCTTACCGTAACGAACGGCGGCTGCATGGATGTGGACAGCATCACGCTCACCATCGATCCGTGCCTTGGCATGGTGGAAAGCACGCCTGCTGCGCCGCAGGTGTGGCCGGTACCGGTCGCGGCCAGTGAACTCTTGCACGTTGCAGGGCTGTTGCCCGACCAAGTACTCGGCATCACGGGTGCCGATGGTCGTACATGGTCAGTGCGCACACACGCGGAAGCACAGGGCACAGCGGTGGACATCGGTTCCCTGCCCGCCGGTAGCTATGCCTTGCGCAGCAGCGATGGGCGCGCCTATCGGTTCGTGGTGGGCGAGTAGCGGACGGTGCCTGCACCGTCCGCGCACGTTGTGCGTACCGACGGTACAACCACGGTGATCACCGTAGTGCCTGCTGTTTCCGACCGCCTACGTTTGATCGCTGCCGCATCGGAGCGGATGGCGATCACCCACACTCTTTGAACGAATGGAACACATGAGCCGCGTACTCCACTCCAGCATGGTAGCCTTGGTCACGGGCTCTTCCCTTTGCGCACAGACCTGCCAGCTGGCCATTCCGGACTCCGGGCAAAGCACCTTGTCCATCCGCACGTTCGCGGGCCCGATGCTCACCGACACCAAGTTCATGAAGTACAAGGACGAAAAGAAGGACGAGATCGTGGCGGCCTTCAATGCCGGTGTTACGGCGGGAACCATTCCACCGGCGAGCAATACCGACATGCTCTTCCACATCAAGAAGGCCGTAGTACCGGAAGGCGATGAGTACACCGTGAGCTACAACGTGGCCGGTACGGACTACGCCAGTTATGTGGTGTGCAAGGACGATACGCTCTACATCGCCCGCAACCGCGGCGTGGTGTTCCTGGGCCCTGCCGACAACCCCATCGGCTTCACCATACAGGGCGTGCAGAAAGTGCCCGTGCACCTGAAGGTGGGCGATCTGCTGGAACCCTATGAGGATGTCTCCTTCATGTTCCCCACCACGGCGGACGTCACATTGAAGAAGAACGTGTTCTCCCACATGCGCACCACCAGCAGCGACCACTTCGGCTACGCCACCGATTCGCGCACCGGCGAGAGCGGCCTTGGACCTTACACCAAGACCACCACCAGCGCGGTGTACAAGACCATCGATGTGGCCGCCAGGCAACATCTTTCCTTCTCCTCGCACAGCATACAGGGCATGAACACCGTGGTGACCGGCACGCAGGAAGTGACCGTGGCCGGCGTGAAGTACACGGCCTACATCATCGAGTCGGAATCGTGGAGCAAGGGGAGCATGACCACGGATTTTGAATCGGCGGACGAGGCGGTGAACCAGGAGAACGAGGCCTTCGCCGCGAAAATGCAGACCAAGCAGGAGCGGCTGTTGCTGAAGAAGGGCTTCACCAACAAGCTCGGCTACATGGTGATGTACGGCAAGACCTGGTTCGTGCCGGAGCTCGGTGGTGGTGTCATCATCGAGAGCTACGACCTCACCGGGGCCATATCGGCCATCATGCGCACGAAGGAACTGGAGTGAACGGGTGTTTGCGCATGCAGCGCTGAAGTGAACTTTACCTTCACGTTCAACGCCACTTCCATGCCCGACTTCGCGCCCCTTCCTTCCAGCATCATGGTGGTCCGGTTCCAGGACTGCGACCCCTTCAACCACCTGAACAACGGCCGCTACGTCGACTACTTCCTCAACGCCCGCGAGGATCACCTGCTGGCGCACTACGACCTCGACATCTATCGGGTGGCACGTGAGACAGGTCTCAGCTGGGTGGTGAGCACCAACCAGGTGGCTTACCTGCGTCCGGCCTTCCTCATGGAACGCGTGCGCATGGAAAGCCAGCTGATCGCCTACAGCCCCAAGCACGTCAGCGTGGAGATGCGCATGTGGGACGAGGCCGGCCTCACGCTCAAGTCCTTCTGCTGGATGGACTTCGTGCACTACGACCTGCGGAACAACAAGGTGGCCGTGCATTCGGAAACCTATCTGGATCTCTTCGCACGCGTGCACCGGGCCGTGACCGAGACACGCTTCGAGGACCGCCGCAAGACCTTCGCCGAAGGGCGGTGAGTCCTTTCACCCCTGCTCTCCCGACCGATCGCGATATTTGAACGGACCGCCCCCGACCGGACCACCCCGACCATGCACCCCTCAACACTCCTATCCGCCACCTGCGCCGCGCTGATCTTCGCCTCGCCCTGCACTTCGGAAGCCCAGATCCTGAAGATCGAAGAAGGTGGGGATATGCCCGCTTTATCGGCTTCCGTGGCCATGGCCGGCAGCTGGAACATGACCTCGATCGAAGTGCCTTCATCAGCGGTCATGGGCTGGGGCACCGAGACCGATCCGTACCACGGCGTTCCCTACCTGTACATCAGCCGGACCACCGCAACGGCCACGCCGATGTCGGACATCCGCGTGGTGATCGCCCATCCATCCGGCGCGCGCTACGAGGTTACAGCAGCCCCTGCACTTGCTGCTGACGGTTCCCATTGGGATCTGCGCTTCCACAAAGTGGCGGACGAGAACGCGGTTGCTGGCCTGAGCACCTTCCGCACAGCCGAGCCCTTCGCACATGGTGAACATCATGGATTCAGGGTGAGCATCGACGGCAGCGCGGACTTCAACCAGGTGAACATCAACCATACCGATATCGACGGCAGCGGGGGCGGTGACCAAGCCAGCCTCAGCGCCGAGGGCATGGTGCCGATGTTGAAGGGCGCCGTGCCGCTGGGCTACCGGCGCTGGATCGGTGATGCGGCGTTGCGCCAGGTCAGCGTGAGCGGGTTCTTCCACACGCAGCACAGGCAGACCGTTTCATGGAGCAAGGAGAGCAGCGAATGCTCGGGTACACCGTTCATCGTGGCTGCGACCGCGAAGCCTGCTGACAACGGACCGGAATACCAATGGATGCAGAAAGTGATCTTCCCGCCCAAGGGCTGCAGCCTCTTCACCATGCCGGTGCTGCCCGGCAACGCCGGCAGGAAGTACGAGTTCCAGCTGGACACCACCCAGCCCTGACCGCTCAGTTCGTCCATACCGCGTAGCCCTTGCGGCGCAGTTCCAACGCCAGGCCGAGTTCCACTTCAAGCGCCTCTTTCCTGCTCAGCGGGCCGATGTCCTGGTACAGGCTCGGTCGCAGGTAGCGGCCGTATTTCTGCACGATGTTCGACGACAACTTCCTGCCCTTCGCATTGCGGTAACCGGTCTTGTGTTGTTGCAGGCGCTCCTGCGGTGTCTTGCTCGTCATACCCACGTAAAGGCATTCCAGCACGCCGTTGAACTGCGGGTTCGCCTCGCGGAATTTCCGGTCCTCGTTGAAGACCTTGCGTGCGAGTTCGATCACGTAGACCGTGTAGACCGTAGCGCCCATTCTCCGGTGGCCAAGATCTGCCGATCGCGATCACATCCGCGCGCATTGCACTGCTCATGTACTCCGGCTTTTACATTACATGCATTATCCCCCGATCCATGCGCACCCCCACCCTGCTTGCTGTGCTGTTGTTGTCCCTGCTCGCACAGGCCCAGAACCACCGCCTCGACAGCCTGCGCGGCGTTTGGGCCGACGCATCGCGCCCCGACACCGTGCGGCTCGTGGCCTTCGCCGACGTGATCTGGGGTGGCTACCTCTTCTCCGATCCGGACAGCGCACGCATCCTGGCCGACAGCCTCTATCGCGAAGCCATGCGCAAGGACCTGAAGGCGAACGCCGGCGATGCCCTCTCGATCCATGGCATCAGCTACATCATCGTGGGGCAGTTCGACAGCGCGTTGGTGCATTTGGACAAGGCCCGCGCAATGTTCATGGAGGCCGGTTCGCTCGATGGCGTGGCCGGTGCGCTCAACAACATGGGCAACGCCTACTGGAAAAAGGGCGACCTGTCGCGGGCCATCGAACTCTACACGCAGGCTCTCCAGATCGCGGAGAAGCTCGGCAAGAAGAAGGGCATCGCTGCGGCCGAACTGAACATAGGCCTCATCTACAGCGACCTGCAGGATACCCTGCGTGCGATGCAGCACTACCGGAAGTCGCTTGATGTATGCCTGGAGATGGACTACGCCGATGGGATCGGGCAGGCCAGCTTCAATCTCGCCAACAGACTGGCGGAACGACGGGACACCACCGCCGCGCTCGAGCTCCTGGAGCAGGCCCGCGCTGCGTTCGCCCGCGCTGGCAACACCATGTACCTGGGGCAGGTGCTCGGCAACATGGGCCGCCTCCGCACGAGCATGCACCGCTACGACGAAGCGAAGATGTACCTGGACAGCAGCATGAAGACCCTCGC
>JBATMK010000227.1:0-11346 GCA_049289815.1 Flavobacteriales bacterium
CCACAAGCGATGCCTGCATGACCGAGCTTGCCGAGCAAGCTGCTGCGAATGCTTCGTTCAGTCCTTCAACCACGGCGAGCGATCCGCAGAAGGGCTGGATCCGGTTCGTGTTCGTGGCGCAGTGAACTGCGCCATTCGGTCAACGCGTCACCTGAAACCCTCTCTCACAGCCACTCTGGCGCGGTCGTGCTTTCCAGGGCGCCACTTCTGTCAGCGATCCGCTGATGGAACATGGCTTGAGAACGCCGTGGCCATGAAACACAATTGCCACAGCGGCGTCGCCCTCATGAGGGACCGCCAGCACGGTGCGCTCGTCACCCCCATCAACGAGCTGTTCGATGCCTTCTTCGGCGCTGGCATGGGCCAGGTGGTCGGTAGTGATGAAGTGCGCGGCATCATGCCCCGCGTGAACATCACCGACTCGCCCGATGCCTTCACCGTTCACATGCTGGCCCCGGGCTTCAGCAAAGCCGAGTTGAACGTGAACGTGGAGAACAACCTGCTCACGATCAAGGCCGGGCACAAGACTGCGACCCTGAAAGAGAACGAACGCTGGACCCGGCGCGAGTTCGGCCGCAGCGCGATCGAACGCAGCTTCCGCCTGCCCGAAGGAGTGGACGTGGAAGCCATCCGCGCCGAACACAACGACGGGGTGCTCACGGTAACACTCCCGAAGCGTGAGGAGAGCAAGCCGAAGACCTTCGCCGTGAACATCGGTTGATGCGGTCATCTTCCAATGGAACGCCCCGCGGAACGGGGCGTTCTGCGTTGTGGGCTACTTTCACATCCTGACCTGTTCGGCCATGATGCGTACGATCCTCTTATCGCCTTTCACATTTTTGGTCTGTGCGCTGAGCGCACAGCAACCTGCAGCCCCACCCAAAGTCGTAAAGAGCGAAGCCAAGGAAATGAAGACCGACAAGGGTGGTGCGCCGGTGGTAGCGATCGCCCAGGACAGCATCACCTGGACCTACACCGGGGCCTTCGACCAAGGTCCAGCGCATCCGGATTGCGCGGCCATGGCGGGTAGCGAGCGGGACGCCTGCACGGCACAACGGGTGCTCCAAGCCATCCGTAGCCAGGGGACCGCCAACTCAGGAGCCGTGGCCTTGGTGGTGGAAGTCGTGTTCGGCGTGAACGAATACGGCGAAGTGAAGGACATCGGGATCCAAGGCATTGCCGATGGAACTTTCATGCGCAAGGTCATCGTGGCGCTTTCGGCCATGCCCCGGTTCGCCTATGCTTCCAAAGGCGGAACGCGGATGGGCAGCCGTTGCGCTTTCCGCATCCCGGCCGCCATGATCCTGGCCAAGGAGGCAAAATGAAACCCGGGCGGGGAAGCTTGCGTATGCCCGCAACGCAAGCCGCACCCCACCTCCGATGAAGATCGACCTCCTCACCTATTACAAGAGCGTACTTGACAAGATCAGCCTCGTTGACCGGGGCATCTTCCGCAAGGAACTGCGCAAGGCGTTCAGGAACCTGTTACCGGAGGAGCGCGAAGAACTGAAGAACTGGTTCCGGACCAGTTGCGTTTGCAAACTGAACGCAGCTGCGGAAACGCTGATACCCCAGCCGCTCCAGCTGGCCAGGGACTGAGTTCCCTCAATTGAAGTGCCGGCTGTTCCACGCCTCCGCGCTGAACTTGCCGAAGAAGGCCATCCAGCCGAACGCCGTGAAACCGGCAATGACCATCGCGGCCCAGAAGAACGACAGGAAACGGCCACCGTTGAGGTAGCTGGTGGCGCCGGGGCTATCGACCAACGGACCTGGAGCGAGCAGCGCAACAATGGCCGCGATCAGCAGAACGGTTGCGGCCAAGTGACCCACCGATCGCAACGGCCAATTGAGCAGGGCGCGGTGCCAAGCCAGATCGCCTCCCCATTGGTATACCATGTAATACAGTTCGTTGCCCAACGGAACGAACAACAGCGGATCGCCTTCCGCATCGCACAGCTTGAACCGTTCCGCCGGGGCCATGATCTTGAAGCCCGCCAACGGCGCGGAGGACCGCCTCTCCAGTTGCCTCAGTTCATGGATGGCCTGCATGGGCAGTTCACCCTTGAACAAACCGCTGTCAAGGAAGCGCAGGCGGTACTTCGTGCATACCGTGCGGATGGCGGCCGCGGGATATACACGGTCAAGATCCAATCCTGCGATCCTGTTGGCGTGCGCCTTGGTTGAGCTGAGCACCATGGCCCGAAGGATGTCGTCCGTCTTTTGTTCCTCTTCCAGGATGCCCTTCACGGCTTCCAGGAATGCAGTGGATCCGCGCAGGCTGCGCAGTTCCTCTTCCAGATGCGATCGGCGTTGCATGGACTTTCGTGTCATGTGCGGTTAACGCCCCGGCAAGCACCTTAGTGCTCAGTCCTGGTCTTCGCCGCTCTGCACCGTTGCGGGTTCATCCTCTACTTCAGATTGGATCGCCTTGCGCACGTGATCCGGTGCGTCGGAGGCGATGGAACTAAGAGCTTTCCGGTTCGGCACCAGCACGCGGCTGTTCGCCTTCACATCCAAGGGGCTCTTCCAACTGCCCTTCTCCACCACCACGTTCCAGACGCTGTCGTACGGTAGCACGAAGCGCACAGGGCTCTCCTCGAAGAGCCCGCCGAAGTACTTGTGCGTCTTGCCCAGCTTGTATTTCTTGAAGTCCATACCACTCATGAACTTCACCTTGGTAGGCTGGTCGATCTCCACCTCGATGATCTCCTTCTTCTTGGCCTGGTATTGCTGGTGCAGGAATTTCATGCAGTTGTCCGGATGTTCAGGCGAAGATAAGTGTCATCCCCGGCCGTGGGTTCATTGGTCGTGACGGGTGGTGGTTCAGTTCTTCACCATGGGCTTCACACGGCGTTGCCCGTTGCCCTCGGCCACTATCCAGTAGCTGCCGGCATCAAGCCGCGACACATCGGCGTACAGCCTTCCTCCGGAAGGAACCTGGCCATGGTGCACGGCCATGATGTTACGGCCCAAGGCATCCACGATGCTGACTTCCACGGTGCCGTGTTGCACGCCCACCGGGATGCAGATCCAATTCGTAGCTGGCATCGGAAAGGGATCACCCAGCGTGGGGCCGGCCGCTTCAGCAACACCGGAACCGATGGTGAGCACGTGGAAATTCCAATAACCCTCCGGCGCAACGATGGGACGCACTTGCTGCTTGCCGCTGTTGGCCGTTGCATGTATGTAATAGAACACTTCGGTTCCCGCGGGTTGCGCGGGGATGTTGGCCGTCCACTCATCGTTACCGATGTCCGTCATGGGCAGTGAAGCATAGGCCTGCGTGGTATCGGTGGTCCAGAACACCTCGGCGCTGGAAATGTCACTGCGGTGGCGGATATACCCCGTAACGGTATAAGGCACCACGGTCTCATAGGTATCGCGCAGGCGCTGGTGGCGGATCAACAGGGGGTCCTCCACACCGATGCACTTGGTGATGCAATGCAGCGCTCCGCTCGCGCTGATGATGTTGTCCGTTGCATTGTCGCAATCAATACCGATCACGCGGTACCCGGGCAAGGCTTCACGCAGGATCCGAAGGCCGGTGGTGTCGTACTGCTCACGGTAAGTGGGCACCAGCACGGTCTTGTTGATGAAGATGTTGTTGGCGTACGTGCGGTAGCTCGCGTTGGGCGGAAAACTGCCGCCCGTGCTCGGTGGCATGGGAATGCGGATGATCTCATACGGCGTTCCGAAGACGCTGGTGTAATTGGCCTGGATGGCAGCAAGGTTCAATTCCAGCTGTGGGCCATCGCTCTGGCCGGTCGGGAACTCGCCTACAAGCAGTGTCTCCTCATCGAGCAGCTTCATGTGCATGTCGATATGATGGATGCCATCGTAGGGCAGCGTCTCCATTTTGATGTAGCGCCCTTGCGGAATGCCCATCCATTGCTCCATCATGTCGTCCACTCCTGCAGGCGTGCGTACCGTTTGGTTGAACTGGCCGTTGGCGCCGTTCTCGTCGTCCACCAGCATGCTGCTGAAGGCCGTCCCGAAACCATCGGCCATGAAATTGCCGCCGGTGTGCACCAGATCGTAGGGCGCTTGGCTGCTCGTGTAAATGCGGATGTTCTTGTAGGTGGCGATGGCGTCGGGCAGCACATCGTCATCCGGGCGCGGCCTATTGTAGATCCAGTCCATCAATAGCACGGTATCCACTTCATTGCGATACATGGTCTCCATGCCGTAATCGCGCATCCAAACACTGTTGTAGTCCTCCACCATGTACACCACGTTGCTCAGGTCGGCGATGGCCCCACCGGCGTCCGGGCCGAGCAAGTAGTCCTCCACATCGTTCGCATTGTCGCACACGATGATCACTTGCACTTCATCCACCGCGTAACGCACGATCTGTTTCAGTATGGTCGGGTAGCTCGTCCATGTCACCACGAGCGTCTGCACTTCCTCCCACTCGGCCATGGTGCGCACCGGGAAGGTGGGTGGTGCGGTGATGCCGCGTTCACCTCCCCCACGGCTGTTGCGATAATCGTCGATGAGCCGCACTTCGTGCGGTGCCATCACATGCGGAAGGCCGGTTTGCTGGGCCACCGAGATCAACGGGAGAAAGAAGGTAAAGAGGACCGGATAACGCATATGGGAAGGCTTTCGCAAATGTGTGGCGCAAGTTAGCCGCCCCCAGCCGCGGCCCCGGAGGCCGTATCCGGCTTCACTTGTGTTCCCGTCGGGTGCACCGGACTGTCCAGTGGAAGGGATACATCCAGCGTGTCAGGAAGGACCTCTTCATCGGGCACACTTCCGAAATAGGCCCAAGTGCCGATCACATTGCGTACGAAGCGGAACGTCTCAGCGCCTTTGCAGAAGCCGTTGCGCACAGGTGGCTTGCGCCAGTGGCGCGGGCAACTGAGCAGCAGCAATGCCCTTTCCACGTGGTTCTCCCAACGATCGCCGCGCAACCCGAAGTGCACGGCCAACCGCTGAGCGTCCTGGATGTGCGCTTCACCGGCATTGTAGCTGGCCAATACGAAACGCTGTCGCTGTTGCCGGTCGCCGACCGAACGCTGCCACAGTTTATCCAGCTCGCGCAAGTAGACCGCTGCTCCGATCACATGTCCCTCAAGGCCCGGTTTGCTTTGACCGCTGAAGCGCGCTGCCGTTTCCGGCATCAATTGCATCAACCCTTGCGCACCCATGTGGCTGCCTGCCGCACTATCGAAACGCGATTCACGGAACGCGATGGCCGCCAACAAGTGCCAGTCCAACCCCAGGCTGTCGGCCACCCTGCGGAACAACTTGTCGAACCCGGAAATGGTGTCGCCGCGAACAGCCGGTGTGCTCGATCCATACGGCCCACTGCGTTCCGTGAAGCGCAGGTCATCGAGTTCGCTGGACAGCGTGCTCTTCACATCCTCATCGGCGAGATGGGCGTTCAGTGCCGCGATCAACTTCGGAGCGTTCCCGCGTAGCGCAAAAACCAAGGACCGCTCATTGGTAGACCAACGGCGCCCACCCAGATGGGGGAACTGCTCCATGGCCCGCGCGGCAGCGAGGTGCGTTACGATCACCGCATCGTCCTTGCCCAATACCACGCGATCGATGAGGTCCGATGCCGTTGCCGATGATCCGATCGGAACAGCCTCCGTGAATTGCTGTCCAGGTGAAGGGTCCACAGTGCTGAACGCCGAGGCCATCGGCAACTGCACGGTGTCCACCGGGATCTTCCGCTTCGCATCCGCAGGTCTGCGCAACAATGCCACGGGGTACACCGCTGCATATGGCAGGCTGTTGATGATCACCGTTCCGCTCAATGTCCCTTCACCGAGTTGCGCAGCGATCACATCAACCCTGCCCAGCCGCAACGCATCGCGCAATTGCCCCAAGCTGTCCATGGGCACCGGCACCATAGCCAGGTGATGCGCTTCAGCGAACGCCGTCAGGAGATCCCATTCCAACCCGGCATCGCCGTAAGTGCGCTCTTCCCAGGTGAGGGCATCCTCGATCACACCGATCCGCAATGTGTCGCCTGAGATCACATCCAGATCCCTTTCCACCGACCCTTCCAACAGAACGTTCGCCGTTGGATCGCCGCATGCAGCGAACAACAGCAGCAACGGAACGAAGGATCTACGCTTCATGACCTGCTTCACGGATGTGCTCCACCAACTCCGGGAGAAAGGTGCGGAACTCAGCGCGATAGACATCGATGTGTTCGTGCAGCACGGCTTCCGATCCGGCCAATGCTTCTGCATGCTTGGCGCGCCGGCTCAGGCCATAAAGTGCTTCACCGATGCCGTCGATGGTGGCGTATGATGTAAGCCAATCGCCTTTCACCAGGTAAGGCAGCATGCCCTGTGTACGCAGTGGCATCCGGTGGCGTTCGCGCATAAGGAGCGCGTAGCAACGCTGTGCGAAAGCAGCAAGCGGTTCCGTGCGGAAGCTCTGCCAATCGCTGGCCAGCAGGTGATCGTAGAACAGGTCGAGCGCGACGCCGGCGTACTTGCCACAGTGCGCGCGGACGCGGTGGCGTCCTGTGGCAGTGATGGGGTGCTGATCCGTGAAACTGTCGATGCGCCGATGCAAACGAATGCCCTGCTCCACCTCCGGATGGTGGGCGGACAGGTCGCGGCCCTTGACCGCATCGGCCATGAAATTGCCCACCATCACCAGCGGTTCATTGCCACTGAGGTGAAGGTGCGCCAGGTAGTTCATGCGTTGGTGCCCGTGATATAGGTGGCTGCGGGCAAGTTAGCCGCTCGGCCCACCGGCATGTGGCAATGGCCGCTCGTGTGATCGCCCGGCGCGCCGCAGGGCGTGCCGGTACATTCGCCATGCATGACCACCACGCAACGCAAGCAACTGGCGTATTGGAGCGCGCAGCTCATCGGCTGGGGATCGTGGGTGTGCGTGATCATGCTGTACAACTACTTCAATGGCACCTTCAGCGTGGGGCTGGTGAAGGCGCTGTTCATGATCCTGTTGATCGGCGTGGCGGTGAGCCACCTGCTGCGCTGGTACATACGGCAGAGGGAATGGTTGGAACTGCCGCTGGACAAGGTGCTGGTGCGGCTGCTCGCCAGTTCGGTGATCCTGGGCGGGCTCTCGTTCTCGTTGCACGCCTTCATCAACGATGTGTTCTTCGTGGACCAGAAAGCCATGCTCAGCGCCGACAGCCGCGAGGTGTTCACCCTGGTGCAGAACTGGACCATCCTGTTCGTGCTGTGGAGCTTCGGCTATTTCGCATACCACTGGTTCGTGGCACACCGGCGCGAGGAACTGCGCAACCTGCGATTGGAGAGCGCCATGCGCGAAAGCGAACTGAGCATGCTGCGCAACCAGATGAACCCGCACTTCATCTTCAACGCCATGAACAGCATCCGTGCGCTGATCGATGAGGACCCGGCCACCGCAAAGCTGGCCATCACCCAGCTCAGCGGCATCCTACGCAGCAGCCTGCTCACCGGCCGCAAGAAGAGCGTGCCCCTGAGCGAGGAACTGGCCGTGGTGCGCGACTACCTGGCACTGGAACGCATCCGGTTCGAGGAACGGTTGAACGTGGTGTGGAACATCGATCCCGCCACCGAACAATTGAACGTGCCCCCCATGATGCTACAGACATTGGCCGAGAACGCCGTGAAGCATGGCATCGCGAAACTGACGAAGGGTGGTACGCTGCGCATCAGTGCCGAACGCGGTGAGGGCATCGTGCTGCTCACGGTGGCCAACAGCGGGGTGCTCGACCATCCGGTGCACAATGGGAACAGCACTGGCATCGGCCTGCGCAACACCCGCAAGCGTTTACAACTCCTTTACGATAACGAGGCGGAACTCACCATATCGGACAAGGACGGCATGGTGACCACCCAGGTGAGCATACCGGTGAAGGAGAATTGAGAGATCGGATGATCAGAAAATGAAATGGTGAGGAGATGTATTCCGGATCAACCCTGCTCTACCGTCGACCCACAAGGCCGGCACAACAACACGTAGCATGAAAGCACTGATCATTGACGACGAGCGCCTTGCGCGGAAGGAACTGGCCAGCCTGTTGGCCAAGCACCACGAAGTGGAAGTGGTCGGCGAAGCGGCCAACGCCGATGAAGCGGAGAAACTGGTGCACGAACTGCGGCCCGACCTGCTGTTCCTGGACGTGAACATGCCCGGGCGCGATGGCTTCCAATTGCTCGAAGCGCTGGACCCCGCACCGCATGTGATCTTCGTTACGGCATACGACGAGCACGCACTCCACGCCTTCAAGGTGAACGCGCTGGACTATGTGATGAAACCGGTGGAACCCGCGCGTTTGGAAGCCGCCTTGAACAAGGTGCCGCGCATCACCGAAGCCGGTGCACCGCAGCGCGACATGCTGCATGCCGATGACCAGATCTTCCTGCGCGATGGTGAGAAGTGCTGGTTCTGCACACTGAAGGACGTGCGCTACTTCCAGAGCGAAGGCAACTATATCCGCGTGTACTTCAACGACCAGAAGCCCATGGTGCTGCGCAGCCTCAACACCTTGGAAAAGCGACTGGACCCGCTGGTGTTCTTCCGCACGAGCCGAAAACACATCATCAACCTGCAATGGGTGGAGAAGATCGAGCCCTGGTTCAACGGCGGCCTCATGGTGAAGCTGAAAGGCGGTGAGCAGGTGGAGGTAAGCCGCCGGCAGAGCGCGCGCTTCAAGGAGCTGTTGAGTTTGTGAGCGGACAGAGCCCGGGTCAACGTTGTGGGGCGGTATGGCGTCCCCACAACCGATCGCCCCGATCCGAACCGTCCCTACCTTCCCCTCGCCCAAACCGTTGCGCCATGATGAGAGCCACTACCCTCAGCTGCATCCTCCTCACAACCTTCACGCTGCTCACCGGCCCGCCTGCCTTGGCGCTCCAAGGTGGCCCCGATCAGTACGGCTATATCTGGAAGGACAGCAATGAACCCGGCGGTCCTACTTACAACTGGTTCGACATCACCACGATCGGCACACCCGTGACCGGTCTGGCGGACGACAACGTGGTGGGGCCTTTCGTGATGCAGACCAACATGCCCTACTACTGGTACGAGCCGAAAAAGATCTGGATCGGCAGCAACGGCTACATCGCCTTCAACAGTGTCAACATCGCCTCGCTGTTCCCTTTCCTCCCGCAGGCCGGGGGCGCCAACGACTACATAGCGGTCATGATGGCGGATATGACCTTCTTCGGTGTGGGCAATCCGGCACAGTGCTACATCTACGATGATGTCACGGTAACGGTGGTGAGCTGGATCAACGTGCCGTTCTGGGATCCGAACCCACCGAGTTATACCGGCAGCAATACGTTCCAGGTGATCCTGAACAAGCAGGACAGCACCATCACCGTGCAGATACAGGACCAGCAGGGATTCACCCTGAACACGGACCTGAGCATGGGCATCGAAAGCGTAACGGGCGACATCGGCCTTGCGCACAGCGCTGATACCTATCCGGTGGCGGGCTATGCCGTGCGTTACTACAATCCCGCCGTTCCCTTGTTGGAAATACTTGATGCCAGCGTGGAATGGAACACCGAGGAAAGCAGCCAAGGCCGCATGCTCAAGCGTTTCGGTCCGGACTTCCCGCTGACGGCCAATTACCGCAATTCCGGCAATGCCGATGTAGGGCCGTTCGATACGGAGATCAGCGTTCTCAATGGCATTGGCCAGGTGATCGTCAGCGATAGCCAGGCCATCGGTTCCCTCGTGCCCGGGCTCGACACCACCATCACTTACAACACCTCCTTCGCGCTGAGCAGCGCGGGCACCTACAGGTTCAACGCCGAGTTGAGCGGCATCCCCAACGAATTCGTGGCCAGCAACAATATCCGAACGCAGGAGCTGATCGTGTACGACACCAGTTTCAGTACCCTGAACCTGAAGTGGGCCGGCCCCACCGATGACGGACTTGGCATCGGCTGGAACGGTGGCAATGGTGGCGTTGGCGTGCACATCGTGCCGCCGTATTACCCCATCTACTTCAACGCTACAACATGCCGCATTGCCAGCAACGGTGGGTTGGTGGGCTTTTATATGCGTGTGTACGATGATGATGGCCTGAACGGCGGCCCGGGCACCTTGCTCGACAGTGTCTTCGTGCAGCCCAGCAACGCCGGTGCGGGCGACAAGGTGATCCCGCTGGCCACTCCGTTCACCTTGAACGACGGCGGCATTTACGTGCAGTGGTACATGGGCGGCGACCTCATCAACATTGCGCAGGATCCGGTCGGACCCATCAGCCTGCGCAGCTATGAGTGCCTCGACAACGTTTGGGCCGAGTACCGCGATCGCACATTGTACGATTTCCACCTCGGCATACAAGCAGTTGCGCCACCCGTGTTCGATCTGGGCTGCACCGGTTTCTTCGGCCTGATCGATGGCTTGGATGTGACCGGACCGGTGAGCGTGCGTTCCTGGGTGAGGAATTTCGGGAACCAGACCATGAACAATTTCCCGATGAACTACCAGTACGAGTCCGATCCCGTGGTGACACAGAACTATTCGGGACCTGCCATCGCCCCAGGCGACAGCTCGCTCTTCACCTTCACCCAGCAGTTCATACCCACCAGCAATGCCACGGGCTTCATCTGTACCTGGCCCGCGTTCGGTAACGATGCCGATGCGCTCAACGATACCACCTGCGTGAGCATTGACACGTTCACCGGTATCGAGGAGTTGAACAACGCCGACCTGGAGCTGCTGCCCAACCCCGCGAACGACCATGTTGCGATCAATGGTCTGCCGTCGGGCCGCTATGAGGTTGCGGTGTTGGACATCGGGGGGAAACCGGTCCTCGATGAGACCTTCTTCACAGGAACCGGCCCGGCGGTGCTGGACATACATACAGTGAGCGCGGGGACATACAGCATCCGGTTGACCGGCGTCAATGGCCAACGCACACTGAAACTGGTTGTGGCACGCTGATCGCAACCAACGACGTTAGGGGGCGGGGTCTAACTTCGCCCCCTTCTTTTTCCCCCATGTCCAAGAACACATCACTGCTGCTGGTCATTTGGAACGTTGTACTCACCGCCCTAGTGACTTACGGTCTCGTGCGCGGTACCTCCGGTCCGGGAGCTTCGACTTCCGCCGCCTCGGAGGGCAACGGGCCCGGTGCTGTGCTGATCCCCTCGGACAGCAGCTTCGATCGCAGCGCGTTGAAGGAGGCGCGCATCGCGTTCTTCACCTTGGACAGCCTGCAGGAACGGCTGGAGCTGATCAAGGAACAGCGCGCACTCTTCCAAAGTGAAGCCTCGCGCCACCAGAGCAAGTTGCTGAAACGGCAGACCGAAGCGCAGGCCGAGGCCAATGCGTTGATGGCCAAGGACCCGACCTACAGCACCAAAGCGGAACAGGAAAAGGACATGATGCGATTGCAACAATTGG
>JBATMK010000228.1:0-40687 GCA_049289815.1 Flavobacteriales bacterium
CCATCGTCAGAATGGTCGCAATGGCAACGGTCTCCCCAGTCTCGTCAAAGACATCAACGAGAAACTTCACAATGCCTTTCGCCACATCCTCCGGTGTGCGTTTCTCCTGGTCCACTTTCTCCTTCACGGTGAACTTCACGCCGATGGTCATGCCAGGGTACACGGGTTTCACGAAGCGGCATTCATCCAAGCCGTAGTTCAGCAGCACGGGTCCTTTTGGTGGATCAACGAACAAGCCTGCGGCGCGTGACAGGATGAAGTAGCCATGTGCTACGCGTCCGGTGAAGATGGTTCCCTCCAAACTGTTCTCGTCCATGTGGGCGTAGAACTTGTCTCCGCTCAGTGCTGCGAAGTCCTCGATGTTCTGCAGTGTAACAGTGTGCTTTTCGGTGATCACTGTATCGCCCACCTGCAGTTCCTCGAAGTGCATGCGGAAGCTGTGCTTCTTCGTGATGTTCTGTTTGGCGCCCTGCTGGTATTGCTGGGTGATGGCGGTGATCATGCTGGGATGTCCCTGGATGGCGGTGCGCTGCAGGTAGTGCATCACGCCGCGCTTGCCGCCCATCTCCTCGCCACCGCCTGCGCGACCGGGGCCGCCGTGTACCAGCGTAGCCAGCGGACTGCCGTGGCCGGTGTTCTCCTTCGCCATCTCGCGGTTGAGGATGAGCATACGGCCGTGATGGCTGGCCGCACCCCACACGAACTGCTGCGCCACCTTTTCATCGTACGTGGCGATGCTGGCGCAGAGGCTGCCCTTGCCGAGTTTTGTCAACGCCACGGCGTCATCGATATCCGTATACGGCATCAGAGTGCTCACCGGACCGAAGGCCTCCACGTTGTGGCTCTGCTGGTTCTTCCACGGGTCGGGGTTGAGCAACAGGATGGGGCTCATGAAGGCGCCCCGGCTGGCATCGGCGCCTTTCACCTCCACGTTGTCTCGGTGGCCGTAAACGATATTGCTGCCCTTGAGCAGTTCGTCCAACGCGCGACGCACTTCATCGCGCTGGGTCTTGCCGGCGAGCGCACCCATCCGAACACCTTCAACCCTTGGATCACCGATCACGGTGCTGCCGAGGCGCTTGCCCAATGCGATCTGCACATCCTCCACCACGTTCATCGGCACGAGGATGCGGCGCGCGCCGGTGCAACGCTGACCGCACTTTAACGTCATCTCGCGGCTCACTTCCTTGATGAAGAGCTCATACTCCTCGGTGCCGGGCATAGCATCGGGACCGAGCACGATGGCGTTGAGGCTGTCGGCCTCCATGTTGAAGGGGACGCTCTCGTCCACGATGCGCGGATGCTTCTTCAGCATGCGGCCCGTGGTAGCGCTACCGGTGAAAGTCACCACGTCCTGGCTCGTTACTGTGTCCAGCAATCCTTCGGCGCTTCCGACGATGAGCTGTAGTGCTCCCTCAGGCAGGATACCCGATGCGACAATGTCCTTCACCATCGCCTCGGTGAGGTAGCTGGTGACGGTGGCGGGCTTCACCACAGCGGGCACACCGGCCATCCAGTTCGTAGCGACCTTTTCCAGCATGCCCCAGATGGGGAAGTTGAACGCGTTGATGTGTACTGCCACGCCCTCCTTGGGCACCATGATGTGGTGGCCGATGAAGGTGCCGCCCTTGCTGGTCTTCACGGTGTCGCCATCGACATAGAACGGCATGTTGCCCAGCACGCGGCGCAAACTCGCATTGGCGAACAGGTTGCCGATGCCGCCCTCGATGTCCACCCAGCTATCCGCATGCGTGGCGCCACTGCGGTAGCTGATCTCGTAGTACTTGTCCTTGCGATCGAAGAGGTAGGTGGCAAGCGCCTTCAGCATGCGCCCGCGCTCGGGGAAGGTCATTTTGCGCAGCGGTGGGCCGCCGACCTCGCGGGCGTACTTCAACATTTCCCCGAAGTCGAGGCCACCGGAGGAAGTCGTGCCGATCACATCACCGGTGATGGCGTCCACCAATTCACTTTGCTTGCCGGAGCCCTTGATCCATTGACCGTTGGCGTAGTTCTCTAATTGCATTGGGCTAAGGTAAAGGGCACTCTTCGCACGTGTGGACGTGGTGGACACGGTGAGGCACTCCGCCCAACCGTGTGCACCTGCGGGCTTGGCTTAAGGGTGTGAGTTGTTCTTTGGGCGTGCCGGTGTTGAATGCACAGCGTCGCGCTATGAGCACATCCCGGACTTGATCCGGGACAGCTGTCGTCGTCGAAGACGGCTCGGGCCATTGGCGCCTATCGCTCACGTGAGGAGCCGCACCACCATGCCCATCAACACCACGCCCATGATGATCCCATAGATCAACTTGTTGTACTTCGCCAGCCAAAGAGGCAGGTAGATGTCGAAGTTGGCTGCGGTGGAGCCGGAGTAGCGGCGAGCGACCAAGGTCAGGGGACAATGCATCCGGAAGAGCAACAGCACCAATACTTCCAGGCCCACCAAGCCCAAGCCGACCCAGAACCAGCCGTCCATACGATCGGTGATCACCGCATAGAGCAGGTAGATGATCACAAGGTTGTAGCCGACCCAGATCAGGCTGTGCAGGCTCTTGATCGCGATCAGTTTTCCGGTCGGCCGCATTGTTCCGCTGTGAAGAATTCGAACCTGGCCACTAAGGCGACTGCTCCCGCATCGGAATATGCAGCGCGCCGTTCGGCGCTGGTGTCAATGCGAGGGCAGCGGCGCGGAAATGTTCGAGAATGGTGAAGCGGATCTCGCTCTTGGTCTGCTCGATGAAGAACACGTTGCGGCTCCAGAAGAGCATCTCGAAGTCGAGCGTGCTCGCTCCGAAGTTCACCAACCGGACTGAAGCGGGGTACTCCTTGTCCTTGGTGATCACGTGCGGATGGCCGTTCGCGCAGGCGAGCAGGATCGTGCTTACCAAGCGTTCGTCGGAACCATAGGCCACGCTGAGCCCCACGCTGAAACGCGTTTGCGTGGCGCTGTGCGACCAGTTCACCACGTTCTCGTTGATGAAGCGTCGGTTGGGGACCACCACGCTCATGCCATCGTGCGAGTAGATGGTGGAGGTGCGCAAACGGATATCCTTCACACGACCTATGAGCGTGCCCAACTCCAGCACATCGCCAACCCGGATGGTTCCCTCGACCAGCAGGATCACGCCCGCGAACACATCGGTGAAGGTCTGCTGCACACCCAGGCCCACCACCACGAGCAAGGCGGCGGAGCCCGCCAACAGTACCGTGACATCGATCCGGAGCAGCGCGAGGCAGCCCACCGCCACGGCCACCCAGAGGGCGTAGTTCACCAGCAGACGGGCGGAGTACAAGCGCGAACGCTGTTCGGGGTTCTTGGTGGCTCGCCGCTCCATGCCGGTCTTCAAGATGCGCATGAAGGCGATGGCCAACAGCACGAGGATCACTGCGCTCGCAGCGTGACCAAGGCTCACCGCGTATGGTCCGATATGGAATTGCAGGTCTTTCATGCCGTGTAGCTGGTCAGGAAGGGAAGCGCGTGGATCATGAGCCTGGAACGTGTTCGGATCGAGTGCCTCTGGTGGCTAACACGGTAAGCGCGACACCGGTGGCAGCGTAGATCACATGCAGCACGTCGACACCATGGATCATGATCACCTGCGTGACGATCCAGATCACCGTGCCGACGCCGACCACCTGTACCCAACGAACGGAGAATGGTGAACGACGGAGCACAAGGATCCAACCGATGCAACTGCCCAGTCCCAATACGGTGAAGAGGATGAGCCCCGGCACGAGGAAATCAACGAACGGCGTATCGGCGAGCATGCTCAACGGCATACCGTACACTGAGCCATCGGGCCGCGCGATGAACACACCGCCACCGAACAATGCCGAGAGCCCATTGAAGGCAAGAAGTGTGAGCAGGAGCTTGCGCATGATCGTGTGTTATCGGGCACGGCCTGCTCCGATATCGTAGACTATGGATCGCAACGTGAAGCGACCATAGATGAGGGGGCCTTCCGGGCGGTGCCATACGGCCTCGCCATACCCTGGCAACAGAAGGCCATTGATCCGTCGGTGATCTCGTGCTGGTGTACTGAAGCGCAACTTCTTCGCCCTCCCGTTCTCCAACGCGTAGCGGTCGTCGCTGATGAAGTCCACCAGATGGTCCGCGGCATCGAACATCAGCACCGCACGGATCGTGATGCCCCGATGGGTGAAGGTGGCCTTCGCCGAACGCTCATCCATAGGTGACCATGTGATGCGCGGATCGAGCAAGGCACCCGGCGCGAAGAGGCAGAGGTCGTTGAACCAGGTCACCGTTTCGGCCGTGTCCATTTCGGCCCCATGCGCTTCCATGACAGGTACCAGACCCAGCGCTTTGATGAGCATGGTAGCGGTACCGTTCTCGTAGGCGTGCAGACCTTTGGTCGGCATGCCCTTCATCGTTGCATCGATCCAGAAGAAGCGGGCTGGTTCATCGAAGCTGTTGGTCTGCACCGTGGTGAAGGGCATCCATGGCCCGTCGAAGCCACGGAGCTCGCCCGCGAAAACGATGCGCATGTTGCGCGGCACGGTTGTGCCCACTACACCCGCTGTGCGCAGAAAGCGCTGAACGGGTTGCGGCAAGGGCGTTATTTCAGCTTCGGTGATGTGATGCGCTGGCAATTCCCGCGTGCGTTCCACTGTGCGCTCCACTGCGGCCGTGTACTGTGCACGGAACCCCCGAACTCCAGCACCGGCGATCACCACGAGCAACAGGAGCGCATTGGCGATCGTACCGAAGCGGGCGTCGCGCCAATACCGGACAATGAGCAGTTGCGAGAGCAGCAAGGCGGCTGCGGCCGGCATCCACCAACCGTCGTTGCTCATCGTCAGTTCCACCGCAGCCACACCGAAAAGCACGGACGTGATCGCCCACAAGACCCCCATCGGTCTTGCGATGTGCAGGGTGAGCGATGGGATCCTGGCGTATCCATAGGCCTTGGCGAAACCCATCAGGTGGATCGCGCCATGAAGCACCAAGAGGACAGCGAGGAGGATGCGGAGCATGGCCGTTGCGTTCGTAAGCAAGTTTGCTGCTGCGGCCTTGCTGAGGACTGACGGCCGTCATCCCGCAAATGCACGGCCACGGGATCTCCGTGTTCGATCATGGCCGGAGCTCACATGCTATCGGGCGCTCGCTGCCGATGTTGGGAACATCAACAAGCCGGAACGGGGCTGTTGTTGCCCGATCGCGATACCACATGAGGTTCCCTGCGAATTCGCGAACATCCCAGTGGATCCCACGTTGGAGTGCGCTGACCCGATCATTCCATGTGCGCACCTTCAATGCTGCCAGCTGGCGGCCCAGGCTCTTATTCCCTACGTTGTGGGCTGTTGCTGCTCTCCCTCTCCGGGCTGATGCACTTGAACGCGCAGACGTTCGTCAATGGCAATTTCGAGAGCGGCAGCACGGGCTGGACCGGGTGCATTGTGGAAACAGGAAGTGCACCGACCTACGGAGGCACCGGCACGGGCCACGTGGCTGAAGTGGATGGGAACTTCAGCACGAGCGCTTCGGATGATCGCATCCTGTGCCAGAGCATCGCGGGCTTCACCGTCGGGAGCGTGTACAGCCTGGCCTTCAGTGCAACACGCCGTGGCAGTGGTACGGCCCCGACGACCGTGTCCGCGACGATGACCCTGGACGGTGGCGCGTTGACCCGCACGGTGACGCGATCGGGCGGCTATTCCATGGTGAACGAATCCTACAACTTCACTGCAACGCAGACCACGCACGCCTTCAAGGTGACCCCGAATTTCGAAGGCTCCTTCGGGATCCTCTTCGACAACCTGGTGATCACATTGGTCTCTTCGCTGCCTATTGAACTGTTGTACTTCCATGCAGCGGTGAACCGCGCTGAAGTGGATCTCTCGTGGGCCACGGCCACGGAGCACGACAACAGTTTCTTCACCGTTGAGCGGTCAGCTGATGGAGCGGCTTTTGCCGCGGTATCGAGCACCGATGGAGCTGGTGACAGCCAGTCGGAGATCCACTACGCGGACAGCGACCCGGCACCCTTATCGCGACTTTCATACTACCGGCTTCGGCAGACCGACTACGATGGGACGACCACGGTGTCGGAGATGGTGCCGGTACAAAATTCAGCAGGCAACGATGCCGGGATCACGTTGTTCCCGAACCCCTCCATGGGTGGCCCGGTCCGGCTCCGGTTTATCGGCCCATGGGCGGCCCAAGAGGTGCTGCTCTCGATCACCGACCTTGCCGGACGGGAGGTTTTCACCGCGAAGATCGCGCTGGACGGAAGCTTGTCGCCGATCGACATCAATCCGATGGCAGGACTCGTTCCCGGTCCGTACAACGTAACCGTTCGCAGCAATGAACGGTACGCCAATGCCCGATTGGTGGTGTCGGGTGAATGAGTTGGGATCGGTGGCGCTACACCGCGCCGAAGCATCAGCGCACCAGGACCTTGCCCTTCCGCATTCCACCGGCGCTGTCCACGATCATCCAGACGCGCAGACCGGCAGGGCAGTGCACAAGCAAGGGATCAGTGTCCAGAACGCGCGTAAGCAGACTGCGACCCTGCAGATCGAAGAGGCTGAGCACTGCGGTCCTGTTGCCACCTGTGACTTCCACCAAGCCAGGATCGGAGGACCAGACATTGTACTGTTCTTGCGCTGCTCCTTCGGCGATACCGATGCCATAGACCTGTGTGGTCCAAGTGTCGGTATCGAGATTGCCGCAGGGATCCACGTAGGTGTGCGAGAAGGTGTAGGTGCCGGGCCCGGGCAAAATGAACGTCGGGTTGGCGGCCGTGGAAGATTGGCCGTCGGAGCATATCCACCAATGCAGGCCTTCACCGGGATGGTAGAACGTGATGTCGTAGGCTCCGTTGCTGCTGCTGCCGCTTATGGTGGCGTCGGTGCCGTTCGCGGCATCCATGTTCCACGTTGTGGTACTGTCGAGCACGGTGGCACTGGCGATGGCCTGGAGGATGGCAGCGGTGTCGGGTTGTACCGATGAGGTGAACGATGCCCCCACGCAACTCTGGTTGAAGAGCGTGCAGTAGAAAACGCAAGCAGCGAGGTAGGTGCCCTGCACGGAAGGATGACTTTCGTCGGGCTCATAGAGTTCAATGAGCGGATGCGTGTTCCGCACGTGCTTCCATGCCCAGCCCACGGGTGCGGCATAGCCATCGTTCTGGTCCGCTACGGCGATGTAGTTCTCGCGCAAACCCTGCTGCATGCTGTCGTAAGTGCACATGACCGGAAAGAAGGGGCAGTTGTCCGCATCGCCGTTCTTTCGTCCCCAGGTCATGTAGAACACGGGGTAGGTGCATTCATCGTTCGCTTCGATCAGTTGCGTCAGCATGAGGGCCCCGAGTTCCATCCCGCTCGCGTCGAAGGGCAGCGCACCCAACTGGCTTTGCTCCTGCATCACCACGAAGTCCCATGGCTGCGCGGCAATGGCCGCGAGCGATGCTGGGTGATCGGCGTGGTTGCCGAGTTGGAAACCGCCCACAGCCACCACATCGGTCGTTACGGTATCACCCAGCGAAAGCGCGACCTGCCTGAACATGTCGGGCAGGTTGTTGGCCGAGGTATAGCTGTTGCCGAGGAAGAGGACGGAAGTCTGTTGCGCATGCAGCGGCAAGGCCAATGCAAGAAGCGCAATGCAGGGGGAGCGCACGGCGTGAAGCTATCGTGCAGTGTGCACCGATGGTCCCTCATGACCGGATGCACTGCACCGGTCATCACAGATGCACGGGTGCGCTATGGCACCTGCTCTACGCGAACAGCGGTGGGCGTAGTGCCGCCGACGTTCACCAGGATGGGATCGCGGTCGTTGTTGACCCCCACGTACTTCACCACGCCATCCATGTTCACATCGGTAGGGAGATAGTAGCCGGCCAGGATGTTCGTGGGTACGCCACCGCCCACGGAGGCCAGGATATTGTCGCGGTCGTTGTTGGCGCCGGTATACTTCAGTTGCGCATCGTTCAGCGCATTGCCGGCCCACAGTGCGCGCGTAGTGCCCACGGTCTTACGCGGCAGATCGGTGTGCGGGGCGGGCCGCACAAGACAGCTGGTCGTCGCACTGCGGAAGTCGAGCACGGTGGTTGTGGATGTCAATGCCAACGGCACCGCGGTTTCCACGCCCAGGTGGTTGCGGTGGTGCAACACGATGAAGTAGTTGCCCTGCCGCACAGCAAAGGACACCGGCGAGGTGCCGTCCAGGTCCACGATGTCACCATCGCGCTGGATCAGGGCGAAACGCTGGATCGTGGAGAACAAGGGGGCACTCATGCGAAGTTCCATCCACACCCAATCCACGATGGCGTTGCTGCCAGTTACAGCGAGCACGGCAGGTGCGATGGTCTGGCCACCGCCGTAAGGACTGGTGGTGGGCACGAGTCCAGCCACGCGCAGGTCGTCGCGCATGAGGTTCTGTGCCTGCACGTAGCATCCGTCGAGCCAAGCCTTGGCGCTCAGCTTGGCCCCTGTGCCCGTCACGCTGATCAACACATTGTCGAAGTAAACCGTGCCGTTCGCGTTGTTGAAGGTGCTGCCGGCGAGCATGAGCACGGGAGTGGCACCGGCGGGCATGCCGCCGAAGGTGTATGTCATACCGATCTGCGTCCAGGTGGCTTGCACGTTCGCGCCTGCAAAACCAGCAAGCTGAAAGTCGAGCACGCCGCCCGTGGTGAGCCAGCCCAGGGTGAGTTCCGCGTTCAGGAAGGGAGCGTTTGCGGGCACGTCGGGAACGCACTTGGTCCAGCACGCAACGGTCACTTGGTCTCCGTTCTGCACGCCGGTGAGTTCCTGGTAGGCGCGCGGAATGATGCCATCGATGTGATAGCAATCCGGCTGTGTGGAAGAGAGCATGGGCATGCTCGCACTCGTGGTGCCACCGTACTCAGGCACATCGATGGAGAAGCCGGGCGTGCAGGTATATGTCCAACCTCCGCCTGCCTCGAACCCGGGATCGATGATCTGTGCGTTCAGTGGAAGTGAGGCCAGGATGAGGAGGAGGGCGGATGGGGTGCGCATTGTGCGGTTACAGGCAATGTTGAGCGTTCACGATCTCTAAGGCACCTGAGCAATACGCACAGCAGTGGGTGTGGTGCCGCCCACGTTCACGAGGATGGGATCGCGATCGTTGTTGAGGCCGGTGTACTTCACGATGCCATCCATATTCACGTCCTCCATCCTGTACTGCCCGCTGAGCGTGGCCGTGGGGATGCCGCCTACGGCCAAGAGGATCGGATCACGATCGTTGTTCGCACCGGTGTATTTGATCCGCGCATTCCCGGTAACGTCACCGGCCCATAGCACCATGGTACCATTGATGTTGCGCTGTGCATCGGTGCCATATGTAGCCGTGCCCGGTAGGCGGAAGTCCACACTGGTGGGGTTCGCGGTATTGGCAGCCAGGTAGACCGGCGCAGCCGTCATGATCGGCAGATGGTTCCGATGGCACACCACCAGGTAATAGTTGCCCGGTGCTGCATTGAAGATGACATCGCCGCCACTTTCGGCGAGCCGGGGTTTGCCATTGCTCCACAATAGGAATTGCCCGCTGGCCACCAATTGTGTTGGATCGTTGGGGTCGCGTAATTCCAAACGCACCCAATCCACGAAGCTGATCATGTTGAGCCAGTTGGGTGCAGCGACCTCTCCGCCTCCGGCAATTTGCGGAAAACCCATGGCCGTGTAGGGTTCAACCAAGGGAATGAGACCCAAGGCGCGAAGGTTGTACCGCATGGAGCCAACACCCGGCTCGTAAGCACCGCCAAGGAAGAACCTGACCCCATCCGCGGAAGCCCCGTATGGCTTGCTGCGCACAATGACGTCGTCGAACTTGGCGGCCACGGCTGGACCCAGGTTCGGGTCGGGCACGGTGAGGAAAACACCGAAGGTTCCCGTGCCCGAAGCCGGACCGCCCAGATCCCAGAACGCGGTCAGTTGAGTGATCGTATTGCCGAACGAGAGGAATTGCGGCGCGTACGTGATACCGGTGCCATAGTCGTACCACCCAAGCCGAGCGACACCGGTCTCACTCGCCCACCCATAGCCCTGGGCGGGAAAGCACTTTGCTTCCAGTTCGTAGGCATGATCGGGCAGATAGCCGCCGGGGACAGGGATGAAGATCAAGGCGTAACCGGGTGGCTGTGCGATCGGCCATGCATGCAATTGTGTGTGCTTCACCACCAGTCCAAGGGTGACACCATCGAAGATCTCGAACGTCGGAACATCACCAGCATAGTACCAGTTCGGGTCCCATTGCCCGTTGTCGAAATCCAGGTGAAGCACTTCCTCGATCAGGGCGTGTGCAGGCGCTACGATCAGGAATGCGGAGATCAGGAAATGTTGGCGCATGCTCGATCGGCGTTATGGTACCTGGGCAATACGCACAGCGGTGGGCGTGGTGCCGCCAACGTTCACAAGGATGGGATCGCGATCGTTGTTGATACCAACATACTTCACCACGCCGTCCATGTTCACGTCCTCGCGGCGATAGCCGGTGATGGTGTTGGTGACGATGATGCCACCGATGGCGGTGAGGATCGGATCGCGATCGTTCGAGGAGTTGGTGTATTTGAGACGGTCGTCCCATTGCACGTTGCCGGCCCACATCAGGCCGTGCAAACCGATGATCTTACGCGGCAGACCGGTGAAGGGCGCTGCTCGGACATAAGGCGTGGAACTTGAGCTGGCCAGGTCGAGTGAGTTGGGGATGGAAATGATGGGAAAGGCAATGGAGGTCATGATGGGCAGGTGGTTGCGGTGCTTCACCGCCACGTAGTAATACCCCGGTGCCGCATTGAAGGAGATGGCCGACACACCATCCGCGGCGACGATATCGCCATCGCGTTGGATGAGTGCTGAACTGGACGCGAGGGCGATCGGGTTCTCCGGGTTGATGCGCAGTTCCATCAGCACCCAATCCACAATGGCATTGTTGCCGGTTACGCTGAGCACCGCGGGTGTCACCGTTGCACCCATGTATGGGTCGATGGCCGGGATGAGGCCGGCCGCGCGCAGATCATCGCGCATGAGGCTCTGCGCCTGTACATATGGTCCTTCCAACCAAGCCCGCATGCGCAGGGTGATCGGTGGGGGCGGTGTGAAGTTGTTCGCCACCACCACGACGTTGTCGTAGAACGAATAGGCACCCAGTGCGGAAGGGTTCATCTCCAGTATGATCCCGAACTGTGCGGTTGCACCGAAGTTGTTGGTCAAGGGCGGGTCCGTTGAGGAGACGACCGATTGCCAGACAAGACTGATGGAACCGACACTGCTTCCCCCGAAGCTGAACGATCCAGTGCTTGTTTCCATCCACCCCAGCGAACAGTTGGCGATCGCAGTGCTGTTCAACGGGTTGTTCACCCGTAGATCGGCGCTGATGCTGTATGTCGCATTGGGATCGTAGGGCAGTTGATGAAAGAGGTAAGGACCGGCGCCGTTGGGGAATGGGCCGCTCTGATCCCAACTCTCCTTGCCGATGCAGAGGCCACTGACCGACCCGGGAGAGGTGAAGACCGGCGCCAAGCCCTGCCATATCCAGCCGGGGTCAAGGGAGCCGGATTCGAAGTCCTCACTGAGGAGGATGGTCTGGGCGGAAGCCGCGAAGCCCAGGCATCCACACGTGAAGAGAAGGAGGGATGGTCGGTGGGTCATTGCACTGAAGACGGTGAGGCAACTTAGAGGTTGTTCGGACACGGAACCATGGTCCCGATGAGCTAGGTTCGGACTTCACACTGAACATATGCCCCACTTCATCCTTGACCTGTCGCCACCGGTGGTGACCTTGGTCCGCCCCGATGCCTTGATGCATGCGGTGCACGACACCGCCGACGCCAGTGGCCTCTTCGCCAAAGGCGATATCAAAGTGCGCATCCGGAAGTACAAGCAGTACTTGGTCGGGGGCGCGCAACAGGACTTCATCCACGTCTTCGGCTACATCATGGAAGGGCGTATGGCGGAACAGAAGAAGGCGCTCTCGGTGGCCATCGTTACGCGGTTGAAGGAACTGCTGCCCAGTGTGCCGGTGATCTCCATGAACGTGATGGAATTCGAGAAGGCGACATACACGAACCGGACGATGGTTCAGCCCGGATAACTTGTCCGCAGCACCGGCCCATGATGGACAACACAGCGTTCAGCTTCACGCCCAGCGCGCGCGCCCTATCGCTGGGTGTCGAAATGGAATTGCAGGTGCTCGATGCGCAGACCCTGCGCCTCACGCCGCGCACGCCGGAGATCATGGAGCTGGTGGACGATCCACACCTGGCCAAGGAGATGTTCCGCAGCACCATCGAACTGGTGACGGGCATCTGCACTTCGGCGTCGCAGGCGCAACGCGATCTGGATGGGACGTTCAAAAAGGTCTTGGAAGTATCAACGCCGCTCGGACTCCGGTTCGCTGGTACCGGTACCAATCCATTGGGCGATTACAACGATCGACTGGTGAGCCACAGTGAGCGTTACCTGAAGTTGTTGGACCGCAACCAATGGCTGGTGCGCCGTGCGGCCGTGTATGGTTTGCACGTGCATCTGGGCATGGTCTCGGGCGATGCGTGCATCCGCTTCCTCAATTGTTTCCTGCACCGCATACCGGAGCTGATCGCGCTCAGTGCAAGTTCACCGTTCTGGCGTGGTGTCGATACCGGGCTTTGTGCGAGCCGCCCAACCGTTTACGAAGCACATCCCACGGCAGGCATGCCGTTGATCATGCGCGATTGGGAAGCCTTCAGCGGCATCGCCAATGCCATGGTGCGCACGGGATCCATCAACAATACCAAAGACATCAAATGGGACATGCGCCCGAGCCCAGGCTACGGCACCTTGGAGATCCGCATCTGTGATGGCCCCGCGACGCGCCTGGAACTCGGTGCCATCACGGCGTACATCCATGCGAGCGCGGCGAGCATGCGCGAGGAAGACCGCATAGAGGATGGCCCTGTGCCGAAGCTCCCTGAGCGTTGGATCCTGCGGGAGAACAAGTGGCGGGCGCTGCGATATGGGCTCAATGCCGAGGTGATCGCACAAGGTTCGCTCGACGTGCGGCCCCTGCGCCAGCAGATCCTTGACCGCCTGGATCGATTGACCCCGTACTTCAAGGAGCACGGTGAAGAGCACTATTTGGCCTGCCTTCGCGATATCTGTATGCGAGGTAGCAGCTCCGATCGCCAACATGCGGAGTTCAAGCGGACCGGTCAGGTGGAGGACGTGGTGCGCTTCAACGTGCGCGAATTCGAAACAGGTGAGCCACACTGGGCATGAAGCTCGAACTGGGCTGCGCTGATCAGGGGTATCCCGGGGTGCTCCGTCGCTGAGTGCCGATCAAGGAAGCTTCGGCGGCTTGGCGCTCATGTCGAATTCCAGCGTGCCCCCGTGCATGATCGCTGCATGCGTGATGGTGCGGTCGTAGAGCACTTCGCCGTTCAGCTTCACACTGCGCACGTATACGTTCTTCGGGCCTTGGTTCTTCGCCACGATCGTGAAGATCTTGCCGTGGTCGAGGGTGATGGATGCGCGTTCCACGATCGGCGAACCGATCTCATAGCGATCGGTACCGGGTTCCATCGGATAGAAGCCCAAGGCGTTGAAGATGTACCACGCGCTCATCTGCCCGCAGTCGTCGTTACCGCTGAGGCCATCGGGCCATGGCGCGTACATGTGGTCCATCACATCGCGCACGCGCTTGCCTGCCATCCAAGGGCGATCGCTGTAGTTGTACAGGAAGGCGACATGATGGCTCGGCTCATTGCCATGCACGTAATTGCCCATGATGCCATCGCGCGTGATGTCCTCGGTCTTTTCGAAGTACTTGTCGTCCAGCCGCATGGTGAAGAGCGAGTCGAGGTGCTCGCCGAAGAGCTTCTTGCCGCCCATCATGCGCGCCAGCTCATCGGGCTCATGCGGCACGTAGAGGCCGTAATTCCAGGCATTGCCCTCGATGAATCCGTTCTGGTGCGTATCGAGCGGATCGAAGTCCTGCAAGAAGGTGCCATCGGAAAGTCGCGGCCGCATGAATCCGCTGATGCTGTCGAAGACGTTGCGGAAGTTGAAGCTCCGGACTTCGAATTCCTTCGCGATCGTGTTGTTGCCGAGGTGTGCGGCCAAGCGGGAGATCGCACGATCATCATAAGCGTACTCCAGCGTCTTCGACACACTCGAACCGTTGTGGTCCTCAGGGATGTACCCAAGTTGCATGTAGTCGCCAAGACCTTCGAACGTGCTGTGGCGTGCAGTGGCCACGCATGCATCCAAGGCGTGCGGTCCATCGAACCGGGTGATGCCTTTCACGTGTGCATCGGCGATCACGCTCACCGCATGGTAGCCGATCATGCACCAGTTCTCGTTGGCATGATGGCTCCAGATGGGCAGCATGTGCTGGGCGCTCTGGTCGTAGTGCGCGAGCAGGGAGTTCACGAAGTCCGCGGAGCGATCGCGTTGGATGATGTTGAACAGCGGATGCAACGCGCGGTATGTGTCCCAAAGTGAGAAGGTGGTGTAGTTGGTGAAGCCCTGTGCGGTGTGGATGTTCTGATCCAGACCGCGATAGTGGCCATCAATATCCATGTACACGGTGGGTGAGAGGCAGGCGTGGTACATGGCCGTGAAGAAATTGGTGAGCACTTCCGGCCGCTTGCTCGTGATCTCGATGCGCGCCAGTTCGCGGCGCCATGC
Organism: Flavobacteriales bacterium; assembly: GCA_049289815.1. Lineage (GTDB taxonomy): Bacteria > Bacteroidota > Bacteroidia > Flavobacteriales_F > PHOS-HE28 > PHOS-HE28. Next base: position 14,644 of record JBATMK010000228.1, read on the forward strand.
TTCCTGCGTTTCCTTAACCACGTGGTCGAAGTCCCAGTGCGGGGATTCGGCACGCAGATTTTCCAGCGCGCCATCGGTGCCCACGCTGCTCAGCGCGACTTTCACCAGGAGTGTTTCGCCGGCCTGCATGTCGAAGTCGAACCATGCCCGCAGTTGTTTGCCAGCCATCTCGGGGAAGTCTTTCGTCTGGTCGAACTTCCGCCAAAAGCCGCGGTACTCGCTGGGCGGCGCATCCGGTTGCTGGCCGTAATGAGTGAAGTGTTTGTTGAAGGCCATGGCGAAGTACACCGTGCGTGTGCGGCCCCAACCGGTGGTCTGCCGATAGCCGGTGACCAGCGAATCGTTCTCCACACGCACGAACGTCCACACGTTCTTGTCGCTGTGGTTGTATATGCCGTGGACCAGGTCGAGGATCACATGCCCGGTGCCCGCTGTCGGGAATGTGTAGCGGTGGAAGCCCACACGTGTGGTGGCAGTGAGTTCCACCTTGATGCCGTGGTCTTCGAGCAGCACTTCATACTTGCCAGGCGCGGCCTTTTCGTTCCTGTGATGGAAGACCGAACGGAAACCGGACTGCGGAGCGGCCGCGGTGCCAGGGTTCATCTGCAGCGTTCCTGCGGTCGGCATCAATAGGATATCGCCAAGATCCGAGTGGCCCGTACCACTGAAGTGGGTATGACTGAAGCCGACGATCGTGCTGTCGTCGTACTGGTAGCCGGAGCACGTGCGGTACACATCGGCGTTGTACTTGCCGTCCACCGCATAGGGTATCGTGTCGGTATCGGGACTCACCTGCACCATGCCGAACGGCGCTGAGGCTCCCGGATAGACATGGCCCATGCGCTGCGTGCCGATCATCGGATCAACGTGGTCCAGCACATCGGGCCCGCTGCTCGCGCGCTGGCCCTGCGCATGGAACATGAGCAGGAGCGGGACGGCAACGAGGAGTCGGTGGAACATGATGTGGGAATGAAGAGCAAGGATAGCGCGAGGGCCGAATGCACGAAGCCCCCCGAGACGTCGGGGGGCTTCGTGCTGGATATCGTACGGGATCAGTGGGCCTCCTTCACGGTCTTGTCCTGCAAGCCGTACTCGGGGTTAAGACCCATGTTGTAGAACATGAAGCTCCATTTGTCGGCCTGCTCCTCGATGATCTTGCTGGTGGGTTTGCCCGCACCATGGCCGGCCTGTGTTTCCACACGGATGAGCACAGGTGCATTGCCTTGTTGGGCGGGTTGCAACGCGCTGATGAACTTGAAGCTGTGCGCGGGCACCACACGATCATCGTGATCGGCGGTCATCACCATGGTTGCCGGATAGTTGGCGGGTTTCACGTTGTGCAGCGGTGAGTACTTCATCAGGTAGTCGCGTTCCTCGGCGCTGTTGTCCGCGTTGCCGTATTCGGGCACCCAGCCGAAGCCGGCGGTGAACTTCTGGTAGCGCAGCATATCGAGCACGCCCACTTCGGGGAAGGCCACCTTGAACAGTTCTGGACGCTGTGTCATCACCGCGCCGATGAGCAGTCCTCCGTTGCTGCCGCCGTTCACGGCCAGGTGCTCGCTGTCGGTGTACTTGTTGGCGATCAGGTATTCGGCCGCCGCGATGAAATCGTCGAACACGTTCTGCTTCTTCTCCTTCATGCCCGCCTTGTGCCATTCCTCCCCGTACTCGCCGCCACCGCGCAAGCTGGGTTGCGCGTAGATGCCGCCTTGTTCCAGCAGCAACATGCGGCTGGTGCTGAAGCTCGGGCTCAGGCTGATGTTGAAACCACCGTAGGCGTAGAGCATCGTCGGGTTCTTGCCGTTCTTCTGCATGCCCTTCTTGTACACGATGAACATGGGCACCTGGGTGCCATCCTTGCTCGGGTAGAACACTTGCTCGGTCACATACTCATCCGGGTTGAACTTCAATTCGGGGCGGAAGTACACTTCGCTCTTGCCGGTGGCATAATCGTACTTGTAGCTGGTGCCTGGATCGTTGAACGAGGTATAGCTGTAGAAGCTGTACGTGTCGTTGCGCTTACCACCGAAACCGCCCGCGCTCCCGAGCCCGGGCAGTATCACTTCCTGTTCGCCGGTGCCGTCGCTGTTGTAACGGTAAATGCGGCTTGTCGCGTCCTTCAAGTACTCCGCGAACAGCAGACCACCGCCGATGGAGACGCCTTGCAACAGTTCCTTCTTCTGTGGGATCAGGTCCTTCCAATCCGCTTGTGATGGTTTGGCGGGGTCCACGGAAACCAGGCGGTAGTTGGGTGCATCCACATCGGTGCGTACCAACAACTTGCCGCTCTTCGGTTCGAAGTCGAGGATGCTGGTCTTGTGCGCAAAACCGGTCTGCAATGCGATCCACTTGGTGGCCGGTGTAGGCATGCCGCCACTGCGCAGATCGTGGTAGTACATCTCGAAGCCATCGGTGCCGGTGCTCACATACAGTGTCGCGATTTCCTCGCCTTCTGTAACGCCGCAGCCCACGTAGAGGTCGCCGTTCACCTTGTTCTCCCACACGAGCGCATCCTTTGATTGGGGGTCGCCGATCCTGTGGTAGTAAACCTTCTGGAATTTGCTGGCGCCACTGAGTTCGGTGCCCTTGGCCGGTTCCGGATAGCGGCTGTAGAAGAAGCCGTTCTTGTACCAGGCCACACCGCTGAACTTGGCCCACTTCAACACATCGGTCATTTCCTTCAGCGTGCTCAGGTCCCACAGGGTGATGTCCTGCCAGTCACTGCCTGCGCGTTGCACGCCAACGGCCATATACCGATCGTCGTTGCTCGCGCCCATCAGGTTGAAGGTCGTAGTGCCGGCTGGGTCGATGGCATTCGGATCGATGAAGACCTTGTCTTCACCATCAACTCCTTTGCGCACGTAGGTGACGAACTGGTTCTGCAGCCCGCTGTTCTTCTGGATGAAGTACAGGTCCCCGACTTTGTACGGCGCGCCCACTTTGGGGAAGTTGTACAGGTCTTCATAGCGCTCGGCCATGGCTTTGCGGAAGGGTATCTTCTCCAGGAAGGCATTGGTAACGGCGTTCTGTCGCGCCACCCAATCCGCCGTTTCAGGAGTGGTATCGTTCTCCAACCAGCGGTAAGGATCGGCCACCCAAGTGCCGTGCAGTGTGTCCCCGGACAGGCTGTCCTTGCGGGTCTCTGGGTAGTTGAGTTTCTCCACTGGCTTCTGCTCGGTGGTTTCAGGTGCGGTGCCGCATGCGGCCAGCACGGACAGGGCTAAGAAAGTGCGTGTCTTCATGTTCGGTTAGCCTCCGGTGCATGAACAAGGGGTGGCCGGAGGGCGCGCGAAACTATCCGCTCATCCGCTTCGGGCGGAACAGGCAACGGGATGAACGGTTGTTCCTGACTTCGCTCGGGACGGCGGGCTTATGCCACCTTCTGGCGCTGCAGCTTCTGGCTCACCAGTTCGTAATGGGTGCCTGGGCCGTCCATCAGTGTGATGTCCGAATCGAGCTGGCCCGCGAGGGTGTGGATCAGGTCCATGCCCAGACTGTTGGGCCGGTGGAACCCCTCGCGGCTCTTGAGGCCGACCCCGTCATCGCCGATGCGCATGTGCATGCCTTCGCCTTCACTACCGTGCAGGTGCACGATGATGGTGCCGCTGTCGCGCCCTTGGAACGCGTACTTGAAGCTGTTGCTGATGATCTCGTTGATGAGCAGTCCCAGCGGCACCAACGTGTCAACACCAAGGGTCTTCACCTTGATGTCGATATCCATCTTCAACTTCTTGTCCACGCTGTAGGCGTACACGAGGTCGCGTACCAGGTGGTCCAGGTAGGTGCTTACATCGATGTTCGCCAGGTCCTTGCTCAAGTAGGTCTGTTCGTGCACCAGCGCCATGGCGCTAACCCGCGTGGTGCATTCATTGAAGAGTTCCCGGGTGCGCGGGTCACTTACCTGGTCCTGTTGGAAACGGATGAGGCTCTTGACGATCTGCAGGTTGTTCTTCACGCGGTGATGGATCTCTTTGATCATCACCTCTTTCTCTTCCTTGCTCAACATCGTTTCGCGCAGTTCCTTGTTGGTGCGCTCCAACTGCTGCTTGGCGCTCATGAGGTCCTTGCCCGCGGTGCGGCTCTCGACCAGCAGGCGGCGGCTCATGCCCACGAGCAGCGCGAACACGAAGGCCATGAGGCAGGAGAGGAACAGGAGCACCTGCGCCTGGTCCCAGCGTTGGCTGAGCAACGTGGTGTGCATGCCAAGGCCTTGCTCGTGCACCTTGCTCTCCACGCCTTCGATCTGCTTGCCGGCGCGTTGGAGCATGAACTGGAACACGCTTTCGGGCAGGCGCGCCTCAGCCGTTGAACTGTTGCGCTCCAACACCACCGCATGCAACGAGTCGATGTCGTTCAACAGTTCGGGCATGGCGTCGCTCATGGGCGTCACGCCGGGTTCGTCCTTGAAACGTTCACCCACGTTCTGCAAGCGCTCGCCGAAGCGCTTGATCTCATCGGGCCAGCGCGGACGGGTTTCGTTGTGTTGCGAGGTAAGGGTGTTGAGGTCCACGCGGTGCACCAAGGCCAATTGGTTGATACCGTCGTTCAGGGCGCTCAGTTCACTGAGCAAATGGATCTCGTGCCCGATCCGTGTCTGCACGGTGCGGGCCTTGCCCACCAGGAGAAGGTCCACCGCGATGAAGAGGATCGCCAAGGCTGCGGCGATCACCGGCCAGATGCGCCAGGAAAGAGTGTTCACGCGAGGGAGAGGTTGGGGGGCCATAGCGTGGCCCGGCCCTTCAACGGCCCTGAGGCGAAAGTGTTCGCTACTGCGAAGTGAGCAGGCGGAGCCGTGCTTCAAAGACGCGTCGGACGGCATCGATGCGCTCGCCCACCTGGCCCTTCGCATCCTGCCAGACCTTCGCAGAGGACATGATGCTCATGCCCGGCAAGGCGTGTTCCGGCCGTGGGTCAGTGGTCAGTAATCCCAGGTCGCGTCCACCTTTCATAGCGCTGCGGTTCCCGGTATGCTTCAACTCATCCACCGTCCATCGGCATTCGCCATGGAGGATCGTTACGCGCACACGGTAGGCGATGGGACCTTGCGTTTCGTTGCGCCCGAGCAAGAACTGGCTCCTGAAGTTGAACCGGGCGCTGCCCACGATGCTGTTCGTTCCCGGATCGACCTCCATGCGGGCGCCGGGCTCAAGCCCGAAACTGTAGCGCCATGCCTCCTCGGCGTGGGCCAGCAGTTGCTTGCCGTTCATCGGCGCACTCACGGTACCGGAGAACCGCAAGGGCGAACTCCCTGCTGGCGCGGGGTCCTGGCCGTTGGAGAGGATGGCGCATAGCAGTAACGCTGGCCAGAGCATGCGCATGTGCCAAAACTAACGGCGTGCGGCTGTCGGCTATGCCGCTGGTAGCCGTAAGGTGAAGAGTGCCCCTTGGCCCGGGCCGCCGCTTTGCGCAGTGAGCGAACCGCCGTGCGCCTCGGCGATCCTGCGGCAGAGTGCCAGTGTGCTGCGGCCTTGTGCTTCGCCGGCTGTGCTGGTGCTGGTGAGCCAGGCGTAGCGCACGAAGACATCCTTCAGATCCTCGGCGCTGAGGCCGACCCCGTTGTCCTGCACGTGCACCGAGACTTGTCCATCCACAGCATCAGGCCGCACGGTGATCACCGAACCCGGAGCCGAGAATTTGCTGGCATTGCTCAAGAGCGCTTCCAGGACCGTGGCCAATTGGCGGGGGTCAGCGGCAACGGTCAAGGGCCGCCTTTCGGCAATGGAGATCGACTGCTGCTTCCGGTCGAAGCGGTAGCGCTGGTTATCGATGGCGGCATCCAAGGTCCGCAGCAGGTCTACCGGCCCGGTGTGCGGGGCGGGCATGGCGCGCGGCACAGCAAGGTCATCGAGCAACCCATCGGAGCGGCGCAACACGGCGAAGATCTGCCGCTCGCCGAAAGCGAAAAGTTCTTTTTGTTCGTCGGTGGCCGAGGGTTCGCGCAATTGCCGCAACACTTCGAGCAGGCCGGCCAGGCGGTTCTTCAGGTCGTGCGCGTAGCTGTGCAACTGCTCGGCCAGAGCGGCATCCACCGGAGCGGTCCCTCGCCCTTGTTCAGAACCCATCGCTGCGCACGAAGCGTTGCAGAACATCGTTCAGCCGGTCGCTGTCGATGGGCTTGCTCAAATAATGGCAACCCTGCAGTTGCTGGATCGCATCCACGATCTCCGGCTTGGTGCTGGCTGTGAGGAAGAGGATGGGAGTGGGCTTCACGGCGTGGATCTCCTGGGCCAACTGCAGTCCGTTCTTGTCGCCCTTGAGGTAAACGTCCATGATGATGAGGTCCGGCTGCTCAGCGGCGATCATGGCTTCGGCCTCCTCGCTGCTGCGCGCGTTACCCATCACCTCGAAGCCCATGCGTTCCAATTGCAATCGATAACTGAACGAGATGATGCTCTCGTCCTCGACGATCAGGACTTTTTTCATGATGGTGAGTTGTGGGTCGGCGAAGCTAAGCGGCGTGCCTACGCAGATGATCGGCGCAGAACCGGTGGAACCGCTCCACATCGAGGGCCTTTTCCGCATAATCCGAAACGAACGGGAAGGCCCGCGCACGTTCGATATCCATGGGCAGTATGCTACCGCTGAACATGATCACGGTGCTGCGTCCGTTGGGGAAGATCCCTTCGCGGCCACAGGCCTCCAGCAACTGGAACCCGTTCATCACGGGCATGTGGATGTCCACGAACACCATGTCGGGCAGGTCGGCGGGCTGCGCGGTCCGCAACCACTCCAACGCTTCGGCACCCGAAGTGAAGCACGTGATGCGCCCACGGTAGCCGGCCTTTTTCAGCACCAGCTTGCTCACGAACGTGCAGTCGTCCTCATCGTCGATCAACACCACATGCCGCACCGCGTTCCCCGCGCTGGACCCCTCCGCTGCTTTTTCCATGGCGCGTTCCTACGATCGGCCGCCGGGTTGGGTTCGTTCAGCATGTCCGATCGAACCGACTTCCGTAAGGCGTGTACGGCTGTCAAGAAACGCTCCTCAACATGTCGCTGCCCGTTGCACTCTATCGCTCATGGCGCTGGTTCCTCAGCGATGGCCGCCACTTCCAGATCGCCTTCCTCGCCTGCTTCCTGTGTTATGGTATCCTGCAGCTGCAGTGGGATGCCGAAGTGGGGCGCTACGCGATCATTGCGACCACTTGCTTGGGGACGCAGGCGGCTTTCGTTCTGGTGCACCGCTTGGAATGGCGCACGCTGAAAAGCGCTGCGATCACCACCCTTGGGCTTTGCTTGCTCTTCAAGAGCGGGAGTGAGGTCACGCTCGTGCTGGGTGCGTTCATCGCCATCGCGAGCAAGTTCGTGGTGCGGGTGAAGGGCAAGCACGTCTTCAATCCGGCCAACATCGGACTTGTGCTGGCCATGCTGCTCACCGGCGACGCGTGGGTGAGCCCGGGACAATGGGGCAGCGGCGAGGCGCTCGTGTTCCTGGTCGGCGCGGCGGGGTTGATGGTGGTGCTGCGCGTGGGGCGCATCGATACGAGCCTTGCCTTCCTCGGAACGTTCGCGGCATTGCACTTCGCGCGCACGGTGCTTTACCTGGGCTGGGGTGCCGACGTGTGGTTGCACCAGCTCACCAACGGATCGCTGCTGCTCTTCACGTTCTTCATGATCACCGATCCGGTGACCACGCCGAGCGCACCACGGGCGCGCATCGGTTGGAGCATGGCCGTCGCCGTGCTCGCCTTCCTGTTGGGCTGGAAGTTCTTCGTGAACGCAGCTCCTGTATGGGCGCTCTTCTTCATCAGTGCATCAACCCCGCTCATCGACCTGATCTGGAAAGGCGAACGCTTCCAGTGGGTCCGGCCGAGCCTTCCACCGATAGCAACAACAACGAACGAACGACCATGAAACACGCACTTCTTCTCGCTGGGTTCCTGATCACCATCGCCCACAACGCCCATGCGTTCTGCGGCTTCTACGTGGCCAAGGCCGATGCCGCATTGTTCAACGATCGCAGCGAAGTGATCCTGGTGCGCGACGGGCTGCGCACCATCATCACCATGAGCAACGATTTCAAGGGCAACGTGCGCGACTTCGCCATGGTGGTGCCTGTGCCCGTGGTGTTGCAGGAGAGCGACATCCGTGTCGTGGACCGCAACATCTTCCAGAAACTCGATGCCTACAGCAGCCCTCGCCTGGTGGAGTACTGGGACCAGAACCCATGCATGCGCTGGGAGTATGCCAACGAGGAGATGAGCCTCGACAAGGCAGCTGCCGGTGCCACCGCGAAATACAGCATGGCGGAAAGGGAAAAGGACGAGGACCATGGTGTGACGATCGAGGCGCAGTACACCGTTGGCGAGTACGACATCCTATTGTTGAGCGCCACGCAAAGCACCGGACTGAAGGACTGGTTGATCGCCAATGGCTACAAGATCCCGCCTACCGCACACGAGGTGCTCGACCCGTACATCAAGAGCAACCTCAAATTCTTCGTGGTGAAGGTGGACCTCGACCAACCACTGGCCAATGGCGAGTACCTGCGCCCGATCCAGATCCGGTTCGACCATGAGAAATTCATGCTGCCCATCCGCCTGGGCATGGCCAACAGCCAAGGCCAGCAGGACATGATCGTGTACGCCTTCACCCGTACAGGCCGTGTGGAATGTGTGAACTACCGCACCGTGAAAGTGCCGACCGACCGCAACATCCCGCTGTTCGCCCAGCAGAAGTTCGGCCCGATGTACAAGGACCTTTTCGCACGCACTTGGAAGCGCGAAGGCCGCAACGCCGTGTTCCTGGAATACGCATGGAACGTAACGCCGAGTTGGGGCGGTATGAAGTGCGATCCGTGCGTGGGTCCGCCGCCGGTGGATCGTGAGTTCGTTGATGCTGGTGTGGATTGGATCGGCGGAGCGAACGGCGGTAATGGCCAGTCGGTGTTCTTCACGCGGCTGCACGTGCGCTATGGCAGGGACAAGTTCCCGCAGGACCTGATGTTCCAAGTGACACCCAACACGGAGCAGTTCCAAGCGCGTTACATCCTGACCCATCCCGCCCAAGGCGACCTGACCTGTCAAGCAGGGCAGGACTATCTGGAAGAGCTCTACTACCGTCGGGTGCGCGAGATGGATGAACTGTATGCGTTGACCGGCTGGGACCTGAGCACGAACCGCGACTACATGAACGAGGTGCGCGGCAAACTCAGTCCCCAACGTCGCAATGGTTTGGACATCGTGCCCATACCCGGCGACGGCGATGGTGGCAATGGAACGGGGTGGAAACTGGTGCTGGGCATCAGTGCCGTGCTGGCCGGTCTTGGGTATGCGCTCCGTACCACCACAACAACCGTGGGAGCGGTGTAAGGACAGGGTAGGTCGGAGTGCTGCGCAACGCGGTGCCGAAAGGTGCCGCGTTGTTGTTATCGGTCACTTCTTGAACACCAACCACACGGCGGCGATCAGGAATACACCGGCCAGTGCATGGTTCCAGCGCAGTTGCTCCTGCTTGAAGAACACCATCATGAAACCAGCGAACACCACCAATGTGATCACTTCCTGGATCACCTTCAACTGCACCAATGTGTAGGGTCCGCCGTGATCCACATGGCCGAGACGGTTGGCTGGTACTTGCAGACAGTACTCGAAAAAGGCAATTCCCCAACTGAGCAGGATGATGCTGAACAGCCCGAGCTGTTTGGCCCAATGCCACTCCCGGAATTTGAGATGCCCGTACCAAGCAAGCGTCATGAACATATTGCTTGCGGCGAGCAGAAGGATGGAGGACAGTCCGCGCATGGATCAAGTGATGATCCGCGAAGTTGGAGGGGTGGGGCATGGGCGCATCGGGGCAATGATCGGGCGCGGTGAACTGCTGGATGTTGATGGGGCGGCTACTTTGGAAGCATGTTCGAGCACAGGAAGAAACCGTTGTTGAGTGCGCGTGAGTACGCCTTCCGGCAACTGAAGTTCTTGTTGGCGGCGCTGCTCATCATCGGGCTGTCGCTGGCTGTGGGCACCTGGGGATACTCGCATTATGCAGGCTTTGCCACCATCGACGCTTTCCTGAACGCGAGCATGATCCTGGCCGGCATGGGCCCGATGGGGGAGTTGCCGAACGATCGGGCCAAGCTGTTCGCTTCGTTGTACGCGCTGTACAGCGGCATAGCATTGCTCACCACGGTGGCGGTTCTCCTTGCGCCATTGGTGCACCGCTTCCTGCACGTCATGCACATGGAGCAGGACGGCGACAAGGACTAGTTCTCAGCGCGTTTGCTTCCAGGTCTTGTATACCGCCGTGAGGTCCGGACGGTCAACCGGTACCTCCCGAAGAGGCTCGCATGCTGTGAGCGTGGCCTGCAATTGTGAGGGTAACTGCTGGTAAAGGGTGGTGCCTTCGGTTTTCCAGGCGATCATGCCGTCGCTCACATCCTTCACCGCTTTGGCAGGGTTGCCCACGATCACCTTGCGGCGTTCCCAAACACTGTCGGCCGGCAGGAAGGCCAAGGCACCAACGATGCATTCATCACCGAGGATCACGTTGTCCATGAGAACGGCGTTCATGCCCACCAAGCAATTGCGCCCGACGGTGGCGCCGTGGATGATGGCACCATGACCGATATGCGCGGCTTCCTTCAGCCACACCGTTATGCCGGGGAACATGTGCACCGTGCAGTTCTCCTGGACGTTGCATCCATCCTCCACCACGATGGCACCCCAGTCGCCGCGGAGCGCTGCACCCGGCCCGATGTACACGTGCTTTCCGATGGTGACATGACCGGTGACAACGGCTTGCGGATGAATGAAAGCGGTGGGGTGCACCACGGGCGTGATGCCATTGAAAGCGTAGATCATGGTCCTCGTTGAGGTTGTCAATGTTAACCAAGGGGGCGCCCACATGTGGCTTCACCGAGAGCTTCGCCATAAGGCTATCGGAAAGAAAGATCCATGTTAAGTGATCGTTACCAAGCTGCCCATCGGCAAGGCGCCAGAAGGCCCCGGGTAGTTTCGCGCCGCAAAACCGGGAGCACCATGATAGGAGAGTTCTTCAAGATCTTCAAGCCGAAGGATCGCATCTTCTTCTACCACTTCGAGGCCAGCGCGGCGAACGTGCTGAAGATGAGCGAAGACCTGATGGCCATAGTGGCCACCGGCCCCGGTGCGCAGCGCGATGCGATCCTCGAGCGGCTTGAACAGGCCGAACACGCCAATGACGATCTCACGCACACGATCTTCATCGATCTGGCGCGCAACTTCATCACGCCCATCGACCGCGAAGACATCCACACCCTGGCGTCCGCGTTGGACGATATCGCCGACTTCATCCTGGCCAGCGGCAAGAACCTGGAACTGTATGATGTAGGTGAGACCGACGATACCATCATTGAACTGGCCCGTTTGGTGAACGAGGGTTCGCGCATCGTGCAGATGGCCGTGCGTGATCTGCGCAATATGCACAAGAGCAATGCGGCGAGCGAGTTCGTGGTGAAGATCAACAGCATGGAGAACGAGGCCGACAAAGTGTTCGACCGCGGCATCCAGCGTTTGTTCAAGGAAGAGAAAGACCCGATCAAGTTGATGAAGTACCGGTTGATGTACCGCGATCTTGAACTGGCCACGGACAAATGCGAGGACGTGGCCAACGTGATCGAGTCCATCATGCTCAAGTACGCCTGAGCCGATGACCCTGCTCATCGTCATCATCGTGCTGGCGTTGGTGTTCGATTACATCAACGGGTTCCACGACGCGGCCAATTCCATCGCCACGATCGTGAGCACCAAGGTGCTTACACCCTTGCAGGCCGTGCTGTGGGCGGCGGCGTTCAACTTCATCGCGTTCTTCATTTTCAAGGACCATGCGGTGGCCAACACCATCAGCAAAACAGTACAGCCCGATTTCATCACGCTGCCCGTGATACTCAGTGGTCTGATCGCCGCGATCACCTGGAACCTCCTCACATGGTGGTACGGGATCCCCAGCAGCAGCAGCCACACATTGATCGGTGGATTTGCCGGTGCGGCCGTGGCACATGCGTTCATGACCATGGACGGCTTCACCTTCGGCCAGGTGGTGGAGAGCACCAAGATCCGCGATACGGTACTGTTCATTTTCCTGGCCCCTCTCGTGGGCATGGTCATCAGCATATTCATCACGTTGGTCACCCTCATGCGCAACACTTGGGCGCGCGTGGGCATGATCATCCTGGTCTCCACTGCCACCTTCTTCTACTTCAACCACCTGGAGCAAGGCAAGTTGAAGGAGGGCATCGCCAAGCATTGGAAGATCGACGACAAGAAGAAGGCGGCCGCGTTGGATCCGGCCAAGCAAGCCGATGTGGATGCGGTGCTCGCCAAGGTGGAGGCAGCCAAGCCGTACCTGGCCCGGTTCGATGCGCTCGGGCCCGCAGGCGTCGCCACGGCCATCATCGCCAACGTGGATCCCAAAGCCGACGCCGCCAAACTCACGAAGGATCTCGGCAAGGCGGACAATAGCATCATCCAATGGGGGCTGATGGCCTGTTCGCTGCTCTTCATTCTGGTGTATTTGTACGTGGAGAAGGTGAAAAAGCCCACCGCGCACACCATGGCCAATATGTTCAAGAGGCTGCAGTTGGTCAGCAGTGCTGCGTTCAGCATCGGGCACGGGGGCAACGACGCGCAGAAGGTCATGGGCATCATCAGTGCGGCGCTGATCTCGTACGGTGTCATCGGAGACATCAAGGAAATGCCCAATTGGGTGCCGCTCGCGTGCTACACGGCCATAGCGCTCGGTACACTTACCGGTGGATGGAAGATCGTGAAGACGATGGGCACGCGCATCACGAAAGTGACGCCTTTGGAAGGTGTTTGCGCCGAGACTTCGGGCGCCATGACGTTGTATCTGACGGAGCAGATGGGCATTCCGGTCAGCACGACGCACACCATCACAGGCAGCATCATCGGCGTGGGCGCGGTGAAGCGCTTGAGTGCAGTGCGATGGGGTGTTACCATCCAGCTCTTGTGGGCATGGATCCTCACTATTCCCGTGAGTGCACTGCTGGCAGGGTTGGTCTACTGGATCTGCACATTGACCGGGTTGGCTTAGTAAGAGCATGTGAAGATGTGAGGATGTGGAAATGAGCGGGTATCCCGGCGTCTTCACATCTTCACATCCTGAATGAGCATCCTTCTTTCCGACGCCGGCCTTCACCGGCACCTGCTCCCACTCACGTTCACGCGGCCTGTTGGCGGGTTGCGGGTCGGGATCCTCACCACGGCCGATGCCTGGTGGCGCATGACGGAACTGCCGGTGGGGTATCGCACAGAACATTACTTGAGCGCCAGATACCCCGATGTGCGCAGTGAAGTAGTGCGCGAAATACACGGCGGCCTATTGCCAACGCCCGATGTGGTCGGGGCGGTGCTGGACCTCGAACCGGGACAAGCACTGAGGAAGGATGGGAAGCTGCTCGCGATCTGCGAAGCGGGGCAGGGCAGGAGCGGTGCACTCGACTGGTCGAGCGTACCGTCGTTCTTGTCGCATGTGGCTTTCGCTGGAGAGGCTGTTTTGATCGAACGGCCGTGGCACATTTTCCAGCAGTGCGGCAAAGCGATCATCAACGATTTCGTGCTGCTCACAGAGGGTCGCCGCACGCAGCGGCTGGGAACGCAGAACACGGTGATCGGTGATCCGTCGCTGATCTTCCTCGAGGAAGGTGCTGTTGTGGAAGCCTGTATCCTGAATACCAGCAACGGGCCTATTTATATCGGCAGGAACGCCGAGGTGATGGAAGGCAGCATGGTCCGCGGACCGTTCGCCCTTGGCGACCGCGCACAGGTGAAGATGGGTGCGAAGATCTACGGTGCTTCATCCTTCGGCCCCGAATGCCGGGTGGGCGGGGAGGTGAGCAACAGTGTTATGCAAGGGTTCAGCAACAAAGGCCACGACGGCTTCCTGGGCAACAGCGTGCTGGGCGAATGGTGCAACCTGGGCGCCGATACCAACACGAGCAACCTGAAGAACACGTACGGCGAAGTGAGCGCATGGAGCTATGCGGACAACGCCATGGTGGGCACCGGCCAGCAGTTCTGTGGCTTGGTCATGGGCGATCACAGCAAGAGCGGCATCAACAGCATGTTCAATACCGGCACCGTGGCGGGCGTGTGTGCCAACGTGTTCGGTGGAGACTTCCCACCCAAGCACATCCCAAGCTTCTCGTGGGGTGGTGCCGACGGGTTCCAGGAACACGGTCTGGCGAAGGCTTTGGACACTGCACGCCGGGTAATGGAACGTAGGCACGTGCAGCTCTCCTTGCAGGAGGCTGCGATACTGGAGCACGTCTTCGCGGCTACGAGAACGCAGCGCTAAGAAGGGCAACCCACGCTTGTGGATAATTCGGTCGGGGCATGCCCCATGATGCTGCCGATCTTTCCGCCCGGTTCCGACGGCACGATCGTTGGAACCGCACGCATTCTTCGCAGTTTCCAGCCATGTGCGCGCTGTCCGCTGCCAACCTGACACCTGATCCATGCGCGATAGCCTGCCATCCGAACCCCGCCTCTTCAGCGGTGATGACCTGGAGAACGAGACAGAACTCATTCCCCTTATCACTGCAGAGGACGAGGAACAGATGAACGCGGAGACCACTCCGCCCGAGCTACCCATCCTTCCACTGCGCAATACTGTTCTGTTCCCTGGTGTGGTGATCCCGATCACCGTGGGTCGCGATCGCAGCATCCGCTTGATCCAGGATGTGTACCGTGGCACCAAGACCCTGGGCGTGGTGAGCCAGAAAGACCCGCAGATCGAGGAACCACGGCCCGAGGACCTGAACCGGGTGGGTACCATAGCCACCATCATCCGCATGTTGCGCATGCCCGATGGCAGCACCACGGCCATCATACAAGGGAAGAAACGCTTCGAGATCCTGGAGGTGGTGAAGACCGATCCGTTCTTCACGGCCCGGGTGAACGAATTCACGGAAGTACGTCCGGGCAAGACCGACAAGGAATTCGGTGCGCTGGTGAGTTCGTTGAAGGATCTCTCGATCAACATCATCAAGGCCAGTCCGAACATCCCGAGCGAAGCGAGTTTCGCGATCAAGAACATCGACTCGCCCAGCTTCCTGGTGAATTTCATCAGCAGCAACATGAACGCGGAGGTGGCCGAGAAGCAGAAGATGCTCGAAGTGGCCGACCTGCGCGAACGTGCGAACCTGCTGCTGGCCTACCTCACCAAGGAGTTGCAGATGCTGGAGATGAAGAACGAGATCCAGAGCAAGGTGCGCACCGAGGTGGATAAGCAGCAGCGCGAGTATTTCCTGCACCAGCAGATGAAGACCATCCAGGACGAGCTGGGCGGGAATCCCATCGAGCAGGAGATCGACGAGATGCGCGTGAAGGCGTCGAAGAAGAAGTGGACGGAGAAAGTGGGGGAGACCTTCGAGAAGGAGTTGGCCAAGTTGCAACGCATGAACCCGGCCGGTGCGGAATTCAGTGTTCAGTACAACTACGTCCAGTTGTTGCTGGAGCTTCCATGGGGAGACCACACCAAGGACCAGTTCGACCTGAAGAACGCGCAGAAGATCCTGGACCGCGATCACTTCGGCCTGGACAAAGTGAAGGAGCGGATCATCGAGCACCTCGCCGTACTGAAGTTGAAAGGCGATATGCGGGCGCCCATTGTGTGCCTGTACGGCCCGCCGGGGGTGGGCAAGACAAGCTTGGGCAAGAGCATGGCCGAGGCCCTGGGGCGCAAGTATGTGCGCATGAGCCTGGGCGGCTTGCACGATGAAGCCGAGATCCGTGGTCATCGCAAGACCTACATCGGTGCCATGCCAGGCCGGGTGATCCAGAGCCTCAAGAAGGCGGGCAGCAGCAACCCGCTGTTCGTGCTCGACGAGATCGACAAGGTGGGCCGCGATCACCACGGCGATCCGGCCAGTGCGTTGCTCGAAGTGCTCGACCCGGAGCAGAACAGCCACTTCCACGACAACTTCGTGGAGATCGAATACGACCTGAGCCGCGTGATGTTCGTGGCCACGGCCAACAGCCTCAGCACCATCCATCCGGCCTTGCGCGATCGTATGGAGATCATCGAGGTGAACGGATACACGCTCGAAGAAAAGTTGGAGATCGCCAAGCGGCACCTGATCCCCAAACAACTGAAGGAAACCAACGTGAAGGCGAAGCAGATCAAATTCGGTGCAGGCCTGCTGGAGGCGATCGTGGAAGACTACACGGACGAGAGCGGTGTGCGCACCCTGGACAAACGCATCGCCAAGCTCGTGCGCTACCGGGCCAAGCAGATCGGTATGCGGCAGAAGCACGAGGTCACCATCCAGAAGGAGGAACTTGCCAAGATCTTCGGCCCAAGCCACGCGCGGGACAAGTACCAAGGCAACGACGTGGCCGGTGTGGTCACCGGGCTCGCGTGGACACCCACAGGTGGCGACATCCTCTTCCTGGAAACCAGCATCACCAAAGGCGAAGGCAAACTCACCCTCACAGGCAGCCTCGGCGACGTGATGAAGGAGAGCGCCATGCTCGCGCTCGAGTATTTGAAATCGCACAGCGACATCATCGGCATCGAACAGGAAGTGTTCAAGCGCTGGAACGTGCACTTGCACGTTCCGGAAGGCGCCACCCCGAAGGATGGACCTTCAGCGGGCATCGCCATGCTCACGAGCATCGCCAGTGCTTTCACCCAGCAGAAGGTGCGTAAGGCCGTTGCCATGACGGGTGAGATCACGCTGCGCGGCAAGGTGCTGCCTGTGGGCGGCATCAAGGAAAAGATCCTTGCTGCCAAGCGCGCCGGGATCAAGGAGATCATTCTCAGCGCGGACAACCGAAAGGACATCGAGGACATCGATGCGCGCTACACAAAGGGCATGCGCTTCACCTACGTTACCGAGATGATCGAAGTTGTGAAGCACGCGCTGCTGAAGGAGAAAGTGGAACACGCGCTGCAGGTGGCCTGAGACCGCCTTTGGTCCGGTCCGATGCGGCTGCCATTGCGGGGAAAGATGGGATCGAGGCCTGATCTGTTCACGAACATTGGCATCCACAAGCAAAGGAGCAACCATGTGGTGCTATTTTTGCCGGGCTCATGAACCTGCTCAGTGTTATCGGTCCATTGCTCCGTGATCTCCACGGGTTAACGATGCGACTTCTGGCGCTCTTGTTGGGTGCTTCGCTGTTCCTCACTCCGTTGGCGCAGAGCGATGTGGCCATGCAGATGGTGGAGGAATGCGGCACCAAACTGCCGCAGGTTCTGGAAGAGGAGATACACAAGACGCTTGCTCCGACCAGCGCTCGACTACCTCTTGCTCCCATCGTTGGTGTGCGGTACCATGCAGTGAAGAACGATCTTGCCTTTCTGCATCCGGTGCGCGATGTGATCACTCCGCCGCCCGATCGCTGTTGATCCGCTGGTGGGAACCACCAGCCATTTTCCGCGCTTGACGCGGTGAAAGCCCTTTTCCTACAGTAAAGCGTTCGTGCTACCGGCGTCAGCGCCGGTGCCAGCGCTTTCGTGGTGTGCCTGCCGCCCTTGGGGTGGTGCGCTCTGGATCAACCTCATCAAGAAAGCTCAACATGGCCTCATCGAAGACCTTAATCGAAACACTCAAGTACTATCTCAACCCGGCGGACGGCCGGTTCGAAGACCTCAAACGCGGGAATTTCCGCGTCAACATCATCAAGGACCTCACGGCCGGCCTCATTGTGGCAATGGTGGCCATTCCGCTGGCAATGGGGTTTGCCATGGCCTCCGGCCTGCGCCCTGAACAAGGCATCGTCGGCGGCGCGGTAGCCGGTTTGCTGGGTGCCCTTTTCGGCGGATCGAAGTACCAAGTGTATGGACCGACCGCGGCATTCATACCGGTGATCGGTGGCTTGATGGCCACTTACGATCACGGTTTCCTCGTGCTGGCATCGCTGCTCGCCGGCGTGCTGCTGATGGTGTTCGGTCTGCTGAGGCTCGGCAAGATCGTGGAGAAGGTGCCGCACAGCATCGTTGTCGGGTTCACCATCGGCATCGCGATCGTCATCGCCTTTTCCCAGTTGGGTGAGATACTTGGTTTTACACACAAGCTGGGTTACGGTATTGTGGAGCAGGTGCGGCACAGTGTCGAGTACATCCACGAGGCGAACATTTTTGCGGTGGCCGTGGCTCTTGGCACCTTCCTGCTATGCAGGGTGCTATTGAAGGTTTCCTCTTTCATTCCCGGTCCGCTCATCGCACTGGCTTTCGGTTACCTGGCCGCAGCCACGTTCTGGAGTGACAAGGGTCTGGTGCTGATCAAGGACAAGTACGGTAGCATCCCGACGGACCTTGGTGTGTTCACCCCGCCGCATATTCCGTTCGAGTTCACCGACAAGGTCCTTTTCGACCTGACGTACTACGTCCTTGCCATTTTCATTGTGGCCGCCATTGAAAGCCTGCTCTGTTCGCGGATGGCCGATCGCATGGCGAACAACACCGGCAAGCCGTTCGACGCGAACAAGGAACTCTGGGGACAAGGCATGGTGAACATCTTCACCCCGCTGTTCAATGGGTTCCCGCACACGGGGGCCTTGGCGCGCACGGCGGTCAACATCCGGCTGGGCGCGGTATCGCCATTGGCCGGGATCGCCAAGTTCGGTTTCAAACTGCTGCTTGCCGTGTTCCTCGCAAGCCAGTTGGAACAGGTGCCCATGGCGTGCATCGGAGGGGTCCTGTTGTACGTGGCGGCCGGCATGGTGAAGGTGAAGGAGATCAAGGAGGTCTGGAAAACCCGCGAGCACTTGCACATGGGGCTGCTCATTTACACCGCAGCAATGGTTCCCTTGTTCGGCTTCATGACCGCGGTGCTTACCGCCATCGGTATTTACATCGCGTACCTGGCAGCGATGAGCGCACGTCGCCCGGCAGCTGTGCTGGAAGGGATACGGGTGACGGAAGCGATCCCCGTCAAGAAGAAAGTGGACGTGCATGGATTCGCCGACCCCGACAACCTGCACTTGACCTTGCTCCAACGGAACGTGGAATGGAGCACGCGCATGCACCGCGAGAACCCGGAACTCTTCACCGAACTGGCCAAGCACCAGAAACCGTTCGCACTGTGGATCGGTTGCTCGGATAGCCGTGTACCACCGAACATCATCACTGGCACCGTGCCCGGTGATCTGTTCATTCACCGCAACATCGCCAATATGGTGGTGCATACGGATCTGAATTTGTTGAGCGTGGTGGATTACGGGGTCAACGCCTTGGGCATCGATCACATCATCGTGTGCGGGCACTACGGCTGCGGCGGAGTGCAGGCGGCCATGGGCCCCGAGTTCGACGGCCTGGCCGCCAACTGGGTCCGTCACATCCGCGATGTCGCCCGCATCCACGAGGATGAGTTGCCACGGACCTCAAAAGGACAGGAGCGCTTCGACAAGTTGGTGGAGCTGAACGTGGCCGAACAGGTTTTTGCCTTGAGCCGCACCATGGTCCTGCGCGATGCGTGGGCACGCGGCCGGAAAGTGCGCGTGCACGGCTGGGTGTACAGCTTGGACAACGGAATGATCAAGGACCTGCGCGTTACCCGCGATCACCACGCTCTGGAAGCCGGAACGGTGACGGCGTGAACACAACACAAAATGCGTTCGATAACATGAAACCCCAGTGGAAGTCCGATCTGCCGGCGTCCATCGTTGTCTTTCTGGTGGCCGTGCCACTCTGCCTGGGGATCGCCCTGGCCAGCGGTGCACCCTTGTTCTCCGGGTTGATCGCCGGCGTGATCGGAGGCATCGTGGTGGGCATTGCCAGTGGTTCATCATTGGGCGTAAGCGGCCCGGCTGCAGGGCTGGCCGCGATCGTCCTTGCCTCGATCACCCAACTCGGTTCCTTTCAGCTCTTCCTTACCGCAGTAGTGCTGGCCGGAGCGATGCAACTGGTGTTGGGCATCGCCCGCGCTGGCGTCATAGCGTACTATTTCCCCAGCAGCGTGATCAAGGGGATGCTTGCCGGTATCGGTGTGATCATCTTTCTGAAGCAACTGCCACATGCGGTGGGCTACGACAAGGACCACGAGGGCGACCTCACCTTCTTGCAAGCCGACTCGGAGAACACCTTCAGCGAATTGATCCGGATGCTGGCGGCGGTCTCACCCGCTGCGGTGGCGGTCACGATGGTGGGCATCGCGTTGATGCTGCTGTGGGAGCGGCCATTCATCAAACGGCGCGCGGTGCTGGCGATGATCCCCGGTCCACTGATGGCGGTGGTGGCCGGATCGCTGCTGGCCGCCGCCCTGGCCAACGGTGCTTATGGAGGGGTGAACAAGGAGCACTTTGTGCAACTGCCCGACCTCTCAACGGGTTTCGCCGGGGTGCTCTTCTTCCCTGACTGGTCGGGCCTGGGCGACCCCCATGTATGGACCGTGGCACTTACGCTGGCCGTGGTGGCCAGCCTGGAGACGTTGCTATGCGTGGAAGCCACCGATAAGATGGATCCCGAAAAGCGCATAACGCCGACCGATCGCGAACTGCGTGCGCAGGGACTGGGCAACCTCATCAGTGGGGTCATCGGCGGCCTGCCCATCACGCAGGTCATCGTGCGTAGTTCGGCGAACGTCCAGGGTGGCGCGCGCACCAAATTGAGCGCCATCCTCCATGGTGTGCTCATCCTGCTCAGCGTGCTCCTGATCCCCGGACTGATGAACCGTATCCCGCTCGCCAGCCTTGCCGGCATCCTGCTCATCACGGGGTGGAAACTCGCACGGCCTTCTCTCTTCAAGCAGATGCACGCCCAAGGCTGGTACAACTTCGTTCCGTTCATAGCCACGGTTCTCGGAGTGGTCTTCATCGATCTGTTGAAGGGTGTGATGGTCGGCATGGCCGTAGGCATCTTCTTCCTGCTACGCAACAACTTCAGGACGCCCTTCCATTTCGATGCCCGTAAGCACAGGGCGGGCGACCCCATCCGCATCGAGCTCAGCGAGGACGTGACCTTTCTGAACAAGGCCAGCATCATGCGCACGCTGGCGGCGCTGCCACGCGGATCGCACGTGATCATTGACGCAAGTCGCACCGTGGACCTCGATCCTGACGTGCGCGAGATCATTCACGATGAAACTGTTCGTGCCGGCGAGCAAGGCATTACCATCGAACTCACCGGCTTTCAGCCGCGCGACCTGCCGAAGGTGGAGAAGCTGCGTGAGTCGGTGATCCACGCCGCGACGGGGTGATGATGGGATGATGGAACAGGCTGCCGACCAACCTACCGTGAACGACCGACCCATACCCATACCCAAGGCGACTGCTTTGGCTCATGGGCGGAGGATCAGCGTTCGTTACATGGCTTGAGCAGGGAGGCGGCGCACCAACGTTTTGCCTGACCCATGTCGGCCACCGTCTTCTCGAGCATGGCCGTGATGGCCGGTGCCGGAACTTGGAGGAAGTCGCGCTGGTACCATGTGGCGATATCGCCAGCCGTGCGCAACGGTTGTGCGATCTTCTGGATCATAACCCGCGCACTGTCGTCCGTGGTTACTTGCTCCATCAGTGCATAGAGTTCGAGTGTGGAGTTGAACGCCTGGCTCCCGACGCCGTGCTCCTTGAACGCCAAAAGCACGGGGTCCCCGTCGACCAGGGCTGGTCCGGTGAGCTGCTCGTCCAAGGCGAACATCCGTTCGCTGGCACGCTCGTAAAGCAGGTTGACGCTGTCGCCCAAGAGTCGGCCCTCGGCACAGGCCATGGTCCTTAGATGCTCGTATTTGTTGATCAACTGGTCGGCCGAGGATAGAACGGTATCCGTCAGTGCCTCGTTCACCCTATCGATGTCATCCGTAAGGTGCGCCGAAGGTGACGTGCTGCAGCTGGCCACCAGCACCGATCCGAAAAAGTTGGGCAGGAAGGACGAACGGACGTTCATGCCGCGAAGTAACGCTGGTACTGTGTTCCCACAGGCCAGTGCTCCGGTCCACCCCTTCGTTCGGGAGGGGGGCACTTGCATGCGAAAGAAGGAGTGCCGTATGTTTGCGAATATCCTATCAGACATATAGGATAATATCCATATAGATCCTGGACCAGCAAAGCAACCTCATGCAGCATCGACCACTCCACCTCGTAACGCTCGCGTTGCTCCTTTCCTGGAGCTCGGCCCAGGCCCAGGAGGGCAAGACGAAGACCAACCAGCAATTGGTGTGGTTCGTATACAACAACACGCTCACCTTCAGCCCGAAGTGGGCCTTGGCGACCGATATCCAGGAACGTCGCTTCATAAACCCTTCCGCGCAGCACCAATTCCTGGTGCGTACCAAGGTCCAATACACGTTGGGACAAGGCTGGGACGTGGGTTTGGGTGGATGCATATTCTGGCAGAGCCCCAACGACCCCAACTCGACCAGCGACTTGGTGGTACCAGAGCTGCGCCCACATCTGGAAGTGTCGCAGAAGCAGAAGGTCCGCTTCTTCAAGATCAATCATCGCTACAAGGCCGAGGCGCGATTCTTCCATCATGTTCAGAACGGCGAGCTGCGCGATGGATACAGCTTCCGCAATTTCCGGTTCAGGTATCGCCTGGGCATCGATGTTCCTCTGTTGAAGAGCGCCGACAAGAAGTTGGACCGCCTTACGCTCCGGGTGAACGACGAGATCCATTTGAACGCCGGTGAGCAGGTGGTGATGAACACCTTCGACCAGAACCGCATCTATGCCGGCATCAGCTATTCGGCAACGCCGGATCTGTCCATTGAAGTGGGTTACCTGAATTGGTTCCAGGAGCAGCCTTCCGGGGATGACTATTTCAACCGGAACATTTTCCGCCTGGCGATCAATCACAAGATCAGCCTGGAGAAGAAGAAACCGGGGGCTGAGGCACCCAAAGGCTGAACCTGTAGTTCCGACCCATCCTGAACCATCAATCAACGCAACATGCGCTACGCATCACCCTTTCCTTGTTCATCGATCGCAGTCCTGCTCACTTCGTGCACTGCACCTGCACCGGAAAACAAGGTAGAGCTTGGCACGACGTTGTCCGGCACCATCTCCATCTCAGGGGCCTTTGCCTTATACCCACTGGCCGTGAAGTGGGGCGAGGAGTTCAAGAAGCTGCACCCCGAAGTGCGCTTCGATGTGCAAGGCGGCGGTGCCGGCAAAGGCATGACCGATCTGCTCTCCGGCAACGTGCAACTGGGAATGATAAGTCGCGAGATCAATGCGGAGGAAGTGACGAAGGGTGCCTTCGGTTTCGCTGTGGCGAAGGACGCTGTGCTGCCCACGATCAATCCAGCGAACCCGCACTTGGCCGAGTTGCAGGCGAAGGGACTTACAAAAGATGATCTCATTGCCGTCTGGATCACGGGCAAGGCCAAGACCTGGGGCGACCTGACCGGGGGACCCGGTGCTGAAGTCATCTCGGTGCACACCCGCAGCGATGCTGCCGGCGCACCGGAAACATGGGCCAAGTACCTGGGTGGTGCCCAAGAGGATCTGAAAGGCGTGGGTGTGTTCGGTGATCCAGGCCTTGCCGAGGCGGTGGGAAAGGACCCGCTGGCGATCGGTTTCAACAATGTGAACTACGTCTATGACATCCACACGCGGAAACCGCACCCGACGCTAGCAGTCGCACCCATCGATGTGAACGGTAGCGGTGCCATCGAACCGGAGGAGAACTTCTATGCAGACCTCGACCAGCTGAACAAGGCGATCGTAGAAGGCAAGTACCCTTCGCCCCCTGCCCGTCCACTGTACTTCGCTTCGCTGCACAAACCCACGGATCCCTTGTTGGTGGCCTTCCTCAATTGGGTGCTCAACGACGGGCAGGTGTTCGTTCAGGAGAACGGCTACGTGCCGCTGCCGGAGAGCGTGATCAACGAGCAACGCGTGAAGCTGAAGGATACCGGCGCCGCTTCGGCGATGTGATCCATGAGCGCGCGCGACTTGGCCCCCATCATGTCCGTTGAGGCAACGGTGCTCCCGCCGCGAACGGTCGCCGCTCGCACTGTAAAGGGCAAGCGCCCGAACGCTGGACGCCGGCTTGCTCTCGACACGGTGATGCGGTATGTCGTGGGCGTGCTCGCTTGGTCGGCTCCTTTTCTCTTGGTGGCCATTGCTGCCGGTCTGGCAATAAAATCCGCACCCGTGCTGGCGCAGGTACCGTTACTTGACCTGCTCACCTCATCGGAATGGAAACCGATGAAAGGATCCTTCGGATTCCTTCCGTTCATCATCGGAACGGTAGAAGTGACGCTCATCGCCATCATTGTCGCCATCCCCTTCGGGGTGCTGACGGGCGTGTACCTTGCGGAGTATGCCGGCAAGGGTGTGCAGCGTTTCGCTGCGCCGGTGCTGGATATTCTTGGCGGCATTCCATCGGTGATCTTCGGCATCTGGGGCGTGGTGTTGATCGTGCCGTTCGTGCGCGATACCGTGGCGCCATGGTTCAACTACTCATCCACCGGGTACACGGTGCTCTCCGGGGGCCTTGTGCTCTCTGTGATGGTGTTCCCGTTGCTCACCCAAGTGGTGTACGAAGTGATGCGCACCGTTCCATCCGGATTGCGCGATGCCGGTCTGGCATTGGGGGCGACCAGATGGGAAACTACCCGGCAAGTGATCGTGCGCAAAGCGATGCCCGGGATCTGGGCGGCCTGCATACTGGGTTTCTCGCGCGCCTTCGGCGAAACGATCGCCGTGCTGATGGTGGTAGGCAATACGGTGCAGATACCCGCGCATCCGCTTGAAGCCGGGTACCCGATCCCTGCATTGATCGCCAACAACTACGGCGAGATGATGAGCATTCCGATGTACGACAGTGCACTGATGTTCGCCGCATTGTTGCTGCTGGTGATCGTGCTCGGCTTCAACCTGTACGCCCGGCGGGTATTGAAACGCATGGAGCTCCGCTCCGCCTGAACATCACCGGATCATGAGCAACAGGATGCTGAAGGAACATGGTGCGCTCTGGATGATGCGTTCCGCCGCCTTGATCGTTTTCGCGAGCCTCGTGGCCATCGTGCTCACCATCCTTACGAAAGGTTGGTCCTCGCTGAGTTGGGAGATGATCTCGAGCACCCCGCAGGGCGGGTACTATCTGGGCAAGGATGGTGGCATCCTGAACGCGATCGTGGGTTCGTTCTACCTGGCCATCGGTGCTACGCTGTTCGGGACGCTGATCGGGCTGCCGGTGGCCCTTTACCTGAACGTATATGCACGGTCGGGCTCGCGCTCGGCGAGCGTTATCCGCACATCCCTGGACGTGTTGTTCGGGGTGCCGAGCATCGTGTACGGGGCGTTCGGCTTCGTGCTCATGTTGTTGTTGGGCATGAAGGTGAGCCTGTTGGCCGGTATCGTGGTCGTTGGTCTGCTTGTATTGCCGATCGTAGCGCGCACCATGGATGAAGTGCTGCGCGCGGTGCGCCCTGAACTGAAGGAAGCCTCCTTCGCCATGGGAGCCACACATTGGGAAACGGCTTGGAAAGTCGTGGTGCGACAAGGATTGCCCGGCCTGGCCACAGCCATGCTCATGGGTTTCGGTAGGGCCATCGGCGACGCAGCTTCCGTCATGTTCACCGCGGGCTTCACCGACAATATCCCGCAGTCGCTCGCTGATCCGGCTGCAACCTTGCCGTTGGCCATCTTCTTCCAACTCAGTTCGCCGGTGCCCGAAGTGCGCGACCGCGCTTATGCCGCAGCATTGGTGCTCACCGCCATCGTGCTGCTCATCAGTTTGTTGGGCCGCACACTCGTGAAACGCTTCTCCAAAAACGTGATCTGATGACCACGAAGAACCCCTCCGCCGTAAGCGTCCGTAGCCTCAATGTGAGCTACGGCGATCATGCCGTGCTGAAGAACGTGTCGGTGGAATTCCCCGACCGCAAGCTCACGGCGATCATCGGGCCTTCGGGCTGTGGCAAGACCACGTTGCTGCGCACGCTCAACCGCCTCATCGACAACACCGAGGGCATACGGATCGAAGGCGAAGTGCTCGTGGATGGAGAGGACATCTATGCACGTGGCGCCGATGTGATCAACCTGCGGAAGAAGATGGGTCTGTTGAGCCAGCGGCCTACGCCACTGCCCATGAGCATCTTCGACAACGTTGCCTTCGGCATGCGCATCCATGGGGAGCGACGCAAGAAGGTGTTGGA